>NZ_JTJC03000001.1:1427335-1543634 GCF_000817735.3 Scytonema millei VB511283 | reverse complement strand
TAGAAAATTGCGTTGAAAATCTCCCACATATTGACTGTACGGGGACGACCACCTAGTTTAGGCTCTGGAATCATGTCACTCAGAAATTCATATTGGGCAAGAGTCAAGTTGCTGGGATAAGCTTTACTCATGTCGCTCTCTCGGTGCTGTGTACTAGTTATTCGCAGCTTACACCGAGTGAGCTTTTTTACTACCCAACCCACTTTTCAAACACCCTCTTAGGAGAATATTTGATTGCATTTGAGAGCAAATTACTAAAAATGTGTCGCAGGAGCTTTTCATCCATACAAGCATGGATATACTGACGCTTGCAATGAAATAAGACCTTATGGTTTTTGGCAATTATTTCTATTTCCTCTATGAGTTCTTGACAAAAGCTGACGACATCAATCGAGTGGGGATCGAATTCAATTTTTCCAGCTTCTGCTTTACCAATTAAAAGTACATCATTTAAGAGTCCGGTCATATGTTTTACAGAATTAGCAATTCTCTGAAAATGTTGGTTTTTGCGCTCTTCCGTCCATTTATAGCCGTAATCTCGTACTAACTCTGTCGAAGATAGAATTGTGGTTAATGGTGTGCGAAATTCATGAGAAGCTATAGAGATAAATTTGCTTTTCATCTCATTCAAATGCTTTTCTTGTTGCAAAGCTCGATCGGTTTCTGCTTTGGCAGCTTCAGCGATTCTGACTTGTAACATTGCCGCTTCTATTCTTTGCTTTTCAGTGATATCTCGCGCTACACAAACGAACCCCTGCTTGTTACCCTGTTCGTCCACAATAGCAGAAGAACTAAAAGATACTGGAATCGCTCTACCTTCGGCTGTTAATAGGTAGGTTTCAAGATTGAGATTTAACCCGCGATCGGCTAATGTATAAACACTCAAGTTTGTGTTTTGGCTGAGAAAAAAATCGATCGATTTACCGAGTAATTCGCTTTCTGAAAACCCTAGTAAATTGAGTGTTGCTTGATTTACCTTAGTAACAATGCGTTCTGGATTAGTTACAATCAGTAAATCTGACATTGAACTGAGAATTTTATCTAAATAGATTTGAGATACTGTTGTTCTAGATAAACCTAATATCATGTGATTAAAAGCATCAGCTAAAACTCCGAGTTCATCGTGAGAATCGATCGCCACCCTAGTTTCTAAATGACCTTCTCCAACCTGAGTAGCTGCTGCTTTTAGCTTATCGATTGGTTTGAGAATAGAACGAGAAATGAAATAACCTACAACAATGGCAGTTATGACAGCAGCTAAAGTTGAGGAGACGATCGCACGCTCCCCCATGAGAAACATTTTTTCGGTTTCTCTAACTTCAGTTGATAAGCTATTTTCAGCACGCTGCCTGTATTCCTCGATCGCGGGCAATAAGCTTTTTTCTACATACCATTCTAATTTATCTGCCAAAAGCTGCTTTGCATCCCACTCATTAGTTGATAGGAGCTGTAAATATTGCGTGACAAGAGTTTTGTATCTGAAAAAATTTGCTTTTAATAATTTAAGACTTTGATAACTTTTTTCAGACTCTTCCCTCGTAAGGTCGGTTTCAAAACTTGTTATTAATACCGGATCGTTTTTCTGAATTCTATCATCTATATTATTTTCTATCTTGTTTAATTTAGATTCAATTAGTGCAACGACTTCTCCTCTACTATATATATGTATTTCTCCAATTGAAAGTTTATGCGTTGCTACATTCACCGCTTGTATGTCAGCGATCGCCCGACCAGAAAACTCGAATTCATAAATATATTTTTTCTGGATTCGATCTATACGATTGTGAATATTTTTATCGACAACCAATGCTAGACAACCGATCGAGCCTACTAATAAAGAAGTCCCGACAAAACCTATGGTTAACTTTTGACGAATCTTCATGTTAGAAACCAATTTATGGGAGTCGCGATCGCACTGATAGCTATAGCTATGCATTTTTATTTCAACTTCTAGGAATTGCGATCGACGACCGTATAAATACGGGTGTATCCCGTATCTCCCAAAAAAATAGAGACGCAAGTTCTTGCACCTCTACGCTCGAATTTATAACTAGTTAAGAATCTATGAAGACTTAGTTTTTGACTTAGAAGCAGTCGTGGTCTTGCGAGTGCTACTGCTAGCGGTTTTTTTCTTAGCTGTAGTTGCAGCTTTACCATTCCCGTTAGCACTTGCCTTAGTAGATTTGCGCGTCGTCGATTTTTTAGCACTCGATTCCTTTGAGGCTAATAGTTCTAACGCCTTATCTAAAGTCATATCTTCCACTTTTTGCCCCTCTGGTAATCCCACATTAGTCTTACCGTGCTTGACATAAAGCCCGTAGGGACCCTCGAAGATATTGACTGGTTCTCCGTCCCCCGGATGAGCGCCCAACTCGCGTAATGCTGGTTTGGATTTGCTGCTGGTACGTCGTCCTTTCTTGGGTTCGGCAAGAATCTCTAGCGCCCGTTCTAGAGTCACTGTCAAAACATTGTCAGTTGATTTGAGCGATCGATAGTCTTTGCCTTCCTTACCTTGGTCGTGGACGACATAGGGACCATAGGGTCCAATACTAGCTTGAATTTTGCCCCCCGTTGCTGGATGAGTCCCGAGTAGCCGAGGTAGAGACAACAAACCAACAGCTGTCTCTAGGGTGAGGTTATCAGGCGTGACACCTTTAGGCAACGAGGCTTGCTTGGGTTTGGGCTTATCCTCAGTTTTTTCCCCTAGTTGCACGTAAGGACCGTGAGGACCGATTTTGACATAGATCGGCTCTCCAGTTTCAGGGTGAATCCCTACTTTGTCGGGTCCTTCGGTTTTCTGTTTGAGTAACTTTTCCACTAATTCGGCATCTAAATCTGCCGGAGTCCAGTCTTTAGGAATGGAAGCAGTCACAGTATCGCTGCCGTTCTGTGCTTCGATATAGGGGCCATAGCTACCGATGCGGACTTTTGCTTCTAAGTCATCAAAGGCGACTGTTCTAGCAACATTGGCTTCAATTTGGCTTTCCCGTGCCTTAACCAGAGTTTCCAATCCCGCATCACCAGAATAAAACTTGCGGAGATATGGCAACCAAGCTGCTTCACCCGTGGCAATATCATCCAAGGTTTGCTCCATTTTGGAAGTAAAGCTAGGGTCTACCAAGTCAGGAAAATGCTGTTCTAACAAGGCAGTGACGGCAAAGGCGGTGAAAGTAGGAACGAGGGCGTTGCTGACGATTTGGGCATAGCCTCGGTCTACAATTGTGCCGATGATGCTGGCGTAGGTACTGGGGCGACCGATGCCCTCGCTTTCTAGGGTTTTGACGAGGGAAGCTTCCGTATATCTCGCAGGGGGTTGGGTTTCGTGACCGATCGCCTCTAGGTTTTTGCAGTCGGGGCGATCGCCTTTTTTCAGCGGTGGTAGAATGACTTCCCGATCTTCTAATGCTGCTTCTGGGTCGTCGTAACCCTCCACGTAGGCGCGTAAGAAGCCAGGAAAATCAATTCGCTTGCCACTAGACCTAAACCCTGCGTCTTCCACCTGCAATTGCACGATAACTTGAGTTTGGCGCGAGTCTGCCATCTGGGTTGCGACGGTGCGCTTCCAGATTAAATCGTACAGGTCGAATTCTCTGCCGCTCAAACCCGTTTCCTTGGGCGTGCGGAAGCTACTCCCAGCGGGGCGAATGGCTTCGTGGGCTTCCTGTGCGCCTTTACTTTTGGTGGAGTACTGGCGCGGTTGGGGACTGAGATAATTTTTGCCATACATCTGCTCGACGCAACTACGGGCAGCTGCGATCGCCTGCTCGGATAAATGCACCGAGTCGGTACGCATGTAGGTAATATATCCCTGTTCGTAGAGGTTTTGGGCGACCCGCATCGTGTCCCGCGCTGACAAGCGCAGTTTACGGTTAGATTCCTGTTGCAGGGTAGAGGTGGTAAAGGGTGGTGCGGGTTTGCGCGTCGTAGGACGTTCTTCTAAATCTGTCACCGTCCAAGGTTTGCCCGTCAGACGCTCTAGTAGTTCCCTGGCTTGGGTTTCATTCAGTAAAACCACATTGCGTCCGGCGGCGATCTGCCCTGTGTCTGGGTCAAAATCGCTGCCATTGGCGACTTTTGTACCAGCTAGCGCGGTAAGTTTGGCTTCAAATTCACCTTTCGCCTCCAAGGTGGCTTTGAGATCCCAGTAACTCCCTTGACGGAAAGCGCGGCGTTGTCGTTCGCGGTTCACTAAAAGTCTGACTGCCACTGACTGTACCCGTCCGGCGGATAGCCCTTTAGCAATTTTTTTCCACAATAGAGGGGACAGAGTATAACCTACCAGGCGATCGAGTATTCGGCGCGTTTCCTGGGCGCGAACGAGCTGTTCGTCAACAGTGCGGCAATCTTTCAGCGCTTTGCGGATTGCGTCTTGGGTAATTTCGTGGAATACCATCCGCTTGACCGGAACTTTTGGCTGGAGTAGCTGCAACAAGTGCCAGCTAATGCTTTCGCCCTCTCGGTCTTCGTCTGTCGCCAGTACGAGTTCGTCAGCAGATTTCAGTGCTTCCTTGAGCTGAGTGACAATTTTCTTTTTATCCTTGGGAATCACGTACAGCGGTTCAAAGTCACTTTCCACATTCACGCCCAACTGCGCCCATTTTTCCCCTTTAACGTTGGCGGGAATATCGGTGGCTGATTGGGGTAGGTCGCGCACGTGACCCATAGACGCTTCGACCCGAAAGTCCCTTGGTAGGTAGTTACGGATGGTGCGTGCTTTGGTGGGGGATTCGACGATAACGAGAGTTGACATGAGAACCTAAAGGAAAAATAGCGGCTGCGGCTGAAAAATCAGAATTAAGGATTTATCGGTCGGATGTCAATAGTTCACTCCTAGTACGACTGGATTGGGTCAGCATCAAGTGCCTACTGCGGAAAGCGATCGCTGGGGTGGGCATAGCTTCAGCTTCTCCTACCAAACTATTTCCATCTTTAACTTATATCTAGCATTAGTGGCTACCATTGAATGCAAGTTATAGTTCTAGACAATAGCTGGAAGTCCAGGCAGGTAGTGCCAAAATTCACATAAAAATTTTATAATTCACGCCGATCGCGCTTGGTAGTTGCGGGGGCGATTGTCTAGGAAATAGCTTGACTTTACACAGTTAGTAGCTGAAAAAATGTAAATGTACTGAAGTTATACAGCATAATCGAGGGTAGAGCGGTTTTTGTAGTTTTTTGTAGTATAGACAAAACGATGCGGCGATCGGGCAGTATTACTTGATGTTACCCAAGGTGTTGTTCGACTACCCGTACAGCAATTTGAGCGATAGATGAGTTCCTAGGATTGCAGACATGCACTTATTGTAAGGATAAGCGGCATTATAGGCACAAGGCGGTATTGTCTACCTCCATATCATTTCTGATAGAGCGCGGATTTAGCATTTGAATTTGAAATTTAGGCAAAATAAAACTGCCTGCGATCGCAGTTTAATTAAGGCGCGATCGCGTGAGTTCCCCAATACAATTAGCCCAAAATAAACCCGATTATCGAAATTCTTCTCTGGAAAACTGTAGAGAGTACATTTAAATAGTTATAGCAATTTGTCACACTGCGATCGCCAAACTACAAACCCAGCCACAAACGAAGTGCTTTTTCTATTTGTCACAACTGCTTGGATGATAGCAATCCAAGTTTTTTCATCAGCTTGACGTATGGAATTTTGACTAGACTATGTACTCTAACCGAGAAGTATTGCATTTGTCCGCCCCTTTCATTTTGAAATGTCGAGATTGACTATGTGTATCTTTTATTACAAATAATTGAACGTATTTTCAATCAAAATATAAATCGAGCTAAACGTCAGAGATTTAGCATTAGTGAGTCGATGAACCGATGTGCTTAACTTGGTGCAGTCAATCGTCCTGTTTCTGAATGAGTTTGCCAAAATCAGTGTGAATGTGAGGAGCAAGTGAACAAGCAGAAAATATTTACCTCGATCGCAAACGACCGGCTAGCGATCGGCGGTTGGAGTCTCTCTGGGCGGCTAGCGATCGCGATGGCTTTAGGGTTAATACTATTGTTGAGTACGATTTCGCTCTCAGTTCCCGTTATCGCCGCCGGACGGACGCAAACAATTCTTTCAACTCCCGCCAACGTAATTTGGGGAGAATTATTTAAACCAGATAGCAAGCCCATCGCCCGTGTCAGATCGGGCGATCGCGTGGTTATGGAGACAATATCTCATGAAGGTATCCTCCCAGATCAAGGAGACACCGTTCAGTTTTTCGCCCAGGGTGGCATTCCCAAAAATCCTAAAAGTACAATATCTCGACAGCAGATCCTCTCAGATCAGCTACAAACTAAAGCCAAAGTGAAAAAGACTGGTCCTGGTCCTCACGTTATTACTGGACCAGTT
Organism: Scytonema millei VB511283; assembly: GCF_000817735.3. NCBI lineage: Bacteria > Bacillati > Cyanobacteriota > Cyanophyceae > Nostocales > Scytonemataceae > Scytonema > Scytonema millei. The sequence continues at coordinate 1,537,278 of NZ_JTJC03000001.1, read as the reverse complement.
TACGTGGAGGGTGCTGTACCAGGCGATGTTTTGGAGATTAAGACCCTAGCCATTAACTACCGATCGCCCTATGGTGCAATTTCCAATCGTCACGGCAAAGGGGCATTACCTGGAGAGTACCCTGAAAATAAGGCTCCAATATATTCCAAGGTTATCGCCATAGATGCCAAGCGGGAAGTGGGCATTTTTCAACCCGCCAACAACCTACCACCAATTGAGATCCCGTTGAAACCTTTTATCGGATTAATGGGTGTCGTGCCTGCTAATTTGGCTGATGCTGCAAATTCCGTACCACCAGGGAACTATGGTGGTAATTTGGACATCAAACTTCTAGGACGTGGTTCGAGCTTGTATTTACCCGTACAAGTTCCAGGCGCGCTATTTTACGCTGGCGATCCCCATTGCGCTCAAGCAAATGGTGAAGTTGCTTTGACGGCGATCGAGTGTTCCTTAACTCCCACGTTTGAATTCATCTTGCATAAAGATATGAAGTTAACAACCCCAATGGGAGAAACAAAGGATGCTTGGATTGCTGTCGGATTGGACAAAGATCTGGATGAAGCCATGAAAAAATCTGTCAGAGAATACTTGCAAATTGCCAATGAGAAGTATGGCATGACAAAACAAGATGCCCTGATGCTAGGTAGTGCGGCAATTGATTTTGATGTTTCTCAGGTAGTAGATATTGTGAAAGGGATTCACGGAACGATCCCCAAGCAGTTGTTCTCTACTAAGTAATTCAGCCAGAAATCCAGCCAAAGTCAACTCATAGGGACGTACATCTGTATGCCCCTACAGCTCATCTACATAGAATTACTAATTACAAATTACAATTCACAAATTACAATTCACAAATTATACGCAAGTTATAGTTCGCCAATCCTCTATGCTTAATTCTCATTCTCATCATGGTCATTCTCATAATGATATCCACGGCTGCACTTGTCATACACTGAGCAACTACGATCGCAAAATTAAATTATTATGGACGGCACTCATCGCGATCGCCAGTTTTGCCGCAATTGAGTTTGGTGTTGGCTATTGGAGTCATAGTTTAGCTTTACAAGCTGAATCCGGTCATTTGCTGTCAGATAGCTTTGCTTTGGCTTTATCACTGCTAGCAGCCTGGTTTGTACAGCGACAAGCAGCTAAAGGAGAAAATTTTGCCCATATGCGGATCGAAGCTATCGCCGCTGTACTCAATGGTTTGGGACTGGTAGCAATCGCCGTTTGGATTGCAATTGAATCTGTCTCTCGCCTCCAGTCTCCACCGACAGAAATCCTCAGTTTACCGATGTTGGTAACTGCTGGGGTAGGTTTGGGAGTCAATGGGTTTAATGTCTTTTTACTGCACGACAGCAGCCATCACGATCTCAACGTCCGAGGTGCTTTTCTGCATATTTTGGCAGATTTAATTAGTTCGATCGGCGTAATTGTAGCAGCGATCGCTATCTGGCTCATGCATTGGTTATGGGTAGATGGCGCAGTTGGTTTATTTGTATCCAGTTTGATATTTATTAGTGCCATTCCTTTAATTATTCAAAGTCTCACTTCAATTCGGAACAAAGTGAGCCTTGAGTAGCGATAGCGATTGGCTCCCAACTGTCTAGTTATCCTGTATTTCCTCTTCGTCACAAATGGTTAACTCCGTAGGTTGGCAGCGCTTGATAACGATTGCAATTCCTTGCGCGCCTTCGCCATCAAGGTCTTCAACGTAGCCTGGATAAGCTGCTTTTGCTTCATCGTGGCTTGAGAAAGGTCCAAAATAATAGGTGCAGTGAGGCTTCGTTGTAATGATTTCTACCCACCAATCAGTCTCCTGCGCTACCCTAAACCCAGCAAATACTTGTTTAATCTGGTCTATTAATTTCATATTGAATGAATGTTTTAGTGACTTCAGTTCTTATGTGTGGCTTCTTTCGTAAGAAGGAGGAAAGCAGAAAGATATTCTAACTACTAAGCCTACTGCAATCGAGAATACAAAAGAAAGTGACTTTTGTGCTAGGAGACAACAGACTTTTTCAGACAATTGCTAAACAATACTAAATTTTGACATTTAACTTTTGATATCGATATTTAAGGTAACAACGATTAATATAATTCATCTTCTCCATTTTAGTAAATAGGCTTGTAATTAAAAAAGCAAGAGCAGCTCTTCTAAGGGTCTTCAATGTAGCCTGGATGAGCTGCTTTGCTTCATTGCAGGCTTGGAAAAGTACAAAATAATAAATGCAACGAGGCTTTATGGTGATGAATTCTACCCAGTAATTAGTCTTCTGCTCTATCCAAAACCTAATGAACACTTATTTACTTCAGCTCTTAATCTCACATTGGATAAATATTGTAGTTGCTTTATTTAAATGTGGTTTCTATCGCAAGAAGGAAAAAGCTAAAGTATTTCTGACTACTGAAACTACTGCGATCGACAATACAAAAAACGCGATTACTGTGTTAAACGACCACAGGATTTCTTCATCTCATCATTATAGAATACCAATTATTGATGTTTGGATTTTGGTATTGATGTTTAACTTATGAACGATTCATATAATTCACAATTTGCATTTTGGTAAGTAGATATGTCATTAAGAAAAGCAAGAGAAGCTCTTGCAGGGGAATATAATTGTAAATTCTAAATTCTTCTTTTCTCCTGACTCCTGTACGGGCGTATTTTAACAATGAGATACTTGTACTAGCTACAGGCAGCACGGATAATCTGCCCTTATGACTCCTAATACATGAAGATTGCCACTTGGAATGTGAACTCGGTTCGTACCCGCCTAGAGCAGGTGATAGATTGGTTAAGACAAACTCCAGTAGATGTACTGTGTTTACAAGAAACCAAAGTCGTAGATGCAGATTTTCCGCGATCGCCCTTCGAGCATCTAGGTTACTATGTATACACTTCTGGGCAAAAGTCCTATAACGGCGTTGCTATCCTCTGCCAACAGCCGTTACAAGACGTGAGTACTGGGTTTGCACCACTGTTAGTAGAGAGCGGTAGTGTAGAATCTGAGTTACTCGTAGCTTTAGACGAGCAAAAGCGAGTTATTACAGGTACGCTCGATCGCGTCCGCATCGTTAATCTTTACGTCCCTAATGGTGCGGCAGTGGGTAGTGAAAAATATGATTATAAGTTAGGGTGGTTAAAAGTCCTGCGGGAATATTTGCGATCGCAATTGCTCGTTTCTCCGGCAATGTGTGTTTGCGGTGATTTTAATATTGCTCCCGACGAGCGAGATCTGCACGATCCAGACAAGCTGACAGGTCAAATTATGGCATCAGAACCAGAACGTCAAGCCTTGCGGGAGATTTTAGCACTAGGGTTTGCCGATGCCTTTCGCAAATTTATCGCAGAAGGCGGACACTATAGCTGGTGGGACTACCGCACCGCAGCATTCCGCCGCAATTTAGGTTGGCGGATCGATCATCTATACTTATCGCCAGAATTGTACCAGCAGGCGATCGCGTGTTGGATCGATCCCACACCACGGAAGCTACCTAAGCCTAGCGACCATACACCAGTTGTTGTCGAATTCTAAAAATATGAGATTCAGCTTACGTTTTAGATCCCCCCTCGCCCCCCTTAAAAAGGGGGGAACTGGATTCTCCCTAGCCCCCCTGATTAAACAAGGGGAGAATATGACTCAAAGTCCCCCTTTTCAAGGAAGATCGAGAGGGATCTATAAGACTAAGGAAGCAAAGCCCCCCTTTTTAAGGGGGGTTGGGGGGATCTTAATCGCGATCGCTCTGAGTTTACCAGCAATTGCCCAACAACCACCCGCAGCTGACATCCGCGACGCTTGGAAGCCAGTTTACAAACAACTACCCAATCTTCCACTAGAGAATAAATATGTTAGTAGAGAGTCAGGAAAAGTTAATTCAGATAGCACTCTTGTCAACCGCTTAATTGAGTATCACGTTTATGTCAAAGGTCGAGCGCCCAACTACCGTCTAGATTGGAAATTAACCCTAGCAGATTATTTAGGTGCAAACGAACTCATTCAAGACACTACGTATTCAGGGGCAAAAACCTTACATCAAAATCCCCTAGAAGGCGATCGCGCTGCAATTAACCGCCTCAATCGCACGCAACGGGATGCTTTGGTACAGAGTCTAGTTAATGTCTTTACTCCCGAAACCTCCACACCTCCCACCACTAACCAACAACCACCAACCAACAACCAACAACCAACAACCTTTTCTCAACCAAAACCAGGCGATGCAGACTTATTGAAATGAATTGGTCATTTGTTAAGTGGCTGGTGGCTGGTGGCTAGTGACTAGAATCTTTTCTAGCCACTAGCCACTAGTCACTAGTCACTGACAACTGATTACCCCTTGACACGGGGAACGTAACATCATAATCTAACGAGAGTTAATGAAAATTGTTGGCAACTATTTTCTATGGGTTCTGATAATATTGCTATCCAGCAGCGAGAGAAAGAAGCGCGATCGCTGAAGACTCTTTTAGCTTGTAGCTTGGTTGGTTCCATAGCTTTGCATGTCGGTCTGCTATATGCAGGTATTGATAAATTATGGCAAAGGAATTTCACCCAGCCAAAACCTATAGAAGTTGTTATCGTCGATCCTCCTAAAAAACCGGAGGTCAAGAAGCCAGAACCTAAACCAGAACCACCAAAACCAAAACCGCAGCCACGGCGGGTACAACAGCCTAGAGTCAGACAGCCTCAACGAGTAGTACGCCAGTCGCCCCCCCCAAAAGTTATTAAGGCTACACCCAAGCCCGTACCGCGCGCTGTGACTCCGCCGCCCGCGCCTGCCCCATCTCCAGTAGCTACACCTAATCCCCAGCTGAGAAGTCAACTATCGAATCTCAGGAGCGATAGGGCAGAACAAACAAAAGTCTTAACTGGTAGAGGCAATCCTCAAGCACCCTCTGTAGCACCTAGTAATACTAACAGAACTCCTGTAGCAGCAGGACCGAGGACTGTCAGACAGCCTAGAGAAACGGGTGATAGTGGTTCCAACACTCTCAGTTGTCGCCGTTGTCCCGAGCCTAGATATCCAGCCAGTGCTAGAAGGCGGGGAGTGGAAGGCACTCCCAAAGTTGCTTTCTTTGTCGATCGAGACGGGAATGTTAGTAACCCGCAGTTAGTACAGTCTAGTGGTGATGCAGACTTAGATGCGGCAGCTCTCAAGCAGGTAACTCGTTGGAAGTATAACGACCTAAAAAGAGGAAGGCGCGTCGTGCTAAGAGTGCGATTCGTCCTCAACTAGAACTAAGGCTAATAATGCATTTAAACCCGATCGCAAATTGCGATCGGTTTTAGACTTTTAAATTGCCCAATCTTGAATTTTTGTATAAAAAAACACTTGTTTTCGCAGCAGTTGTGAAATACTTAAAACTTAATGCTAGTAAATCGCATTAACAATGACAAACTTTTCTAGTTGAAGATAGATTGAAAACTCAGTAATTCAGCCTGTAGCTTGCGCTTGAGCTGTATCGAATTACTGTAGCTTTGCGTGAGGACATAGTGTGAATAAAATGCATTTGGTCAGTTGTGTGGGACTGACTGGAATTGTTGTGACTATTGCAGCACAGCCAGTAAGGGCTGATATAGTCAAGGTAACTGCTGTAGAAATTCAGCCGACAGCATCAGGAGCAGAGATTGTCTTAAAAACGACAGATGACGAGTCGCCGCAAGTTTTCACATCTAGTTTTGGCAAAACTTTTGTTGCTAATCTTGTCAATACTCAATTACAAATTTCAGATAGAAATAATTTACGACAAATAAACCCCGTAAAGGGAATTGCAGCCGTGACAGTCAGCGAGACTGGAGCTAATAGTCTCCGTATTGTTGTGACTGGCGAGACAGAATTACCGAAAGTACAGGTACGACAAAGCCAAAAGGGTTTGGTTTTGAGTGCAACGACATTTACAACAACTGCGGCTCAACCGCCAGCAACGGCAACTCCTCCAGCAGCAGAAACTCCAGCTCAACCGCCAAAACCAGAAGTTACCCCAAATGCAGCACAACCAGAGACACCAGCGGAAGGGGAAGAACAGGAAATAGTCGTTTCAGCCACTCAGACAGAAGAACAGATCGAAGATGTACCTCGTAGCGTAACGGTGATTAACCGCGAACAAATTGAAAAACAAACAGCGAATAGTAGAGATTTGGGCGAGATCCTCAGCAAACTCGTTCCTGATCTAACACCACCCAGACAGCAGTACTACGCGCCAACATTGCGGGGACGCAATCCATTAGTTTTGATTGATGGCGTGCCTGTAAGTAGTAACTTTACTACAGGCTTTGGTAGAGACTTAAGAACGATCGACCCAGGAGCGCTCGAACGAATTGAAGTGGTGCGGGGTCCTTCTGCGATTTACGGTGAAGGGGCAAGTGGTGGGGTGATTAACTTCATTACTCGCAGACCGCAAGAGGAATTTACTTCTACTACTGAAATTGGGACTAATTTTTCTACCACGCATCCATCAGATAGTTTTGGCTACAACTTTCAGCAGGGAATTTCTGGTGCTGAGGGCAATGTTGATTACATCCTCAATCTTGGCTTGACAACCACTGGTGATTGGTTTGATGCTGAGGGCGATCGCATTCCGATTTTCGACTCCGATGCTAGCAACAGCACTACTATCAATGCTTTAGGGAAAGTCGGGATAGATATAACTGACGAGCAACGCTTGCAATTTACATTTAATCGTTTCAATGATACGCAGAGCTACAGAGCTGTTCCAGATCCGGCTATATTCGACATCCCAGGCACTCAGAAAGCCCGCGCTCTCAATGTGGGTGAATTAGATTTTATTGATACGCCAGTCCTCGGATCTTTTACGCCTTTGCACTACGGCACGTTTTGGGGACTACCCAGCCGGATTCTTTACGTATTTGTCGGACTTGCACCCCTAATTCTGTTTGTTACTGGCTTCGTCATGTGGCGCTACCGTTATCGAGGCAAAAAAATTGCAGATCGAATAGATATTGCGAGAGAACCAGTACAACGACATTAATGCATATTTGGGGCGATCGCCGAAATCTAGTTGAAAATTAACAGCAAGAATCTTAGAATTCTACGACTGGCTGTCTCCATAAACTTGACAATGCCAGTCAAAGCTTGCATCTTCACAAAGAGGCAGAATGACATCTCTGTCTTTAACCTGCAATCCTTGCCACTGCCAGCATTTCACCTTCCAGTCATGTCCCTCAATTGCCATAGCTGCAACATAGTCGGAAGCTGGGATAAACGACTGAAGCAACCATCGCTCTGCGGCAGCGCGATCGCCGTTTATACTGAGTAGTTGGGCAGGTCGATCTGGCAGCAGTGAAACATCAAATTGGTTTAAAGGAAGTGACAACCCATCTCCCAGTGCTTTGAGGATAGCTTCTTTGCAAGTCCAACCGTGAAAAAAGGCTGCTGGCTGTTGGCTGGAAGGAAGGGCGAGAAAAGTTGCGCGTTCTCTAGGTGAAAAGAATTGAGCAACGATTTGCTCTAATCCAGGTATATGGCGGATGTATTCTAAGTCAATCCCAATTTGGCGATCGCGCGTAAAAGCATACAAAGCTAAGTCTTGGGAATGAGATAAATTAAAATGCAGTAAGTCACACGTCTTCAATGCTGGTTTACCATGACTGCCGTAACAAAACTGTAATTGGTGTGGTTCAATATCCAAATAGTAACTAAGAATGCTTCTGAGTATGCCGCGACCGATAATAAAACGGTTTCTGTCTGTTTCAAAATGAAAGCGATTCGCTCGATCTAATTCATCAACAGATAAGGTTTTAACTAATTGCTGCAAATATGTTAAGTTTGAGCCGAGGCTAGCACGCCAAACGTGAATTTCGTTTTGTGGCAACACTAGGCTTTCAAAACGCCAAATCATATTGGTATTGTATCTACAACTATATTCTGCTCTTGTAACAATTTTGCTGCCATTTGGCTATCGACTGGTTTTGAGAAGAGATATCCTTGTCCGCTGCCGCAATTGAGTGCTTTGAGTTGAGCTAAATGTTTTAAGGTTTCTACTCCCTCAGCTACCACATCCATACCTAAATTAGCTGCAAGGGTGACAATAGTACGTACAATCTCAAATTGTTCGCTGTCGATATCAATCTTATTAATAAAAGAACGATCGATTTTCAAAGTATGAGTAGGAAAGCGATATAAATAGGCTAACGACGAGTAACCTGTACCAAAGTCATCGATCGAGAGTTGAATTCCCAGAGATTGTAACTGAAACAACATTGTGGTTGCTATTTCGGCATTATCCATAATCACGCTTTCTGTAATTTCCAGTTTTAAACTTTTTGCAGGTACGTCTGTTTCCCGTAGAATTTCAGTAATTTCTTCTACTAAATTAGTTTGAGTAAACTGCTTGGCAGAAAGATTGATACTCATGACTAACGATTGATATTCAGGAAATTGTATCTTCCAAGCACTCAACTGACGGCACGCTTCTCGTAGTACCCACCAGCCAATCGGAACGATCAAACCTGTTTCCTCTGCTACTGGAATAAATTCGGCTGGGGAAACTAATCCTCGCTGTGGATGTTGCCAGCGAATAAGTGCTTCAAAACCTGTAATCGCACTTGTTTTCAGCGAAACAATTGGCTGATAATATAATTGAAATTCTCGTCGTTCCAGTCCACGTCGCAAGTCAGTTTCTAATTGTAAGAGCGCAGCGGCTCGCGTGTGCATGGTCGTATTGAAGACTTCGTAGCGAGCTTTACCTGTAGCTTTAGCGCGATACATGGCTATATCTGCGTCGCGGAGTAGATCTTCTGGGCGTTCGTAATTAAAAGTACTGAGAGTAATGCCGATACTAGCACTAGTAAAAACTTCGTTCCCGCTGAGATTGAAAGAGCGAGTTAATTCTTCTTGTAGTCGATTGGCAATATTAGTAGCTACATTTTCATCCTTAATGTCTTCTAATAGAATGGTAAACTCATCGCCACCTAATCGAGCAACAGTGTCGCCAACTCGTAAATATTTTTCTAGACGACGGGCGATCGCAATGAGTAATTGATCGCCTACTGAATGACCTAAACTGTCGTTAATTAGCTTAAAGCGATCGAGATCGAAGAAAAGTACGGCAAATAAATAATTTCTCCGTCTTTTTGCTAGAGAAATTGCATGACTTAACCGATCCATAAATAAAACTCGGTTAGGCAATCCAGTTAATGCATCATGTAGGGCATCATGGAGTAACTGTTCTTCTGTAACTTTGCGGTTAGTAATATCAGATTGCATTCCTACTATGCGATATGCTTCTCCTGATACATCTCGTATAATAATTCCTCGGCTAAGCATCCAACGATAAGTTTTTCCCTTGCATAAAATCCGGTATTCGCTCTCAAACTTAGAATTTAGCTCGGAAAGATGATTGAGCATTTCCATTTTAATGCGTTCCACATCTCCAGGATGAATCCGACAAAACCACTCATCTAAAGAGTTCATCTCATTGTCTGAATAGTCCAGCATTGATTTCCATCGTGGAGAAAAGTAAATCGCATTAGTTTTTAAATTCCAATCCCAAATACCATCATTGGTAGCCTGCAAAGCCAGAACGTAGCGTTCTTCGCTCTCTCGTAGTAATGTTTCTCTTTGCTGACGAGCAGTCAAATCGATTTCAATCAAAATTGCAGTATTTTCTGGCGCAGATTTTTGCGCCACCATTAGCAAGTTACGAGTACAGGTATCAGTTTGAATCTCCAGTTCTCTATAAATGCTTTGTTCCCGTTGGGAAAAAAAATCTTGAATAAACTCAATAAAATGACAATCTGAATTATAAAAACTAACATGCTGCCCAATTAAGTCATCGGTACGCAAGCTTTGATTTTGAGCCAGATGTTGATTGACTGCAAGAATCTTTAATTCAGAATTAATCCAGTAAGCTGGTAGGGTAATGAGATCGAAAACGCTGCGTTCCTGTAATTTTTCTTGTCGCGATTGGAAAGCCCAATAAGCAAGCAGAACTGTAATACTAGCTAAAATAGATAACAAGCTGATTGCGAGCGCCTGACTGATAGCACCGTAGCGACTATGTGACAGAAGATAGAGTATGCAGCCAAAAGTCATCAAATTGCACGCTAGGAATAGTACGATTGCAACTTGTAAGGCTGTGAATTTCCGCGATATATTCACAGTACTAGCTGGATGAGACGGCAGTTTCAGTTGAGCGTCAAAGTTAGTGTAAGAGCAATGACAGCTAGGATCTATATTCGCAGGTAAGGACTGATTTAACTCTAACTTCTCCATAATCTTCTATAAAATTTGGCTATTCGATCTCAACTCGATAAATCGTACTAAGCAATTCTGTCTGACGAGCAAAGTGGTTCTAGAATATTCATAGTCAATATAATTTGACACAAACTAGAGTCAGAGTGTAATAGTAAACATCCTGAAACTTTCATTCCATGATAGAGAGACACTCTCCCCCAATGGAGTTTTCCTTTTGAGGTTTTCAACTAAAGTAAGTAGAAATTCGGTATTTAATCGCAATTTATTATACTGAAACTAGAGTTAGTAAGATTCTTTATTTTAGGCTCAGTATTTTCTCTAGTATTTTTTCTTAACCTGTTACAAAGATTAATTGGGCGATCGCTATTTAGATTCAATGCATTCCTCAATTTTAACTGCTGAGCTTCAGTAAATTTAGGGAATCTACAGATGTTATATACCTTTTAATTTAAAACAACTGTAAAATTGCCTAATTTTAGCGATTAAAAACCAATCTTCAAGCAAACAATTGATTTTAATAAAATTTTAATAAAGCAGTTGGCATTCAGCGATCGCTAGTGAAATAGTGGAGATGACCAACGAAATAATTCGCACCTGCATTGAGCGATATAATTTTGTCAAATCACTAAATCTGATAGCTATTAGTTGCTAGAACATTAGCACTTCCAGCTTAAAAAATAGTATAAACAAATAAAAAAACGCTAGAGATAAAAGCCAATGGTTTCAGTTAACTTTAAGAAAATAGCAACAAAAAAAGAAGTAGTTGCTCTGCTTGAGTATTTAAACCAGGCAACAGGTACAGCCATTCAAATTCACGATGCTGATGGCAAAAAAATAGTAGGTGCAGGTAGCGAAAATTTGACACATAGGTATCCAATCGAGTTTGCGGATCGTGTTGTTGGTTGGATTGCTGGTAGTGACAAAGCTATTGCTGTTGTCAACCTGATTTCTTACTTAATGAAACAGGAATTCGAGAAAAAGGCGCTGGCAAACGAGTTATTAGAGAAATATCGCGAGCTGACTTTGCTCCACGATATTACGACTCAGATTACTGCTAGCTTAGAATTAAAAGAAGTTGCCCAACTGGTCATTGAGGGTGTTGGGAAACTGATTGAAGCAACAGGTGGCTCGATTTTACTCCTGAATCAAAAAACGGGAGAGTTAGAATCGCTATCATCTATTGGTCAAGCTTTTCCATCTCAAGAATCTTTGAAGTTAGGCGGCGGACTTATTGGTCAAATTGCCCACACAGGTAAAGGCGAGATCGTCAATGATATTACTGCCGATCCTAGATTTTGCGAGTATCAAGGTCCGATCAAATCTTTAATTTGCGTCCCGCTAAAGACGAAAGAACAAATGAATGGGGTGATCTTTTTTTGGAGCCAAGAAGAAGTAGATGAATTGAGCGAGAGAACTGCGATCTCTTACAATTCTGAAGACTTAAAAATTCTGACGATGTTTGCTTTCCACGCAGCAGTAGCAATTGAGAAAGCTCTCCTGTACGAACAAAGTTGTATTTCTGCAACCGTTGCTCAAGCCCAAGCTCAACAGTTACAGCAAGCTTTATATGAATTGCAGCATACCCAAGCTCATCTAATTCAGAGTGAGAAAATGTCTAGTTTGGGACAGCTAGTAGCAGGAATTGCTCATGAGATCGATAGTCCCGTGAACTTCATTCATGGCAATCTTGCTTATGTAAGTAATTATACTCAAAATTTATTGAACTTGCTCGAACTTCATCAAAACTATCATCCTAGCGATTGCGATCGAATTCAAGAGTTGATGGCGAACATTGACTTAGAGTTTCTCTTAGAGGATTTACCAAAAACACTAAACTCAATGAAAGTAGATGTAGGGCGGATTCGCAAAATTGCTCTGTCGCTGCGTAACTTCTCTCGCTCTGATGAGTCAGAAATGAAGCCAATAGATATTAATGAAGGAATTGATAGTACTCTGCTGATTTTAGATAGTCGTCTCAAAGCAATCAGCAAGCATTCTGGAATTCGGATTGTTAAAGAATATGGTAAATTGCCTTTGATTGAGTGTTATTCCAGTCAAATTAATCAAGCGTTTATGAGTATTCTTGCTAACGCAATCGATGCTTTGGAAAATCAGAGCGAAGCTGGAATCATTACCATTCGTACAGAAGTTATGGAAGTCGAAAATGAAAGTTCTCTAGCTTTAGGAATGTGGCAACCAGAAGACAAGTTTCCTACTCCTTCTAGTTTTTCCTTCTCTAGCCCCCACGTTGTTATTCGCATCCAAGATAATGGCGCTGGAATTGGCGAGGCAGTTCGCGATCGGATATTCGAGCCTTTCTTTACAACGAAAACGGCTGGTAATGGCGCTGGTTTAGGTCTTTCTATCAGTCACCAAATTGTGGAGAAGCACGGAGGGGTTTTAAAGTGTTTTTCCGAACTAGGACAGGGAGCCACATTCTGGATTCAAATTCCAATTAAGCAAACAATGATGTTGCAACCTATATTCAATCCAGCAAATGGGAACAAAGTATTTAATTCAGAATTATCGTTAGCTGGCATCATTTAGAGGTAGCTCTCCTATATTTTTTCAATATTCTCAAACTTATTGTTATCTATCTTCAGTCTTCCATCTAAAGTCGTAGGTAAATCAATGCAGAATCAGACTCAAATCAATTCTATTCATCAGTTAGTTGAGCTTCAAGTTTCAAAAACTCCTGATGCCGTAGCAGTTGTTTTTGAAGACCAACATCTGACCTATCGAGAATTAAATGAAAGAGCAAATCAACTAGCACATTACCTACAAACCCTGGGAGTTAAGCCAGAAGTTTTAGTAGGAATTTGCGTCGATCGCTCTTTAGAGATGATTGTCGGGCTTCTAGGCATTCTCAAAGCTGGTGGAGCGTACGTACCTCTCGATCCGAGTTATCCACAAGAGCGCCTAAGCTTTATTATTCAGGACACTCAATTACCTGTCTTACTGACTCAGCATCGCTTGCGAGAGATCGTACCCACTCATCAGGTACAAATTATCTGTATTGACAACTGGCAGGCGATCGCAGGACAGCCAGCAGACGATCCCAGTCGTGAAGTACAACCTCAAAATCTTGCATACGTCATCTATACATCGGGTTCTACTGGTCAACCGAAAGGAGTAGCGATCGAGCATCGTAACACCATTGCATTTATCAACTGGGCAGAAGAATTTTTTACAACCGAGCAATTAGCCGGTGTTCTGGCTTCTACTTCCTTATGCTTCGATCTATCTATCTTTGAAATATTTGTCACCTTAAGCTGTGGTGGCAAGGTAATTGTGGCACAAAATGCATTACACCTACCTAATTTACCTGCTGCCAATGAGGTAACGCTGATTAATACTGTTCCTTCTGCGATCGCTGAATTGTTCAGAATGAAGGGTATTCCTACCTCAGTTCAGACAGTGAACCTAGCGGGAGAACCTTTGCAGAGTACACTCGTACAGCAGCTTTACCAGCTAGACCATATTCAACAAGTTTTCAATCTTTACGGTCCCACAGAAGATACAACCTATTCTACTGTTGCTTTGATGGAAAAGGGAACGAGTGAGATACCATCCATTGGTCGTCCCATTTCTCAAACCCAAATCTACTTGTTAGATGCTCACCTGAATCCTGTACTAACTGGAGCTGAAGGTGAACTTTATATCAGTGGAGCAGGTCTAGCTAGAGGGTATCTTAATCGCCCAGAACTTACATCTGAAAAGTTTATCTCGAACCCCTTCAGTCAACAGCCAGAGCAAGCTCGACTTTACAAAACGGGCGACCTTGCTGCTTATATGCCTAACGGAGAGTTAAAAGTCTTCGGTCGCATCGATCATCAAGTGAAAATTCGCGGCTTTCGTGTGGAACTAGGAGAGATCGAAGCGCTCTTAAATAAATCCCTTGGAATACAGCAAGCGGTAGTTGTTGCCCGTGATGACAACATGGGTAATAAGCGATTGGTTGCCTATATAGTTCCTAAATCTTCTACAAAAGTAGCGTTACAACAAGTGACCGCAAGAATTCTCAGGAGCCTTCTGAAACAGAAGTTACCTGAATATATGGTTCCTTCTGCCTTTGTTCAACTTGATGAATTACCGTTGACTCTGAACGGCAAAATTGACCGTCGTGCCTTACCCGTTCCACAGTGGACTCGGATGGAAGCAGGGGCTTACGTTGCTCCTCACTCTCCTGTAGAAATTCAACTAGCTGAGATTTGGAATCGATTACTAGAAGTAGAGCAAATTGGCACTTATGATAGTTTCTACGAATTAGGAGGAAACTCATTACTGGCAATTCAACTTGTCTATCAAACTAATGAAGCATTTCAGATTGAGCTACTACTAAGTAAATTTCTAGAAAATCCAACAATTGCTGGGTTAGCACAGACTATAGATGCTTTACGTGGAGCTGAAATCTCTACTAATAAAACTAATAATCTAACAGTGGAAGTAGAGCTAGACCCTACAATCTATCCTGAAAACACCCTAGTCGAACCTGTTCTTGAATTATTCTTAACAGGCGCTACGGGATTTTTAGGTGCTTTTTTACTTGCGGAATTGCTTGAGCAATCTCGTTCAGATGTTTATTGTTTAGTACGAGCATCCAGTATAGAGGAAGGAAAAGCAAGGCTCCACAACACTCTAAAACGATATCAACTCTGGAATGAAGATTTTAGTGCCAGAATTGTTCCTATATTGGGAGATCTCAGTCAACCTAGCTTAGGAATAGAAGCAGGACAATTTTTAAGATTGGCAGAAAAAATTGATATCATTTATCACTGTGGCGCATGGGTAAATATGATTTACCCATACTCCGCCCTAGCTGCTAGTAATGTCATTGGTACGCAAGAAGTTTTACGCTTAGCTAGTCAGACTAAAATCAAGCCCGTACACTTTATCTCTACAGTAGATGTTTTCTCTACAGCTAACGAAGCTGAAATCAGAGTAGTAGGAGAACGGGATGCTACTGGTCCCTTCTCAAGTCTCTACAACGGCTATGCACAAAGTAAATATATTGCTGAGAAATTGGTGATGACAGCCCATTCTAGAGGTCTACCCGTCTCAATTTATAGACCTAGCAACATCATGGGACACAGCCAAACAGGTATATGTCAGAATAATGGTTTTGTTGCCAGAATGGTTAAAGGTTGCATTCAAATGGGTATTGCTCCTGAGTTGAAAGCAGTGCTAAACCTAGTACCAGTAGACTTTGTAAGTCAGTCAATCTACCATTTGTCTCGTCGCCAATCATCATTTGGTAAAGCTTTTCAAGTCGTCAATCCTGTATCCTTAGAGTGGGAACAGCTAGTTAATTGGATTAATAGGCAGGGGTATCCTCTCGAAATCGTTGCTTATGAAACTTGGTATTCTCAATTACTCAAGCAGAGACAGAATCGAACTTCAGAGAATGCATTGACTCCTTTGACGGCTCTTTTTGTCAATCAGCAGTTTATTCAACAATCCTTAGGATCGTTTTACTTTGAACTGGAGGATTCTCTAGATAAGCTTGCTGTTAATTCCATTGTCTGTCCTCCTGTAAATGACGACTTACTGAATTCCTACTTCTCGTATTTCACAAAATGTGGATTCCTTAATCCATCCTATTCTGAGAGTCAGATGAGAGACTTAGTACTTCAGTAAACTAGGTAATTTTGCGGTTAACGCCAGACTGTAAAAGCAATTGCAAATCACGGAGCTATTACTAGCTCCGTGTTATTTTTATTGTATTAAAAAATTTTATGGATTTAAAAGATGGTTGATTTGCCGCTACAGTTGGATTGCTAGTGCAATAACTCTGTCAGGGGTACTGTTACCACGTTTCTAGAGCATGCCACACATATCAGTAATTTAGGTTGATTTACTGATGACACAAAAGGAAATCCTAAAACACCTTTTATTGTTGTTAAACTTCCCGTCGGTGTGAAGTTTTAGCCGGAAATGGGAACTATATTATCGAGCGATAAAGCAATTTCTGATTGCTACAAACTCAGGTAGGCACATTGAAATAGCACAGCATTCTGACTTTGTGTCTGTGCCGTTTGCCAGCTTGAGCTTTGATAGTGGCTTTCAATTCAGATCCTTACCACTATCAAACCTATATTTCGCTGGTAACTAAGCGCTCTAGGATGTTGAAATGAACAAAAATTGGCTCAACGGGTTGAAAGTTAGAACTAACACACCTCCGGATGATAATATTGCTCAAAGCAAATCTGGCAGTACGTTAACGCAACAGGCTTTGATTAAGTTATCACTGAGTCTTGGACTAGTGATTGTTGCATCCACTGGAATCGGCTATTTTCAACTCGTTTCTAGTTTTACTGCTGAAACTTTAAGTCAAGTAGAGAAGTACGTTCAACTCAGAGCGCAACGAGAAAGAGCTATTTTTTCTCTAGCTCAAGACAATCAAGCCATTCTTAAACAAGCGATACTACAACAACTCAAAGCAAAGGGCGATCGAGATTTTGCAAAAGAATTCGAGCAACGATTTGTCAAAATGCCCGATGCTACTATTCGTAACCGTCCTCAAGGCTTTGACTTCCAAAAATCTTCAGGAGTCTTTTTGGGTAATAATGTCGTTCTGAATGCCGATATACAGCAGCGAGTTGTTACCTATTTCGAGCTGCTCAATGCTTATGGTCCAGCATGGAGTAACCGCTTTGTAAACACATATATACAAATTCCAGAAAATGGAATTTCTATTTATATGCCGACTTATCCTTGGGTACAGAATGCACCTTCAGATAAATCTTTTCGAGTCACTGCCGATGAATCTTTTTATATCACAGATAAAGTCCACAACCCAGAACGAAAAACTACCTGGACGGGAATCTACTACGATAAAGTAGCACAAGCTTGGATGGCTTCATGCGTGACTCCGGTAGATTTAGATGGCAAGCATATTGCGACAATCGGTCATGATATGTTGATTGATGAGTTGCGCGATCGCACGATCAACGACCATCTCAAAGGTACGTATAATATGATTTTTCGACAAGATGGACGTTTAGTAGCTCATCCTGAACTAACAAACAAGATTCAACAAGCTGAAGGCAAATTTGAAGTTGCGCAGTCGAACGATCCTCATTTACGTCGCATATTTAACTTAGTGACGCAAAAACAGAACGAAAACAAAATAATAATTGACAATCCACAAGATAGCGAGTATTTAGCAGTCATTAAGATTGATGAACCAAATTGGTATTTGATTACGGTATTTCCTAAATCGTTACTAACGCAACGAGCATTTGAAGCAGCCAGAGTCATTTTATTTTTAGGACTATCCTCACTGCTAGTTGAAATTATTATCGTGTTTTTGATTTTTCAACGACAGATTTCTGTTCCCCTTACCAAATTCATGCAGGCAACAGAAAGTATTGCTGCTGGCAATCTTGATATTGAACTAGACGTAACTAGAAAAGATGAATTAGGTCGTCTAGCTTATTTATTCAACAAGATGGCACAACAGTTGCGAGAGTCTTTTTCTGTGTTAGCAAAGACTAACGAACAATTAGAACTGCGAGTTCAAGAGCGCACGGCTTATTTAACTGCCGTGATCGATAACTTAGCAGATGGATTATTGGTCGTCGATTTAAATGGTAAGATTGCTCGTGTCAATCCAGCTCTGTTTGCTCTATTTGGAATTGAACAGACAGATTTAACTGGTCGTGATTGTCAAGTTATATTTAATCGTAAGATTGTCGAGTTAGTAGAAAAAACTCGTAGAAATCTCAAAAAAGTTTTCGTTGCAGAAATAGAATTATCGAGTGGTTGTACTGGAAAAGCAGTTGCAACTGCAATCGTGAAAGATGTCGATTATACAGGCAAGCAAGATGGAAAAGATCGGTGTATTGGCTCAGTTCTATTAATTCGAGACATCACGTCAGAGAAAGAGGTGGATCAGATGAAGACTGATTTCATTTCTACAGTGTCTCACGAACTCAGAACGCCTCTAACATCAGTACTTGGTTTCGCCAAAATCATTAAGAAAAAGCTAGAAGAGGTTGTCTTTCCCGTCATCCCCACAGATGATAAAAAAGTACAACGCAATGTCAGACAAATAGCTGATAATCTTGACATTATCGTATCAGAAGGTGGCAGACTGACGGATTTGATTAATGATGTACTGGATATTGCCAAGATGGAGGCGGGTAAGATTGAGTGGAAGATGGCTCCCCTACAAATTAATGAAGTTATAGATAGAGCGATCGCAGCTACCTCTGCTCTCTTTCACCAAAAAAATCTTGAATTAATTCGAGATGTCAAAACCGAACTACCAGAGATTATAGGCGATCGCGATCGCTTAATTCAAGTAATCATTAACCTAATTTCTAACTCTGTCAAATTTACCGATACTGGCTCGATTACTTGCAGAGTCAAAACTAATGAAACTCAAATTCATATTAGTATTATCGATACAGGTATAGGTATTGCTGAAGCCGATTTAGACAAAGTATTTGAGAAATTCAAGCAAGTGGGCGATACCCTCACTGATAAACCCAAAGGCACGGGTTTAGGATTACCAATTTGCAAACAGATTGTCGAACATCACGGAGGTAAAATATGGGTTGAAAGTACTTTAGGCACGGGTAGTAAATTTTCCTTTACCTTACCCATCATGATTTCTTGTGACTTAAAACCAAGAACTTTTGATGTCGATACTCTCGTCAAGCAGTTGCGAGAACATGTAGTCATGAAATCTGCTAATTCTAGAACGACTAAAAAAACAATTTTAGTTGTAGATGACGATGCCAATATTCGTCAGTTGTTACGGCAGCAGTTAGAAACTGAAGGATACAATATTATTGAAGCTAAAGATGGCATAGAAGCGATCGCCTTTGTCAAAAAATCTGCTCCCGATCTCATTATTCTAGATGTCATGATGCCAGAGATGAGCGGTTTCGATGTAGCCGCTGTTCTCAAAAACGATCCCAAAACTATGAATATTCCCATTATTATTCTATCTATTGTAGAAGATAGAGAGCGGGGCTATCGTTTGGGAATTGAACGTTACTTAATGAAGCCAATTGAGACAGATACTTTATTGCATGAAATTGGCACATTAACGACTCAAGCTAATTCTAGTAAAAAAGTTTTAGTAGTTGATGAAGATGTGTCTACTGTAAAAACTTTAGCTGAAGTTTTACAAGCTAAAGGTTACAGTGTAGTTGAAGCTATTGATGCTCAAGAATTGCGGGAAAAAGCAGTGTCGGTTCAACCATACATGATTATTGCTAACGCTAACTTCTGGGAGCGCTCCGAAGTTATTAAAACATTACGTTTTGAAAAAGGTTTAGAAAATGTTTTCTTTATCTTACTGGCAGACCGTAAGGATGGCGATCGTTCTGAAACATTAACTACACAAAATGAGATTTTACTACCAGGAGCTTTCATCAAAAATAAAAAACTCATATAAAGTTTTACCCAATGATATAAATTGTAGGTTAGGATAGCTATGCCATAAACGGCACGCGATCGCACCAAAATTTTCAGCTCAAATTTTGCTGACCGAGATTTAAGTATATGGGTAAAGATATGAATTTAAAAATTTTAATTGTCGATGACGAACCTCACGTCAGACTTTTGATGGAACAAACATTAGAAGAATTGGAAGATGAAGGGGTAGAACTACTATTTGCAGATAATGGTGAAGTTGCACTCAATCTTATTAAAAACGAGCGACCTCAGCTCGTATTTTTAGACGTGATGATGCCAAAAATGAATGGTTTTGATGTATGTAATACTGTAAAAAATCAATTGAATATTTCCGATGTTTACATAATTATGTTGACGGCTAAAGGTCAGGAATTCGACCGACAAAAAAGTATAGAGGTTGGAGCTGACATGTATACTACCAAACCGTTCGATCCTGATGAGATTACGGAGAAAGCCAGAGAAGTTTTGGCTTTGTAAAAACCTGAGTATTGCATTCCGTTCCCAAGAATCAGGCTGGCGAATAGTTAAGGCGATCGCTGCCATACATCACAACTCATAGTAAATGGCAGTCTAGTACGATTTTTGAAAGACAAGTCCGATCGAGTAGAGCCTTTTGCGGTAGTATGCTTCTAACTGCAAAAATTGTCCTGACAATGACCTCTACATCAGCCATCGATCTCAGCAATAGTTCTCTCCCAGAAGCTTCAAATACCTGGGCAACGCAATTACTTCAGCAATTACTGGATCGTCAATCTTTGTCTGGCGCGCAAGCAGCGCAACTCATGCAGGCATGGCTCAACGAAGGCATTCCACCTGTCTTGTCTGGAGCAATATTAGCAGCAATTCAGGCTAAAGGTGTATCAGCCGAAGAACTGGCTGGTATGGCTCAAGTTTTACAATCTGTGCGGGCGCACAGCACGAGCGCACAGCTATGCGCCCCTACACCATTAATTGACACCTGCGGTACTGGTGGAGATGGAGCTGCAACCTTTAATATATCTACTGCGGTTGCCTTTGTTGCAGCAGCGGCGGGAGTACCAGTAGCTAAACATGGGAATCGCTCTGCTTCTAGTCGAGTCGGTTCTGCGGACGTGTTGGAAGCACTAGGAGTCAATCTCAACGCTGCCGCAGACAGAATACAAGTAGCCGTTGCAGAAGTGGGCATTACATTTTTATTTGCCCCTGGGTGGCATCCCGCTATGAAGGCTGTTGCCCCGTTACGCAAAACGCTGAAAGTACGGACGATATTTAATCTATTAGGACCGCTAGTCAACCCTTTGCGCCCAACAGGACAAGTCATTGGAGTTTGTGAATCAAACTTACCACTAACTATCGCTCATGCCTTACAGCAGTTAGGGACAAAACAGGCAATTGTGCTGCACGGACGGGAAAGGTTGGATGAAGCAGGTTTAGGTGATGCTACAGATTTAGCAGTGTTATCTCACGGACAGGTAGAGTTAACAACTATACATCCGCAGGAACTAGGCTTAGCACCCGCACCAACAGCAGCATTAAGGGGTGGAGACGTACAGGAAAATGCAGCAATTCTCACCGCTGTATTGCAAGGTAAGGGAACCCAAGCACAGCAAGATGTTGTCGCTTTAAATGCAGCGCTAGCACTGCAAGTAGGAGAAAAGATTCCTTTAGGTGAATATGCTGCTGGTATTAGCTTAGCTAAGGAAATTCTGCATAGTGGTGCTGCTTGGGCAAAGCTACAGCAACTCGTACAATTCCTGTAAATCAGTTGTCAGTTGTCAGTTATCAGTTATCAGTTGTCAGTTATCAGTGGCAAGAGGTTTTTGATTTGCGACTGCAAAAGAGCGACTTGCGACTTGTCTTTACCCTAACCGCCAGCTCTTAGTTGTTAGCGATCGCGCTACAGTAATGAGTCAAATATATCGTGTTGGTAGGAAGAGATGGTATCGCCTAAGTATTCCTTGGTTGTTCCAGTCTATAACGAAGAAAAAAATATCCTAGAACTCTATCGCCGCGTTAGTGCGGTTGGCGAACAATTGGATGGAGCTATAGAACTCATATTTGTTAATGATGGCAGCCGCGATCGCACTTTGCAAATCGTGCGCGATTTACATCAAAACGATCCTCGCGTATCCTACCTCAGTCTTGCTCGCAATTTCGGACATCAAATTGCGGTGACGGCTGGACTTAATTTTGCCAGGGGTGAAGTGGCGATTGTCATGGATGCAGACTTACAAGACCCACCAGAATTGATTTTAGAGATGGTAGCCAAATGGCAAAATGGCTTTCAAGTTGTTTATGCCCAACGCACGCAGCGCCACAAAGAAGGTTGGTTCAAACGCGGTACGGCATACGTATTTTATCGCCTGCTCCAACACCTTGCTGATGTCGATATTCCCACCGATACTGGAGATTTCTGTTTGATGGATCGACAAGTTTTGGATATCCTCAACGCCATGCCAGAACGCAATCGCTACATGCGCGGCTTACGGGCTTGGATTGGTTTTCGTCAGACTGCCGTACAATTCGATCGCCCGCCTCGTTTTGCTGGTAAGGTCAATTACACTTTCGGTAAGTCGCTGGCTCTAGCTTTGAATGGGTTGGTGTCGTTCTCTAAAGTCCCCTTGCGCCTCTCTACTTATGTCGGTCTATTTGCTGCGGCGATCGCCGTTTTCATGGCTCTACTCGTATTGTACTGGCGATTGTTTGTACCTCAGTCTCCTTTGACTGGGTTTACGATTATTTTGGTAGCAATTTTCTTCCTTGGTGCAGTTCAACTTGTCAGTATTGGCATCTTAGGCGAGTATATTGGGCGAATTTATGAAGAAGTCAAAGGCAGACCAATTTATACCCTAGCCGAAGTAGGAGGATTTTTCAGTCATTCGGGGAATCGGGAACCGGGAGTCGTAAGTGAGAATTAACTGGTCACTGGTCACTGATAACTGGTCACTGTAATTTCCCTGCGGTGCGTAGAATTTGTCCTGCTAAAATCGCTGCACCAAAACCGTTATCTATATTGACAACTCCTATCCCTGCCGCACAAGAGTTGAGCATTGTCAAGAGGGGAGCTAAGCCGCTGAAACTCGCACCATAGCCAACGCTGGTAGGAACGGCAATGACAGGACAATCGGCTAATCCTGCAACTACGCTGGGTAAAGCCCCTTCCATTCCGGCTACGACAATTAATACAGATGCTTCAGCGATGACGTGGCGGTTGTCGAGCAGGCGATGAATTCCAGCAACGCCCACATCCCATAACCGGAGAACGCGAAAACTAGATAGTTCGGCAGTTATAGCCGCTTCCTCGGCTACGGGTAAGTCGGCAGTCCCTGCCGAGAGGATACCAATTGTACCAGGATACTGCGGTTCGATCCGTGCTGGTGCGATCGCCGCAATTTTTGCCATCGGATAGTAACGCAGTCCCTCTACCTTTTCTTCTAACTGTTCTGCTACATCGGGTTCGATGCGCGTCGCCATCACTACTGGATTACGCTGGCGCATCGCTGCCATAATTTGCACGATTTGGTCGGGAGTTTTGCCTTGACCCCAAATTACTTCAGGAAACCCAGTTCTCAACTGGCGATGATGGTCGATGCGGGCAAATTCACCAACTGGTTCGTAGGTAAAATGTTTCAATTTGTCTAAGGCGACAGTTGGACTGACGTTACCAGCTGCCACAGATTCTAAGAGCGATCGCAAGGCTTCGGGTTGGGACATTTGAGGGGCGAGGAGTGAGGAGTGAGGGGACAAGGGGGAACTCGGGGTTCCCGCGACCGAAGGGAGTGGGGATTAGGGGGACAAGGGAGTAATTCTAGTCACTAGCCACCAGTCACCAGCCACTGTCAACCGTCAACTGTCAACAAATTTATTCTGTCACTTTCAGTTCGTATTTGTTCCACAGAGTACCAGCTTGAGAGCTGAGGGCGGTGTACTAGTCTTTTGCTTCTTTCAATTCATAAATATTCCAAAGCGTCCCACCTAAAGCAGAGAATTTTGTTCCTTCAATGCGATCGCGAATTGCTGCTAAAGCTAAAGGATTGATTAAATGAATAAAAGGAAGATACTCTTGCGCTAAACGCTGAGTTTCTCCATAAATTTCTTTGCGCTTTGTTTCGTCAAGTTCTCTTGCTCCCTCAATATAAAGCCGACCGATTTCTGCTTCCCAGTCTGCAACTTCTCGTCCTTCAATTGGCGGTTGTCCTGGTTGTGGTTTCTGGTTAAAAGGATGGAAACCACCGTCGGGCGACCACACATTTGCTCCGCTATATGGTTCAATGCTACCAGTAATTAAACCAAAATAAGATTCCCATTCGAGAGTATTGGTAATTTTATCTACCATGACCGCAAAGTCAATTGGAGTAAAATCAACTTGAATCCCAATTTTGCTGAGATCGCGTTTGACTTGCGAACCGATCGCATCAACAGTTCTATTACCCGCTTGGCTAATCATGGTAAACCGGACTCGATTACCTTCAGCATCGAGTAATTGACCTCTATCATTATATTTAAATCCAGCTTCTCTGAGTAATTCTTTAGCTTTTCCAGGATTATAGTTATAAACTTTTAAACCTTCTTCAGGAGAAAGATAGTAAGGACTTTGAACCGAAATTGGCGAATTTTGTAGTTCTCCTAAACCACGATAAACATTGTTGAGCATTGCTTCGCGATTAATTCCGTATGCAACTGCTTGTCTAAATGCTACTGTATTAAACCAGCGTGACTTGATTGGATTGACTAAAGGTTTTCCCTGACGACGACCTTTATTTAAATTGAAACAAATAAAATTTGTGCCAAAGTCAGGTCCACCGCTGTAAATTTTGAAATCTCCTCGTTCTTCCTCCCGTTTCAGTAATTGAAAACTCGTAGGTCCAATTTCTAGCATATCTAATCCTAACGAACGAAACTGAATTAAAGCTGTATCTGGTGATTCAACAATTTGCCAAATTAACCGTTCAACATAAGGTAAAGCATTTCCTTGTGTGTCTTTCCGCCAGTAGTAGGGATTGCGGCGAAAGACTACACGCTGGTTGACAGTGTAGCTTTCCAGCGTAAAAGGACCGTTGACCACAATTTTTTGCAAATCTGTATCTGTTCCCCACGTAGATAAAAACTGAGGTCTACCATCTTTATTTTTAGTTTCTACCGATTGACGTAGGGCGTGTTCTGGTAAGATGACTATTCCACCTGCAAATCGTAAAAAAGGTGCGAATGGCTCTGGAACGGTAAATTCAACTCGGCGGCTATCTAATTTGCGGACTTTAGGTAAAGCTTTACTCTTACCAATGCGCAGAATATCTCTAATATCTGTAGGAATTTCCTCGTTAAAGTAAATATTATTATAAGTAAAAACGATGTCATCAACTGTTAGCGGTTCTCCATCTGACCATTTCAAATTT
Source organism: Scytonema millei VB511283 (assembly GCF_000817735.3). Taxonomy (NCBI): domain Bacteria; kingdom Bacillati; phylum Cyanobacteriota; class Cyanophyceae; order Nostocales; family Scytonemataceae; genus Scytonema; species Scytonema millei. The sequence goes on along the minus strand of NZ_JTJC03000001.1, from coordinate 1,512,256 downwards.
GGTTTTAGAGTAAAAACGATTTTGAGATTATCTTCAGAAATTTCCCAAGATTCTGCTAATGCTGGCTCTAGCTTTCCAGTTTCGCCATTTTCAGTAATTAATCCTTCATAAAGAAATCCAAAAACGTTAGGCGACGATTGATTTAAAGCATAATTAAAAGTTTGCGGGTCGCCTGGAACTCTCGCCACGATTTGCGGAACTTGAGTTGCGTTAGTTCTCATTTCGGTGGGATTGCAGCCAGACAGCGCGATCGCAACTAGTAATATAAGTGTTATTAGAAAATTTCGACGGATCATAAATTGGGATTTGTATATGTAATTGTAGGGGCGCACATCTGTGCGCCCCTACATCTCTGAATGTATTATTCTTTGACCTTCAATTCGTATATGTTCCAGAATGCGCCGCCTAAAGCAGAGAATTTTGTCCCCTCAATGCGATCGCGGATTGCCGCTAGCGATAAAGGATTATATAAGGTAATGTAAGGTAAATATTCTTGAGCCGTGCGTTGAAACTCATTATAAATTTCTTTGCGTTTGGCTTCGTCGAATTCCTGCGCTCCTTTGATAAACAGATCTTCAATCTTTTGTTCCCAATCCGCAATTTCTCGTCCTTGAATTGGTGCTTGTCCTACTTGAGGTAGTTGGTTGAAATTGTGCAACCCACCTGCTGTCAACCATACGTTTGCTCCGTCATTCGGTTCAATTCCACCACCAATGAAACCACCGATATAACACTCCCAATCTAAAGAATTAGAAGTTTTATCTATTAAAGTGCCAAAATCGAGAAATTGGAGATCGACTTGCATTCCAATTTTGCCTAAGTCTCGTTGAATTTGAGCTACTGTTCTTCCACTATTACCTCTACCCCCAGCAGGAACCATGAGAGTAAATCGTACCCGATTACCTTGAGCATCAAATAATTGATTTTTATTATTGTATTTAAATCCAACTTTTTGCAGTATTTCTTTGGCTTTGGCTGAATCGTAGTTGTAAACTTTCAATCCTTGTTCAGGAGGGAGAAAATACGAACTCTGAGTGTCAATTGGAGAGTTTTGTAGCTCTCCCAAACCCCGTAAAAAATTATTTATCATCGTTTGGCGATCGAGTCCGTAAGCGATTGCTTGCCTAAACTCAACTGTATTAAACCAGCGAGATTTAATTGGATTAACTAATGGTTTACCGTTTCTGCTACCTTTATTTAGATTAAAAGTAATGAAGGACATACCGAAAGCAGGTCCACCATTGTAAATTTTAAAATTGCCTCGTTCTTCTTCGCGTTTGAGTAGAGAAAAATTATCTGCTGAAGCTGAAGCTATATCTAATCCACCGGAACGAAACTGAACTAAAGTTGTTTCTGGATTTTCGACAATTCGCCAAATGTATTTTTCAATATAAGGCTGAGAATTGCCTTGTGCATCTTTACGCCAATAATTAGGGTTGCGGCGATAAACTAAGCGTTGAGCAGGTACGTAGCTTTCAAGTGTAAAAGGACCATTAGTAATAATTTTAGTTGGATCTGTATCCGTTCCCCAAGTGCTTAAAAAGCGTGGGTTTCCTTTAGCATCTTTTGTTTTAACCGATGCTTGTAGAGCGTGTTTTGGTAGAATGGCGATCGCACTTGTAGGATCTCCCGTCGTCGTAGCTAAGAATGGTGAAAAAGGTTCGGGCATGATAAATTCGACGCGGCGATCGTCTAGCTTAACAACTTTTGGATAAGCCTTTTGCTTACCAATTTGAATGTAATCTCTTAGATCTGTAGGAATGGCTTTGTTTAAAACAATATCGTTATAAGTAAATACAACATCATCTGCTGTAAGTGGATGACCGTCAGACCATTTTAATCCTTCTCTTAAAGTGAAAATAATATTTAATTTATCTTCGGAAATTTGCCAAGATTCTGCTAATTCTGGTTCGAGTTCTTTGGTAATGCCATTAACTGTAGTTAATCCCCTAAAGGTCATGTTAAAAATATTTGGGACTTGATGACCTAAAGCATAATTAAACGTATCGGGATCGGTAGTCACGCTTACCACTATTTGCGGTACGTCAGCTGCTTGGGTTCTCATCTCAGCCGGATTGCAGCCAGACAGCGCGATCGCCATGACTACTGCTAGTATACCTGCTAACCATTTACGCCAGGAGAGGGCAAGAGTAATTGGGTATTTCATGGGATAAATTGAATCGCGATCGCGTTACTAGTTCACAAAAGTTTGCGAATTATGAAAATATCGATGTTTACATATGTTGCTTCAAGCCTCACTATAATACCTATTTTCGCGATCGTGCATGAATGCATTGGCGCTGGGTGTCTATCTCATTGCGGTTTTCAATTGGGGAAAACACACGATCTGTAGGGGCGCACAGCTGTGCGCCCCTACAAATGTCATGCACGCAATCGAGAATTGCTATTAGTAGATGAGATCGATTCTTTATGACTGCGCCGCAGAAGATCCCCCTCTTAGTAAGGGGGTGAGGAGGGATCGGATCTGTGCAAAACTATGGCGATCGCAAAATGTTTTAGAATTGGTAAGAAATGCCAAGCGTGAGGACGGGATAAATACTTAGCCCATCTAAATCGTCTTCTATATCCTCTTCTTCCCGCTCAATTGCATCATTCAAGACTGAACCTACTAGGGGAACATCAAGTAGTGAACTCGCTGGACCAGTTGCATTTAACTCTACTTCTGGGGAACCAGTAAATAGTATGCCTAAATCGATAGAAAATGTAAATCGGCGATCGCGTTTTACTGGATTACCGTAGCCAATACCAATGTAGGGAGAAATTGTATTCGGAAATGTTGCCTCTCCTTCCAATTGTCCCACGGCAGCCGCCGGAAATTCTACCCCGCCAATATCTAAAGTTGCTGCCGATCGCGCTGTTGCATCTACTTTGTTGTCATTATAAGCAATCCCGCCAGTAATCCGAAATTCGCTGCGACTAGAGGGAAACCAATCTATTAGTGCTGTTGCACTTAATAACTGAATATCAGCATCGTAATCGATATCGCTCTTTTCAGTATCAATGCTGAAATCGAAGTAATTAAAGCCTAATCTGCCGTTAAAATTAGGTGAAATTGTTCCAGTTCCTTCAATTCCAAAACCTAGAGTACTAGCTTTGGCAGATAATGCAAATCCACTTGTTTTACTTTCTACTGGTGGGGTTTCTAGCTGTTTCTCTTCTCGCTCTGGTGTAGGATTCGGGTTAGTACAGCGAGAATTATATGGATAGTTGCGACAAAATGTCTCTAGGTCAATTTCTTGAGCGAGAAGTTTCGCCTCCATACTTTTTTCGGCTAAGATGGGTTCGCTTCTCGGCTGTAAATCGCTGGCATTATGGGAGAGATCGCGATGATTGTTTTGAGCCTGTAGATCTACTTTTCTTACTATCAAATTTTGTTGTTTCGCATTGTTTTTATTTTTTTCAAGCTCTCCTGCTATAAGTATTTGAGGCAGTGCTGTAATAGCAAATATACTGGTTGTAAGCCCCAAACAAACTTGAAAAATTTTTGCGGAAATCGTGCTTTTTGGCATTCTTAGCCTTCATCCGTTCAGTATTTTTTTGTTATAGTTATTTATAGCATTATTGTAGTATTAAATACACGAATAGTTAGTTGAATTACATAGGCTAGATGGTAGCAAAATTCTGCCTACATAGCTCAAACAGTACCAATTTTATTACAGATGGTACTGTTTGCGTGATGGACAATTTGCCGATCGCTATTATTTAGTTACCTTCTCGACTGCCTCTTTTGCTCCCTCTACTGCTTTATTAACGATATTCTCTTCAGGGTGAGATTTTTTAAACTCTTTGAGATTGTCTTCATACGTTTTGTCGATATCTTTGGATGCTTTTACTTGCTCTTCATAAGCTTGTTCGCGCTGCTCGACATCCACAGTTCCAACTTGGCTATTTTTATCCATTTGTTCTTGTTGGATTAGTTTTTGGTTGGGAGTTGCGGCATAACTAGGCTCGGAGACAAACAAACCAGAAACGAGCAATAGCGCGATCGCGGCTAGTAATAAAACCTTGCGTTGTAAATTTTGCTTAAAATTGGTAAAAATGGACTGCATACAAACACCCTCCTAAGATTTGAAGCTGAACGCAATCCTACGAAGAAAGGCGCGGTCAGGGCTTCTACCGCAAGATACAGTTATTAGCTATAGCAATCCTCTCTTATGAGTTCTGAACCACTCGTTATGGCGGTTAACTGTCAACTGTTAACGGTTAACTGTCAACAATATGGACTTGATATTAACAAATCACGCAGGATTGCTATATCAAGCTTATTTAGTTGACAAAAGCAATTAAATATTTGCTAAAGTCAAGCAAATAGTAGTATAGAGCTAAAAGTTGTCATGGTAGCCCAGACAGAGCAAGTTCGACGTATAGAGACTGTACGACGCTTCAATCGCTTCTACACCCGACAGATTGGTGTTTTACAAGAAGGATTGTTAAGTAGCCCGTTTTCCCTAGCAGAAGCGCGGATTCTCTACGAACTAGCGCACCGCGATCGCACCACAGCTAGCGAACTCACTAAAGAGTTAGGGTTAGATGCGGGTTATTTAAGTCGAATCTTGCGTGGCTTTACACAGCAAGGATTAATCGATCGCCAACCATCTGAAACTGATGGTAGACAAAACTCGATCTCGCTCACAGAAGAGGGACAGCAAGCTTTTGCCCAACTGAACGAGCGATCGCAGCATAAAATTGGCGAGATGTTGAGTCAAATGTCTGTTGCAAATCAAAGCCGCTTGGTTGAAGCAATGCAAACGATTGAGGAATTATTAGGTACGGCATCCAACAGCAAAACTCCTTACTTACTGCGTTCTCACCAACCAGGAGACATGGGCTGGATCGTTCATCGCCACGGTGTATTGTACGCTCGGGAATATGGTTGGAACGAACAGTTTGAAGCACTAGTGGCGAGGATTGTGGCGGAGTTTATTCAAAACTACGATCCGAAGAAAGAACGGTGCTGGATGGCGGAAAAGGACGACGAAATAGTCGGTTCTGTCTTTTTAGTCAAAAAATCAGACACAGTTGCCAAATTGCGCTTGCTGCTAGTCGAACCCAAAGCTAGAGGTTTAGGAATTGGAACGCGGCTAGTGAAAGAATGCGATCGCTTTGCCAGACAAGCGGGATATGAAAAAATTGAGTTATGGACGAATAGCATATTATCTGCTGCCCGTCGCATCTACGAAGCAGCAGGATATCGCTTAGTACACCAAGAACCCCATCATAGCTTTGGTCAAGATCTAGTTGGGCAGACGTGGGAATTGACGTTGTAGGAAGTCATTGGTCATTGGTCATTGGTCATTTGTGAGTAGCTAGCCACTAGCCACCAGCCACTCTTCACTCCTCACTTTCAAATCAAGCAATTAGGCAAAAGCCGACGATCCTAAATCTGGAGGGATATCTTGCCAGCGTCCTTGTCCGACTGCTTGTATAGCTTGTTTGAGGGAAATATCGCCAGTATACAAGGCGCGACCGACGATCGCACCCGTAACGCCGAGGGGTTCTAAAGCTAGAAGGCTGAGTAAATCCGTAATAGAACTTACACCACCAGAAGCGATGACGGGAATAGATAAACTTGTAGCTAACTCTCGTAGTGCATCCAAGTTGGGTCCAGCAAGAGTTCCATCGCGATGAATATCAGTGTAAATAATTGCTGCCGCACCCAGTTGTTGCATTCGCTGGGCTAAATCTGTGGCTAAGACTTCCGAAGTTTCCAACCAGCCGCGTGTAGCTACCTTACCATTACGCGCATCAATACCAACAACAATTCGCCCTGGAAATTCTTGACACAGATTTGCTACTAACTGGGGTTGTTCTACAGCCACAGTACCCAAAATAGCTCGCTGTACGCCTAATTCTAAGAGCTGGGCAACGCTAGCGCGATCGCGCAACCCACCACCAACTTGAATTGGTACTGACACTGCCTCTACAATAGCCGCGATCGCCTCCAAGTTAGCGGGTTTACCTGCTTTTGCACCATCTAAATCGACGACATGCAGCCACGTAGCACCTTGACTAGCCCATTGTTGCGCAACATCAGCAGGATTATCGTGAAAAACCTGGGAGCGATCGTAGTCTCCCTGATACAGTCGCACGCAGCGTCCTTCAAGTAAATCTATGGCAGGAAAAAGATCCATAAGTCAGTTATCAGTTGTCAGTTATCAGTTAACAGTTATCAGTAGAGAGTGGTACACGATCGAATTTTGAATGCTCCCTCAGCTCTCTTCCCCGACTCCCGACTCCCGACTCCCGACTCCCTGCTTCAAAGCTTGTCGAAAACCCAAAACAATCAAAATGTTAGAGAGAGTTAAAAACACTTCAGCGCTACCATGCAACCAGTCAACATTGGCGAGAGATTCGCCGTAATGAACTTGGGCGTAAATTCCGGCGGGGATAGTGACGGCGACAAATACCAAAGTACCGTAGAAGCCAAATAATGCTAGGCGCGGCAGTTGTTGAGAGCGAGTTGCGAACCAGAGAAAGCCTAGATAGGGAAACAGAGAGAGTGCGAAAAGAGTTTCTTTTGAAATCATTAGAGATAGACAGAAGGCAGAAGGCAGAAAGCAAATGTATTGTACGTTTAATTTTATCCTTCTACTTAGAAGAAATCTTGCTGTGCGATCGCGTTACTGGCGAGCGCGTCGAACGCCACAGCAACCAACCAGCAGCTAATAACGTGAAGTTTCCTATTAAAGTCATGCTAGCTTGAAGCGTCACCAACCACTCTAAAGATTGGGCATTGTCGAAGAAATGCCAAGTACAGGCACACATGGCACTAATTAAAGCTGGTAGCATTGCCAGAGAAAACGCATACCAAGCGCGATTGCCCACAGCCTCGCCATAACTCCAAATTAACCAAATGGCGATCGCCCATTCAATGACACTAGAGACGTGAATAATCCAGGTAGGAATTGAGAGTACGTGCATGATGAGGGGTGAGGAGCGAGGAGTGAGGAGCGAGGGGACAAGGGGGAACTCGGGGTTCCCGCGACCGAAGGGAGTGGGGATTAGGGGGAGAAGGGGGACAAAGGAGTCATTCTAGTCACTAACCACCAGCCACTAGTCACTCTCCACTGATAACTGATAACTGTTAACTGCCAACATACAGCCAATATATTATAAAGTTTTTATCAAGTTTGGATTAAGTCAAGATTGCGGGGTGACGATGTGAGGCAAATCCGGGTGGTTTTGTGCGGTTATTACGGTAAAGGTAATGGCGGTGATGAGGCGTTGCTGGCAACACTGTTGCAAATGCTACCCAAAAATGCCACGCCTATTATTCTGTCTGGTAATCCAGCGCAGACGCAGGAGCGCTATCAAGTAGAAGCTTGCGATCGCATGGCTTTTTCTCCTGTGTGGCAAACCTTGCAGCAGTCTGATGCTTTCATTTGGGGTGGGGGCAGCATCATGCAAGATTCTACTAGTGCTATTAGCCCCTTTTACTACGGTGGATTAATGACTATGGCGCAAAAGTTAGGGTTGAAAACGATGGCTTGGGCGCAGGGAATTGGTCCTTTAAAAAGTCCGCTTACCCGTTGGTTGACAAAACAGACATTTGCTGGATGTACGGGGGTGAGCGTCCGCGATCGCGGTTCGGCAAGTTTGCTGACCAATTGGCAGATTCCCCACCTGCAAGCACCCGATCCGGTATGGGCGTTAGAAGCCGGAAATACTCCTGGGCTGTGGGATTTACCAGCGCCGAGAGTTGCCGTGACTTTGCGATCGCACCCACAATTAACTCCCAATCGCCTTGCGAATTTGACTCGCGCTTTAGTTGACTTTCAACGGGCAACAGACACCTGCATTTTATTAGTTCCATTTCAGTTATCGCAAGACTTAGCGATTGCTCAAGCGATTCAGCCGCAATTACCTGGAGCAAATCAAATCCTCTACCTCGAAGATCCGAAAAGTTTAAAAGGCGTATTTCGCGGCGTAGAAATGGCAATTGGAATGCGCTTTCACAGCCTAATTATGGCAGCTGCGGAAGGTTGCCGCTGTTTTGCCATCAGCTACGATCCAAAAGTCGATCGTCTGATGGCAGAACTTTCTATCCCTGGTTGGGATGTGGCTCAAATTCCCGACGACCCCAATATTATCAGCCAAACTTGGATCGAACATTATGCCAACGGCGACCCCTTAAGCCCAGACCAAATTCAGTCTTTAGTAGACAGAGCCTACATGCATCGTGAATTGCTCAGGGAAGTATTGCAATAGCAGTTGTCATTAGTGATTGGTCAAAAGTGAGTGGCTAGTGGCTAGTGACTAGTCACTGGTCACCAGCCACTAGCCACTGATAACTGATAACTGATTTCACAGTAACCGTAACTGTCCGTCAGTGTTACTTGCATCGGTTCTAGTTTCTGGGGCAGATTCTAACCAAGTTTCTGTATCGGCTGCTAATAATTGTTGGGCAGCTACCATCATTTGAGCGGTAATATCTTTCAAGTCCTCGCGATTATCTAGATAAGTTTTTAAGGCATCGAGGGGATCGATACTGCTACTCGCGTCTAATTGCGGTAAACGCGGTCGTGCTAGCTGACTGATCAGCTCTGGTTGAATTGTATAACTGTGAGCAGAACTTAGAACTTGATGAAGTGCTGCATTGTCAATTAAATCGATTTGATCGGAGCGGAGTTTATAAATTAATCTGACGACTGCATCGGTAATATTCTTTTTCGCGATCGCTTTGATTAAAGCTGCTTGCGGATCGGCTGCATTGGCGACATCGACGTTAATGGTACAAAAAGGACGAACTGGTAGCGGGCAGAACTCCCATTTGGTACTACTCCGCTGTAGTTCTATCATCACATAGCCTTTGTCTTCTTTTTCTTCGCTAAAATCGACTCGCTCGATACTACCAGGATAGATAATTGGCGGTTCGTTAGATGGGTTGAGGTTTTGATGGCGGTGGACGTGTCCGAGAGCAACGTAATCAAACTCGGGACGAGTTAGTAGAGACAGGGGAATAGTAAAACCTTTCCCTACAGCTAAGAAGCGTTCTGCACCATAGGAAGCATTATCGATCATCAAATGACCCAGAAGTACGGTCGGAATCTTGGGGTCGAGCCGACGAATTTCTCCTTCTAAGGCAGCACGCAAGCGATCGATTAATAACTGGTTGACATCAGCGAGGGATAAACCTTCTGTTTCTGGACGAGTCAGGAGGGTGGAACGAGTCAGCCAGGGGAGAGTGATGACTTGAACTGTACCATTGTTTGTTTGAATGTGATGGGTCATCAAGCGATCGCCCACCATAAACCCTGGTACGCCCAAGGTTCGATAAATGCACAAACTCGCCCCCCCTTGCCCTTGGGAATGCTGGTCGTGGTTGCCTACCAATAATACGGTGGGAACCCGAGCATCAACCAAGCGACGAAATTGACTGGCAAATTTTTCTTGAATATATGGGGGTGGCGTGGCATCGGGAAAAGCATCCCCACCAAACAGCACCAAATCCACTGGTTCTTCTAAGGCGCGATCGATACAGCGCGATAGAGTCTTGACAAAATCTTCTAAGCGTGTATTCAACCCAGTTTCAGGATTGAGCCGACCGTGGGAAAAGCTGCTTCCCATGTGGATGTCTGAGAGGTGGAGGATTTTAATCATATGTCTCCTTCAAATATGAATTCCACATTCAGTCTTGTCAGAACCCCGCCAGCGTCCGGCGCGTTCGTCTTCGCCTTCGGCTACAGGCGTAGTAATTGGTTCGTCGCCAATACTGGGATAGCCTTGGTCGTGGAGCGGATTGTAAATGACGTTATGCTCAAAGACATACGCCCAAGTTTCTTTGCGCGTCCAACTAGCAATGGGATTAACTTTGAGGCGCTGTTGACTGTCAAGTTCAAAAACGGGCATGTCAGAACGGGTACGCGCCTGATCGCGTCGCCGTCCGGTAATCCAAGCTACAGCGTTGAGTTCGGCTAGTCCTCGTTGCAGCGGTTCGATTTTGGTCAAGTGGTGAAATTGCTTAATGTCGCTATCCCATAGAGCTTCGCCATATTTGGCAGCAAAAGCAGCCCGAGTATCCACGTCTGGGATTTTATAAACTTGCAGATCCAAGTCGTACAAGTCTTTAACTTTGGAGACAAGCTCTAAAGTCTGAGGAAAGTGGTGTAAAGTGTCGAGAAACATAACTGGGGTGCGGTGCTTGAGTTCGCGGTAGAGAATATCGGTGATGACGATATCGTCTACGTTGAAAGCGCTGGTTTGTACTAATCCTGTAGAAATGTTCTCGACACACCAGGCAAGAATTTTGCTAGGATGAGCTGTCTCATATTTGCGATTTAGCTCATCTAGATCGAAATTGGGTGTTTGGATAGAAGATGTTGAAACAGTCATCTGCGCAATGATGTGAATAGTTCTGCATATTCAACAATAACGGAAATCAGTTATCAGTTATCAGTGACTAGTGGCTGGTGACTAGTGACTAGAATTGCTCCCGAGCGCTCGGGAGCGCTCTCTTGCTCGACTTACGACTTACAACTTAAGTTTATGCATTTGATTCTCTATAGCAAACCTGAATGTCATTTGTGTGAAGGCTTGCAGGAAAAGCTAGCACAAATTTTATCTACACACCAAGAGCTATCGCTGGAAGTCCGCGACATCACGCTACAGGAAGATTGGTGGCAAGCATATCAATACGAAGTACCTGTTTTATTTCTGCATAGCGACGATGGGCGATCGCTCCTTCTCCCTCGTCCCTCTCCTCGCGCTACAGTCAGTCAAATTCAACAGATGCTTCAGAAATATGTAAATCATCATGAAGCAGAATAGGTGCAATTGAAAGCTGGGATTAAGCTAGCTAGTTAACAGTTATCAGTTAACAGTTGTCAGTTATCAGTGGCTAGTGGCTGGTGACTAGTGACTAGCCACTAGCCACTAGCCGCTCACTTTTGACCAATGACCAATGACCAATGACCAATGACAAAACTATGAAGTTAGGTGAATTGTTAGCAAAAGTTGACAGTATCGAGCAACTACCCCAGCATCCAGCTTTAGATCTGGAGGTGAAAGGTTTAACGACAAATTCTCATGCTTGTCAAGCGGGAGATTTATTTATTGGAATGCCAGGAACGCGGGTGGATGGAGGAGAGTTTTGGCAAAGCGCGATCGCGAGTGGGGCGATCGCGGCTTTAGTCTCTTCTCAGGTAGCCCAAAAGAGAGCTGAGGGAGAGCCTTGCATTATTTCTGCTACAGATATGGTTCGAGCTTGCGCTGGGGTGGCGGCTGCTTTTTATGGTTATCCGGCTACACGGATGAAATTGGTGGGGGTGACGGGAACGAATGGTAAAACAACTACGACTCATTTAATCGAATTTTTCCTCCAACAAGCAAAGTTATCTACAGCTTTATTTGGAACTCTTTATTCTCGTTGGGCGGGTTTCGAGCAAACAGCAGCTCATACCACACCATTTGCTGTAGAACTGCAAAAACAATTAGCTAACGCCGTGCAAGCGGGAACTCAAGTAGCGGTAATGGAAGTCAGTTCTCATGCTTTAGCACAAGGACGAGTTTTAGGGTGTCCGTTTGAAGTGGGGGTGTTTACCAATCTCACTCAAGATCACCTAGACTTCCACCGCGATATGGAAGACTATTTTGCCGCAAAAGCCTTGCTATTCAGTCCCGATTATCTCGAAGGACGAGCAGTTATTAATACAGACGATCCCTACGGACAAAGATTAATTCAACAACTACCACCGGAACGGGTGTGGAGTTATAGCGTCCAAACTGGAATATCAGCTGACTTCTATTTGAGCGATCTGGATTACGAACCAACGGGAGTAAGCGGTAAATTACACACACCCGTAGGAGAAGTAGAATTTCGATCGCCGCTCGTAGGTCAGTATAATCTCGCCAATTTACTCGCAGCAGTAGCAGCCGCTTTACACCTGGGCGTAGATTTACAACTCATCGCTAACGTATTGCCGCAATTTGCCGGAGTCCCTGGCAGAATGGAGCGGGTGCAAGTGAGTCCCCGTCAGGATATCAGCGCGATCGTCGATTATGCTCATACACCTGATAGTTTAGAAAACTTGTTGAAAGCAGCCCGACCGTTTATTCCAGGTAAGATGATTTGCGTGTTTGGCTGTGGCGGCGATCGCGATCGCACCAAGCGTCCGAAAATGGGTAAAATCGCCGCCGATCTAGCAGATGTCGTTTACGTCACTTCTGATAATCCCCGCACCGAAGACCCAGAAAGGATTCTCCAAGATATTCTCGCAGGCATTCCTAACACAATAGAGCCATTTGTCATTGGCGATCGCGCTACAGCAATTCAAACGGCAATTCAACAAGCCCAATCCGGCGATGGCGTACTCATTGCTGGTAAAGGTCACGAAGATTACCAAATTCTCGGTACAGAAAAAATCCACTTTGACGATCGCGAACAGGCGAGAAATGCACTAAGAATTCGGGAGTCGGGAGTTGGGAGTCGGGAGTCAGGAGTGGAGTGAGTGGCTAGTGGTTAGTGGCTGGTGGCTGGAATTGCTCCCTTGTCCTCCTTGGCTCCCTTGTCTTCTTTATCCTCCTTCTAACCCATAATTCCTAGTAATGGATATCTCTCTTTATCGACTGGCTCTGAGTATAGAACAACCACCGTCGCCGATGTTGGTAAGTCCGGCAACCTTGCTTTCCTTGGTAGAATCGGTGATGGAATTACTGGTAGAAAAGCAAATCTCAGCGACACTGTGGCTGAAGTTACCATTAGGGAAAGTTTGGTATGCTTCGATTCAGCGCTATCACGAGCAGGTGAGAGTCTCTGACAAAACCTATGTTTGCTACGGACAGGAAACTGCGATCGCTCAATTGTCTGGTTTCCCATTGGTTCCGGTTCAATTATTACCAAATAGCCATCTGCGGCGGGATTATTTTCTCATTGTCCATTCACCTCAATTCTGCTGTATGGTGCTGGCACATCGATCGCGGCTGAAACGAAAAAAGGGAAAAACGAAGGAAAACGATCGCCAAAAGAAATTTTTACCCTTGCTGAGTCTTTGCTCGTTTGAGGGACGAGTTTTGCAAGAGGTACTCAAGGGAATTGGTCATGTCGTGGCTCAAAGCGTGCGTTGGAAGCTAGCGCAGCACAAACAGCCCGCGATCGCCCCAGAGGTGATGAACAATTGGGAGACGCTATTTGCTTGTCCGTCTGCACCCGATCCAGTACTATTAGAGCGATTATTTGCCAAACAAGTTCAGCAACAAGATGCGACTCGCCGCAGTACGTTTGACGAACTCACTGGCGGTTTGAAACGGCAAAATCAAGCCTTAGCAAGTACCTTAAGTCGTAAAGATGAATCGTTCGGTCGGATGTGCGAAGAACTCCGCACTCCGCTGACACATATGAAAACGGCTTTAAGTCTGTTAAATTCTCCTCACCTCAAACCACCGCAAAAACAGCGCTATTTGCAGATTCTGAGTAGCGAGTGCGATCGCCAAAACTCTTTAATTAATGGTTTATTAGAATTAGTCCAATTAGACAAAACGGCGGAGCAAACAGTTTTACAACCATTGAAACTGAGTGAAATTATTCCAGGAGTAGTTAGTACCTATCAACCTCTAGCTCAAGAAAAAGGCATTATGCTTGCCTACACCGTTTCTCCCGATTTGCCTTCTATTTTCTGCTCTAACAATTGGTTGCGGCAAATTGCTATTAATTTGTTACATAACAGCATTAAATTTACTCCTACAGGCGGGCAAGTTTGGGTTAAAGCTTGTACTCAAGGCGAATACGTGCAACTAGAATTCCGCGATACTGGAATTGGCATTTCGCCCAACGAGATCCCCAAAATTTTCGATCGCTTTTATCGGGTGCGTTCTGTTTCTAGCGAAGATTTAGGCGGCGCGGGACTTGGTTTAACGATCGTCCAACAACTTTTACTACGCTGTGGCGGTTCCATTTCCGTCAAAAGTAAAGTTGGCGAGGGTTCTATTTTCAATGTTTTGTTACCTATTGCCCCAACTAAGTAAAGTGTGGTGGCAAATGGCTCAGCATTATTTTTTGCCTACAACTCTCCACTCCCAAATAAAGGAAGAAACACTGTCAATACTTCTCCTTGTTGTGGTTTCTGACGCACGATCAATTTGCCACCAATCGATTGAAATAGGTGCTTAGTAGCATTGAGATTGAGACTAATACAGCCTGTTTCGGGTTGAAATGTCAGTAACTGACCGAGAGATTTGCCAATCGACGTGACAGAAAAACTTTGTGTCGCTTCGTCGTCTTCTCCTGGAAGTTGCGAAAATAACTGTAGCTTGAGTTGATCGCCAGCGGGAATGACCTGCACCTGAATTTGACTGCCAGCGGGCAGGCTGCGAGTAAAATTCTCGATTAATCCTGTCAGTACCCGATCGAGCATACTAGGATGGCTGATCACTGTTGGCATTTGCTGCGGCAAAATCACATCTAAAGTCATGTTGCGGCGTTTCGCACTGTTTTGCCAGCGGGGAATACTTTGCTGCAATAACTGTTCTAAAGATGTGGCAATCAAATAATTATGATTGTTGCTATCTGAAGCAGATGTTTCCAGTTCCGCCGCTTGAAACATCAACTCCATGCGATCGATTTGTTCTCGACACTCGTGTTCGATCGCCTCTAAGCGTTTTTGCACATCGCTAGACAAGTCTCGTCGCTTCAATAACAGGCGAATCAGCGTGCGAATTGTCGTCAAAGGCGTGCGAACTTCGTGGGCAAATGCTTGCAGTAGTTCTAAATCGGGACGGGAATGGGGAGTCGGGAGTCGGGAGTCGGGAGTCGGGAAATCGATATCCTCTCCTCTTATCCCCTGGTCTCCTGGTCTCCTTGTCCTCCTGGTCTCCCAGGTCTCCCTTGTCTTCTTATCCCCTGGTCCTTCTTCTGGTTCTGGCAAATACTTGAGCAACAAACGGCTAAATTGAGCCACGACCCGGTAATCTGGGGCAACGGGAGCGTATTTATGGGCGATCGCATCGAGTTGCAGTAGTAGGTATCGGGGGCTAGTCAGAGCAACTCGCGCCCGCAGCGTCTGCCATGCCTGCGCAACTATCTCCGGTTCAAACGCAAACATAAATACTGGGTCGTTATTGCCATCTACCCCAGCAACCATCACTAAGCTAAAACTATCTGTCAAAACCAAGCAAAACTGTTCCTTTGCTAGCGGATCTCCCGGTAGCAAGGGTATAGTCGTACTACCAGGTGGATCGATTTCCACTGCTACAGGTAAAGGATCGGATTTTGCTTGAGACTTGGTTACATCAGACTTGGTTGCAGCTGGCGGGAGTTGAAACGGTCTTCCTCCAGATAACTTCAGCCACTCTGCGGTAAACACTCCAGTTTGAAAGTTAGCCAGCAACTCCTTTTGACTCAAAATTGGTGCTGGACCAGCTAAAACGATGCCTCGATCGCCTTTAAATCCTAAAGAGTTTGACAATGGGGAACCAAGACTATCTAACAATAGCTGTTCGAGTGCGGCGATCGCTCCGCTCCACTCTTTCACGACTTTGAGCCGTTTAGATGCAGCACTGGTATGGCGAATGGCTTCTGTTTCCAACTCTGGAGTGTAGCAGCCAATCTCATCCGCTCTGCTCTTGGTAATAATTTCCCTTATAGTTGGTAAAGTCCACATTTGCACCAGCGATCGCCCCCTCTCACAGCTAGCAACTCTCCGTTCCGTTCCGCTTTCCTAGATAGTTCCACTTTGACTACTCAATAAGAGAGTATCGAGATTTTGGCACTAGCGACAGGCGTAAAACCGAACTCTAGTCTTCGCAATTTCCTGAATTAGGAAGGGAAAGTTGATTGTTGGTAATGGGTAATAGGCGAGAAACCGTTCGCCATTGTGCTGTTACTAGGCTGAGAGCGATCGCGAAGCTTGGTGACTATTTTGATTTTTGACTATGTACGGGCGGGTCGAGCGCATAACTAAGACTCTAGCAAATTATGTCTGGTAAACCCGCTCCTACAAATGCATAACTTTTGACTTTTGACTTTTCTACGATTCTCTCCCAGATGCCCAGAGATCTCGCCACTTAACCGTCCCTTCGCTGGCGACAACCCAGCGCCGCGCCACGATATTTTCTCGCAATGGCGATCGCCCTTCTCGCAAGATGGCATATTTGTAAGTAATTAGCTTACCAGCACTCTCCTCGAAGGGAATTTCAGCAAACCAAGTATTGGCATTGATGTACTCTAGGGGGTAAGCCTTGCCAATATCCCAGTTTCCTAGTTCTGGACAATCGCCCATCACCACAATTCTCTCACCGAGTTGAGTGTTGACCCCATTCAATTGCACTCTAACTAAAGTTTTAGCTTTTGCCCTTTCCCCAATATGGCTGAGAACAATGACATCTCTCGATCCCAGTTCTAAATTGCGGATCTCGCCGTTCTCCACTGTAAATTTGCGCCGCGTTAACACGCATGTATGCTCGCCATCTGGTAAGTCTGTCATGACCGTATCAATCGTGACGGCTTCACCCCGAGTCATGGCAACAAAGCAGCTACACTCACCATATCTTCTGACATAGCAGTAGACATCTGGGGTAATATATCGCTGCTGATGGCTACCAACCGATACGGCTGGGTTGAGTCGTCGCAAGCCAGAAAGCAAGCGAATATGACGGTAGATTTCAGTATCGTTGTCCCAACTTGTCATCATCGGTCGGTTGTAGGGATCGTTTCCGCCGTTTGTATCGTCGTGAAGATACTGTTCTGTACCGTAGTAGATGCAAGGGATACCACGAGATGTCATGATTAGAGCGATCGCCACTCGTAGCATTTCAGGGTCGGCATTAAGCGACTGAAAACGCGGCATATCGTGGTTGTCAATGAACGTGACTAACTCTGTTGCCCCGTTATAGCGGTAATCGAGATCGAACACATCTTGGATTAGTTGAAATCCACCCTCAGCGCCTTGTGCCAAAGCGCCTCGAATTGCTACACATAGACCAAAATCGAGCATGGACATACCCGAACAGTTGGCAAACTCTACCGAGCGATCGTCGAGTGGATGGCTGAAAATCCATTCACCAAAGACAAACACATCTGGTCTATGGGCTTGAATATCGGCGATAAACTCTTGCCAAAACCAAATTGGCATATGCTTGACTGTATCTACTCGCAAGGCATCTACGCCTCGATCTAGCCACTGCTTAATTGCCAATTTGATGTAATTACGATAGTCGTTGTTGTTCTCGTTAAATGTGGCTAAACCGGAAAGTTCGCAGTTCTGTACTTGCCATTCATCTTCCCAATTTGACACTTCACCGTAATGGTGATACCAATGATCTTTATCATCGTTAAAGTCAGCAATTTTTACGCCATCATCATATAATTCTCCCTTGACTCCGCTAATGTCAGGGCTACTGTGGTTGCAGACAATATCGAGAATTAACTTCATTTTGCGCTTGTGCAACTCGTCAATCAAGCGATCGAATGTTGTATTTCTTATCTCTTGAGTTTCGTTTAGAGATGGGTTTTCATCTTGACCGATGAATCGCGGATTCAAGCGTTTGAAGTCTTTCGTCCAGTAACCGTGAATTGCCGCACTTTCGATAAATAAATCTTCAATTTGCTCGAATAAAGGAGTCAGCCAAATTGCTGTCACTCCCATATCTTTAAGATAATCGAGCTTATCAATAATTCCTTGTAAGTCACCACCCCAATACTTCCCCCATTCTTGAGCATTGGGATCGTATAGTTCTGGGTTGGGGCCTTCGCTATTATTTGGATCGCCATCATAAAAGCGATCGACTACCACAAAGTAAATTGTTTCTTGACGAAATTCGATATCCCTGGTGTAAAGAAACTCTAGATCGATCTCAGTTTCTTGTTGTGGTGCTGTAATTAAAGTATCTATTTCTACTTTTGGATCGGTCAGTTCGTGTTGAGCAGGAGTAGCTTTAACCGTGGGAAGTGCTTCCATAAGGTTTACGGAGTTCTATATTTTTCAAATTGCGAGCGCATCTATGCACGAGTTGGTTTTGCTTTTGGCTCCTGTCGTTTTTCAGCGAGATAACATGCCAACCAACTATCTTTTTGCGGGCAATTGTTAAAATATGTTAATTACGAAAACTCTATCATCTATCGTGAGAAGTAATTTTATAGTGACTTTAGCGCTTTGGAGAAGTAAAACCTTGTTCGTTACTAGAATATTTAGTATCGGCAGCGGGTCTACTACTCAATCTTGACTGAGCAATTCTCTGTATAGTTATTCTCAGTATCTGTACTCCACTGCAAAATTTTAGCTCCCCTCAAAACTGCGATCGCAATTTTGAGGGGAGCTTTACGTTATTTAACAAACTTTAGCAAACTTTCTTCACATCAAAATCGCCATCTAGCTCATAGAAGAACCACTGCGATCGTAGTTAGCCGAGAAGGTGGGGTGAGGTTTGCCTTGAATATGATTCCAATATTCTGTCGTACCTTCAAAACCAATTTCAGCTGCTGCACGGTTCAACATCGATTGCTGACGGTTTTTGACTACGTGGTGGTGACGCATCATCAACGCCCGAGCTTGTTCTTGAGTAGACATAATTGATTCCTCTTTATATTTTTCTGTTTACTTTCACTTTTTTACTATAGCAAGCAATTCTGTATCTAAAAATACAAAATAGCTATTTTTAATATTTATTAACATAATTCTCAGAAAAGCGAGTCATGAGGAGCGAGGAGCGAGGAGTGAGGAATAAGAGCGGCTCAGGAAGCTGAGGGAGTGGAGGGAGCATCTACCAACTACCAACTACCAACCATTAACTGTCAACCTTTCATCCCTTACCCCTATCCCTTACCTCTTATCCCTCATAATGGGAATAGTGGGCAAAATTTGCTTTCCCAAAATCCGATCGCCGTTTTACTTGATGAAATATGTTTGATGCACTTGCCGATCGCCTAGAATCTGCCTGGAAAAAGCTGCGGGGACAAGATAAGATTTCCCATGCCAATATTCAAGAGGCATTGCGGGAAGTACGCCGTGCCTTATTGGAGGCGGATGTCAATTTGCAGGTAGTCAAAGATTTTATTGCTGAAGTAGAAACCAAGGCACAAGGAGCCGAGGTACTTTCTGGGGTTAGACCCGACCAGCAGTTCATCAAAGTTGTTTATGACGAACTGGTAGAAGTGATGGGGGAAACCAACGTTCCCCTAGCACAGGCAAACACAGCCCCTACCGTTGTTTTGATGGCAGGTTTGCAAGGGACGGGAAAAACTACCGCTACGGCTAAATTAGCATTACATCTACGCAAGCAAGACCGGAGTTGCTTGATGGTAGCGACAGACGTGTATCGCCCTGCGGCGATCGATCAGTTGGTGACGCTAGGTAAGCAAATTGACGTACCCGTGTTTGAAATGGGTAGTAATGCCGACCCCGTAGAGATTGCGCGACAAGGTGTCGAACAAGCCAAAGCACAAGGGGTAGATACAGTTATTATCGATACCGCTGGTCGCCTACAAATTGACCAAGACATGATGGCGGAGTTGATTCGTGTTAAAGAAGCCGTGCAACCCCACGAAACGCTGTTGGTAGTGGATGCGATGACGGGTCAAGAAGCAGCCAATCTCACCCGCACTTTCCACGAACAAGTCGGTATTACTGGGGCAATTCTTACCAAGCTGGACGGTGACAGCCGAGGTGGAGCAGCGCTTTCAGTACGACGAATCTCGGGACAGCCGATTAAGTTCGTCGGTGTCGGGGAAAAAGTAGAAGCACTACAACCCTTTTACCCCGATCGCATGGCATCGCGCATTTTAGGTATGGGCGACGTGCTGACGCTCGTAGAAAAAGCCCAAGAAGAATTTGACCTTGCCGATGCTGAGAAAATGCAAGAGAAAATTCTCTCGGCAAAATTTGACTTCACCGACTTTCTGAAGCAAATGCGGCTGCTGAAGAACATGGGTTCTTTAGGTGGCATCATGAAGCTAATTCCTGGCATGAATAAGATGTCGGACGACCAGCTGAAGCAGGGTGAAACCCAGCTCAAGCGCTGCGAAGCGATGATCAATTCCATGACAAAGCAGGAACGTAAAGACCCCGATCTATTATCTAGTTCCCCCAGCCGTCGCCGCCGGATTGCTAGAGGTTCTGGTTATAAAGAAAGCGACGTGAGCAAACTGGTGAGCGACTTTCAGAGAATGCGAGCCATGATGCAGCAGATGGGTCAAGGCGGGGGCTTCCCAGGTATGCCTAATCTGTTCGGTGGTGGCGGCGGTATGGGCGATCCCTATGCTGCTGGTAGTCGTCCTACTCCCCCTGGTTGGCGGGGCTACGCTGGCGGCGCACCTGCTAAGAAAAAGAAGAAAGAAAAGAAGAAAAAAGGATTTGGAACTCTGTGAGTGGCTGGTGGCTAGTGGCTTGAAGAATCTAGTCACCAGCCACCAGCCACTAGTCACTGTCAACTGTGATATGATGATCTATTCAGTGAATACAATCTATTAGCCGCCTACAGGAGAAGTTAACCCCAGTATGATCAAACTGCGATTGAAGCGATACGGTAAAAAACGGGAAGCAAGTTACCGCATTGTGGCGATAAAAAGCAGCGCTCGGCGCGAAGGTCGTGCTTTGGAAGAGCTGGGATTCTACAACCCCAGAACTGACGAAACTAAACTAGATGTGCCAGGAATCGTAAGGCGGCTCCAACAAGGTGCTCAACCTACTGATACCGTGCGTCACATTTTACAAAAAGCTAATGTCTTTGAACAGCTCAATACCGCAGCCAGCCAATCAACCAACTCATAAGGGCGATCGCACTATAAGTTCAGATCGACAACCAGATTACGCTAAACTAGCGCAATTTCTGATTCAGCCGTTTTTGGAGTCTCCCAACTCACTAAGCGTGGATTGCGAGTTCTTCCCCAGTACGGCGAAGGTTTGGCTTAGAGTCGCCTTTGAAGGTGAAGACAAGGGGCGAGTTTTTGGTCGCGGCGGACGCAATATTCAAAATATTCGCACGGTTATTACTGCTGCTGCTGCTATGTCAGGGCATTCAGTATATCTGGATATTTACGGTAGCCAAGCTTTTAATGGTGCGACGAGTGGGGAAGAAACCGGACGTTCATCAGACCGTTCATCTGCGCCAAAATTGAGGGAACAGCGAGGTGAGAGTCCCAAACCCGTGCAAAAACCTCGTTCTCATTAGTCGTTGGTTGATGGTTACCGCTCGTTTGTAACTAGTAAGCTAGAAAGAACAAATGACTGATGGCGTAGGGCGAAGCCCTTCCCATAGGGTACGACCAATGACAAATAGAAAACTGGTATGGCAGAGCCTTTAACGATCGCGCTACCAACTCAAGCTGGCGCGATCGCTTTAGCTGGAGAAAATGAAGAAAATTTGAAAACCCTGGCGCGACTCACAGGTGCTACAGTTGTGTTGCGCGGGCAAGAGTTATATATTTACGGCACGGAAAAACAAATTGAGCTGAGTCAGCAGTTAGTGCGATCGCTCGAAGACCTTTGGAGTCAGGGTAAGAGTATCTCAAATGCAGATATCCTGACGGCGCGTCAAGCATTAGATACCCATCGCCAAGGCGAACTGCAAGAATTACAGCGAGATGTTCTCGCTCGTACCCGTCGCGGCGATGAAGTCAGGGCAAAAACTTTTCGCCAGCGTCAGTATATTCAATACATTCGCAGCCATGACTTGACATTTTGCTCTGGTCCTGCTGGTACTGGTAAGACTTATTTAGCAGTGGTAATTGCCGCCCAAGCTTTGTTAGCAAATCAGTACGAACGGTTAATTTTAACTCGTCCAGCCGTGGAAGCTGGGGAAAAACTGGGCTTTTTACCAGGGGATTTGCAACAAAAAGTCGATCCGTTTCTCCGTCCCCTGTACGACGCATTGTATGAGTTTATCGACCAAGAAAAAATGGCTAACCTAATGGAACGGGGAGTCATTGAAGTAGCTCCTCTAGCATATATGCGGGGTCGCACGCTGAATAATGCTTTTGTAATTGTAGATGAGGCGCAGAACACGACACCAGCCCAGATGAAAATGGTGTTGACGCGGTTGGGATTCCGTTCGCGCATGGTTGTGACTGGGGACATGACTCAAACTGACTTACCTTTGCAACAACAATCGGGTTTAACAGTGGCGTTAAAGATTCTGCAACATCTCGAAGGAATTGCTTTTTGTGAGTTTTCTCAAAAAGATGTCGTTCGCAATCCTTTAGTACAAAGAATTGTTGCGGCTTACGAGCAGTACGAGAAATAATTCTTTTGAGCTATTGGTTCAAAAAATGGCAAGTTAAATAAAGGCTTATTTAAACGTGGATTCAACGTGAAAATTCTCTTTTGGCAACTTGTCCTTATTCTCAGTTTATACATCAGCTACGATAGTTTTCATAGCAGCAATATATATGCATCTCAATTGCAAGAAAACTTTAGTATGGACGAGCAATGGAAGCGCGAATTCGAGGCACAATTCGAGGAAGATTTTCTTCGCCCGTGGTCGCAAAGGCGAGGTATAGAATCAATCGATCGCAATTCTTGGATTGTACTAGCTAGAGTGCCTTTAGCTCGGCTCTCGGCTGTTTTAGCAGAAAAAGCTGTAGAGTCGCGTTGCGATGTTCTCGGTACTCAAATTGAGGTGCGAGGTTCTTTTGCATTTGCTTATCAACTGGTCGGTCATAATTGGTCGATTGTTTCTAAACCACCTTCAGAGTCAACACTTACAGAACGGAGCGAGCTAGCAGCATTTTCGGCAAGATTGGGACAGCCAGTCATAGAATTGGGTGTCAGCGACACTAGTGCAACAGTTGGCTATAACCTGTTTGAAGGTGGCAAATTAATCGAGCATTTTGAAGGACAGGAGTATGAAGACGATGAGGATGATGCTCAAGACTTGCCGACTCAAAAATATATTTTGCATCCTTATCCAGACGATCGCGAAGCCGAACAAGTAGCATACTTTTGGTCAAGTCGCCGCAAAGTTACGGTACAAGAAATTGGCAATATTTGGGATTTTGTCGAGGAGTTAATGTTAGAGTATGATGCTTTCGACCCCGCTATAGATGATACATACCTACTGGGAGATTATCCCAAACGTGGTAAGCTTTATTGGGTGACAAATCGAGGATATACTCTAGTTTTGGGTTCTGGACAAGAGGTGAGATCGATACCAGAATTCATTAGAGTAGACTATTTCAGATTTAGAAAATGATATCGAGCAATTTTTATTTACAGACAATCGAAACTGACTAACTGGCTATTTGGAAAACTTGCGCGTTCCTTACTTAGTTCCTGATTTAGCTGTACTGCTAAGCAAAGATCGAACCGATCTAATCTTTAACATTTTTAAATAAAGTTTTGTTACCGTGTTACGTGATTTTAAGAGATATTGACAATAAATAGTGTTTATCCTCATCAGTCTCAACAAATTTCTACTCGATCGCGCATTCAATCCATTTCAAGATCTAAGCTTTAAGATAGATGTATAACGCTTACTAAAAAAATCAGAATAATAAGTCTGCATAACTAAAATAGAAATTTGTTTGAAGTCGCGATCGCATCTCGCAATATAGATGCGGTCTGAATATTTTTAAAAGCTGGTTGAAAAAATGAAAGGGAAAAAAGCCGCGATCGCCATTGGTCTATTGGGCGCGATCGGCAGTGCCATTGTCGCTTGCTCGCCAGATAGCCAAAATAACTCTACACAGCAATTAAATCCAAACACAAAACTGCGATCGCTTGCAATTACGGTAGGCGATCTCAGCAATCCCTTCTTTGTCTTGATGGGACGAGGTGCGGAATCTGAAGCAAAGAAAATTGCTGGAGAAGGGGTACGAACTGCTGTTGTTTCTAGCGGTTACGACCTCAACTTGCAATTCAATCAAATCGAAAACTTTATTGCCGCTAACACGGACTTAATCCTGCTGAATGCTGGCGATAGTGAGGGCATTGCTGCTGCTGTGGAAAAAGCCAAACAAGCAGGCATTACCGTAATTGCAGTAGATACAGGTGCGGGTGGTGGCGTAGATGCTACCGTCACCTCTAATAATCTGCAAGCAGGGCAGATTAGCTGTCAGTATATTGCCGATCGCCTCAAAGGGAAAGGCAATGTTGTAATTGTGAATGGTCCGCCAGTACAATCTGTATTCGATCGCGTCAAAGGTTGCGAACAAGTCTTTGCTCAATACCCCAACATCAAAATACTTTCCAAAGACCAAAACGCCGAAGGTAGCAGAGATGGTGGCTTAAGAGTCATGAGCGACTTGCTGACATCATTTAACAAAATTGATGCCGTATTTGCGATCAACGATCCGAGTGGAGTTGGTGCAGAACTGGCAGCCAAGCAAGCCAGACGCAACGAGTTTTTCATTGTCGGCGTAGACGGCGCACCGGAAGCAAAACAAGCAATTGAAGATCCCAATAGTATTTTTGTTGCGACTGCTGCTCAAGATCCGCTGGGCATGACGCAAACAGCCGTTCGAGTTGGTAACGACATTCTCAATGGCAAGAAGCCGAAGAATCCCGACATTTTGATTCCAGTCAGGCTAATTACCAGAGAAAACGTCAAAGACTATAAAGGCTGGCAGTAATTCGTAATCAGTTGACAGTTGACAGTTAACCGTCAACTGTCAACTGTCAACCATCATTACTCTTATGACAACAACCACATCCCCTCCCATCCCTCGGTTAGAAATGCGAGGCATTACCAAGAAATTTCACGGTGTAACTGCCTTGGAAAATGTCAACTTAACTGTATATCCTGGTGAAATTCATGCTCTGATGGGCGAGAATGGCGCAGGTAAAAGTACGTTGATGAAAATTCTGGCTGGGGCATATGAAACAGATGCAGGTGAAATTCGCATTAACGGCGAACCAGTGAGAATTTCCGATCCCAGTGCTGCAAGACTTGCAGGAATTGCGCTGATTTATCAAGAACTGAATCTCGCTCCCAACTTGACTGTAGCTGAAAACATCTTCATGGGTAGCGAGTTAACTAAAGGATATTTCCTCGATCGCGATCGGATGAATCAGGAAGCAGCAGCAGTTCTTAACAGTCTGGGAGCGAGTTTTCAGCCAGAAGACACGGTGTCTCGCCTCTCAATTGCCGAACAGCAACAAGTAGAGATTGCGCGGGCGCTCAAGGACAATAGCCGCATCCTAATTATGGATGAGCCAACCGCAGCGCTTTCAGACCGCGAGACAGAACAACTATTTGAGTTAATTCGCAAGCTGCGAGACAACGGCATCGCCATTATTTATATCAGTCATCGCATGGAAGAAATTTACGCGCTTGCCGATCGCATTAGCGTTTTGCGAGATGGCGAGTACGTAGGCAGTTTAGAACGCCAGGAGATCTCTAGCGAGCGCCTGGTACAAATGATGGTAGGCAGACCTTTGCAAGATTTGTTTGAAAAACAGCCCGGAAAAACCATCGGTTCAGTCGTACTAGAGGTAAAGAACATTAGCGATGGTGGCAAAATTCAGCCTGCAAATTTAACACTACATGCAGGAGAAATTGTCGGCTTGGCGGGGCTGGTAGGTGCAGGACGTACGGAATTATGTCGGTTAATTTTCGGTGCTGACCCCAAGACAAGTGGTGAAGTGATTTTAGATGGTAAACATCTCAACATCAATCAACCCAGCGATGCGATCGCCGCTGGTATTGGTTACGTGCCAGAAGACCGCAAAGAACAGGGTTTGTTTCTGGAAATGAGCTGCCGCAAGAATATTGCAATTAACCTACTTAAACGGGAAGCAAAAGTAGGCACGATCAGCCCATTACGAATTAACCAAATTGCCTCAGCCGCAGTCGATAACTTCAATATTCGGCTAGCAGAACTAGGCATTAGAGCCTTAGATTTATCTGGTGGCAACCAACAAAAACTGTTGCTAGCAAGATGGTTGGCAATTAAGCCCAAAGTTTTGATGTTAGACGAACCCACAAGGGGTGTAGATATTGGCGCAAAAAGCGAAATTTATCGCATTATTAGCGACTTAGCAGCCCAAGGAGTTGCAATTCTGATGGTTTCCAGCGAACTACCCGAAATTATCGGGATGAGCGATCGCGTTTTGGTGATGCGAGAAGGGCGTTTAGTTGGCGAACTAAACAGCACCAACGGCGAGAAAATTACGCAAGAAAAGATTATGACTTATGCCACCGGAGCAATTGAGGGAGAAAAATTATGAGTCAAATCCAATCAAAACCAATGCGAGGCAGATCGAGCGATCGCCCCAAGGGGGGTAGGCGTAAATCTGCAAGTAACCTGCTTCAGGTAGTAGGAATTCTCCCAATTCTGGCGCTGATTTGCATTCTCTTCGCCTTGCTCACGCCTAACTTTCTGACCACAGGCAACATAGTCAATATATTCCGACAAGCATCGATCAACATCGTGCTAGCAACAGGGATGACGTTTGTAATCCTTACGGGCGGAATCGATCTTTCGGTTGGTTCTATCCTGGGAGTAACAGCTGTAGTTGGCGTGCTGACATCACTCATCCCAGGGGTCGGCTGGCTGGCGGTTCCCGTTGCTTTACTCGCAGGCTTGGGTTTGGGCTTAATTAACGGTGCTTTAATTGCCTTTCTCGACCTACCACCTTTCATTGTCACTCTAGGTGCGCTCACGGCTCTGCGAGGGGCTGCTTATTTAATTGCTAGCGGTACAACCGTGATCAACCGCGACCTCAACTTTGCTTGGATCGGGATTAATTACTTAGGACCAGTTCCTTGGTTAGTGGTAATTGCGTTACTTACAGTGGTAGCTAGCTGGTTTATTCTCCGCCGCACTATTTTGGGAATGCAGATCTATGCAGTTGGTGGCAATCAACAGGCGGCAAGGCTAACGGGAATTAAGGTCAAGCGAGTACTGTTATTTGTTTACGGTGTCAGTGGCTTGCTCTCCGGCTTAGCGGGAATTATGAGCGCCAGCCGTCTTTACAGTGCTACGGGAATGCTAGGGAATGGATACGAACTCGATGCGATCGCGGCTGTAATTTTGGGCGGAACCAGCTTCTCTGGTGGGATTGGCACTATCTGGGGAACTCTGCTTGGTGCGTTAATCATTGCCACCCTCAATAACGGACTCACTCTGTTGAATATGTCGTTCTTCTGGCAGTTAGTTGTCAAGGGTTTAGTCATTATTGTTGCCGTCACAATCGATCGCCTCCGCAGACGCTCTAGAAGATAAATTGTAGGTTTGGATTTTGGGTTTAATTCAAAATCCCCAATCTATTGATAGTAATTCTCGATTGTATACATGATAGTTGGTAGGGGCGCACAGATGTGCGCCCCTACATCATAGATATTTCATTCAATTGAAACGGCTATTAATTAGTAATTGTGTCAACTCCCTCTGATAGAGGTGCGAGATACTCGTATGCACCCACATCGCAAGTAGCAACACCATCTCTGTTTCCGTCTAGGGGTCGAGTCATACCACGTTGATCGGTACTCTGGCATTGGTCGTCGATCCCGCGATCGATTGCCGGACTCTCAGCGTAGATTGGCAACATATCATTATCGTCCCGTCCGCCTAGTACGATCTCAACGTTACTTCGGTTGGTAGGAAAGCCACAGGTTGCATCGCTTGACAGGTTGCCACCAAGATCGACAATCGTGCCGTCGCAATTATCACCCTCATAGTTATTTGCTACCAGCGTATTCTTTAACTGAATCGTACCAGTATTGGCAATTCCACCACCACTCGTTGCCGAGCGGAAAGACTGATTGTTAGCGATCGTGCTATTGTACACATCCATCGTGCCGAGGTTTTCAATTCCCCCACCTGCACCAGATGTAGAGTTCCCCACGATCGTTACGTTCACGAGTGTCGCTTTGCCCGTAGTTGCATTAGTAAGTCCACCGCCACCCCAAACGTTACCATACCTCCAGTTAATAGAACTTGCTCTGACTGTACTATCAACTAAAATCAGCGTCCCGTGGTTGTGAATACCCCCACCGTGGGAGTGACTGGCAAAGCCAGGGGTTGCATTACCCCACTGTACTGTGACTTTACCAATGTAGGCAAAGCCAGTGTCAGCGATATCGAACACGCGACTTTTCAACATGCCATCTATTTTTGTTTTTCCAGAACCCGCACCAGTCAGGGTTAAGTTTTTGGTGATATCTAAGTGTCCCTGACTCAGTTCGTACAAACCTGCTGGTACGGTGACGGCACGGTTGACTGCCTGACCTTCCTGTGCTGCGGCGCGTAACGTACAGAGGCGGGAAGGATTAGAAATACAGTTCCCATCACCTATATTCCCGTCCGGTTCATCTAAGATGCTATTAACTGTAAAAATTTGTCTTTCTTGAGACAAAACTGTTTGAGGTAGAATAGCAAGTCCGCAAACCATAATTACAATTAATGCATAGCGTAGCCATCGAAATCGTTTCGTTTTTTGCATAAGGTTCTCCAACGAGCTAATGAAGACTCGCAAACTAGAGCTTTTGCCAGCAAAGCGGGAGTAATGGCAGACAAGCTTCATTTATCCGCACTATTCATCAACTGCTGACAGCGATGCGCAGCTCATTTCCTGAAAAGCGATATGATTCTTTATAGGAGAATCAATGTGAGGTGACTCAATCGATCGCGATGGTAAAGACTGCGATCGCACTCGTGCAGAGTTGAATCGAAAATATAACTGCACCTAACCACGGATAGAAACTTTGTCATGGCAAACTAACGCAGGTATTGAACTTTCGGGCAGATGCAAAGTTTTGCCGCTGCTAGATACACTTAGTTAGTGGAAGAATTACTCACTGCAAGCTGAGGAGGATCGAGTGCTGCTATCAAAAGGCTTTGAAATTGAAATGTACACGGGGACACCATCGGGTGATGTCGTCGGTCTTTCAGATAAAATCGTGGCAAATTTAGATGGTAATTTTGCCAAAGAGCCGGATAGCCGCAATGTAGAGTACATAACGTCTCCCTCATCTCAATACGAAAGACAGTTGTGCGAACTGCTACGCCCTCGGCGCAAAATCCGGGAATATCTCAAACGCTTGGGCAACTATACGCTTCTTCCTGGTAGTACTTTATCTTTGGGGGGGAGCGATCGCTTCTACCGTTCCGACCCGAATAACCCATACCACGAATATATTGAAAAGACCTACGGTACTACAGTTGTTACTGCTAGCGTTCATATTAATGTTGGGATTGAAGATCCAGAAGTACTTTTACGGGCGTGTCGTCTGATCCGCGTCGAAGCACCCCTCTACCTCGCCCTCAGCGCCTCCTCTCCTTTTATTGACGGCGAACCTACTGGTTATCACTCCACTCGTTGGGCAGTTTTTCCTCAAACTCCCGCGCACGTCCCCCTGTTTGAAAGCCACGCTCAT
The DNA here is from genome assembly GCF_000817735.3 of Scytonema millei VB511283. Lineage (NCBI taxonomy): Bacteria > Bacillati > Cyanobacteriota > Cyanophyceae > Nostocales > Scytonemataceae > Scytonema > Scytonema millei. Next base: position 1,482,994 of record NZ_JTJC03000001.1, on the reverse strand, counting down.
CACATTCGCTGGGTTGAGGAACAGTTAGCCGCAGGGACAATGCAGAGTGTCCGCCATCTTTGGGCATCGGTAAGACCGAATGGCGATCGCCGCCCTTACGACCTCAACCGTTTAGAATTAAGAATCTGCGATCTCGTTACCGATCCGATTGCTTTATTAAGCATCACTGCTTTATTAGAAGCACGGCTGTGCCAACTCATAGCAGATCCACAACTCGATCCGCTAGAAATGAGTACCCTACCAGCAACAACCCGCGCTGAAGATTTGTTAGCAATTACTGCTGCTAATGAGAGTGCAGTCGCCCGTTCTAGCCTTGACGCTGAGCTAACTCATTGGCAAGACGGCAGAAAAATCTTAGCAAGAGACTGGATTGAAGAAGTTTATCAAGAAGTCTGGGCGATCGCCAAGCAAAACGGCTTCAATTGTTTTCTTTCTCCCGTACAAAAAATCCTGCGCGAGGGTAACACCGCTCAGCAGTGGTTGAAACTTCATGCATACGGCTTTGAGCCAAGAAGCATTATCATGCAATCTATTCAAGCAATGAGCGATCGCGAGTTAGAACTGGAAGATAAGCTCTGTTCGTCGGCAATGCTGTAGTGCATTAGTCATCAGTTATTTGTCATTTGTCATTTGTTCTACCAATGACAAATGACCAGTGGAAAGTGACAAACAAATGTTAAGAATTTTTAATCATTTGCGATCGATTTACATTTATTTAAAAAAACTATATATTTATGAGTTTGTAGCCAAATCGTGCTATAGAGAGGACAACACCTCGATAAAACGTTTCAGCTTTTCGCTGTTGTCCGAGCGAGTTTAACCGTAGAATTAGGTGTTCTGGAATAGTCTGCCCAAAAAAAACCGCCCCTACGAATACTTCACTTCTGTGCGGGCGGGTTTAACCGTAGAACTATGTGTTCTAGAACAATTATTTTCTAAAAACCCGCCCCTACGAATACTTGACTTTTGACTTTTGACTTTTGACTTACTGTAAATGCCTCAACTCGTTTTGGTTCATCCGCAAATTCCTCCCAACACTGGTAATATTGCCCGTACCTGTGCGGCGACAGGGACAGAATTGCATTTGGTTGCACCGTTGGGTTTTGAAATTAGCGATCGCTATTTGAAACGAGCTGGCTTAGACTACTGGCAATATGTCAACTTGCATTACCACGAATCTCTAGACAGCTTCAAAACCTATTATCTAGAGCGCGGGGGACGCTGGGTTGGCTTTAGCGTTAAAGGTGAATCGAACTACATCGAATACCAATTTCAGGCTGACGATTGGTTGCTATTCGGTAGCGAAACAACTGGTTTACCTCCAGCCGTCCTCTCTGCTTGTCACGCTAGAGTTTACATTCCTATGGCTCAAACTGGCGTTCGCAGTCTAAACCTTTCTGTCAGCGTCGCCATTGGTTTGTTTGAAGCCCGTCGGCAGTTAGGATATTTAAGGGGATAGGGAGCAGGGAGCAGGGAGTAGGGATAAGAGAGAGTCGCCCAGCTGAGGGAGCGCAAGGTTGCTGAGGGAGAAAGAAATTTAAAATCTTGACACCCCACACCCCATTCTTCACCGATCGCTGACAACTGATAACTGATAACTGACTTACGTATATTCTCTGATTTTTTTGACTTAGATTTAAATTGAAGTAATTTTTTTTACAGCGAGTTTTTGCTAGTTGCTCGCGAGTGGGTTTTCAGCCTTGAGGCAGACATAAGAAATTTTTATCAACTATTTGACCAAAATGTCTTTTTCGATGATACATTTTCTTCATCTTTTATCTGCCTTGTCATAGAGGATTGACAGCTCTCATAGAGAGATAAGTTAAGGATTCGAGTAATTGTACTCAGATTTGAGCTTTGGCTGTGTAGCTCGCAGCTTTGGTAAAATGCGACACTTGTTGGCTTACAGGAATTGACTTAAATTGACTATGTGTAATAGAGAACATAAGTAATATGACTCAATACATTGAGGTAACGACTTCATTAAAAAATATTAAATAACGATAAAAGAAAAAAGAAATATGCCAAAACAAAAAATGCCTGTATTCTGGGCAATTCTTACCCCTTGAGTAGAAATCGCCCAACTGTAGTATATTGAGCAGACTGGAGACAACGTTAATTTTTTTTGCCAATAGGCTGTAAGCTTGTTTAAATCAAAAAATGCCTAGTAAGCTTGCCTCAGCATATTTATCTCAGCATGAAAAAACTGGATTTGAGAATACTCAAAACCATCATGTAGTAGTATCGCAATTGCGATCGCCATAGCAAATGAACAGAGGTAGTTAAGCGCTATTCCAGACAGGAGGTCATTGTTGAAACAAACGTGGGCAAAAGATCGGGCAGATCGAGCCTCTAAAGCCAAGCGGCAAGTGCGGACTTCAGCCGCCACGATCGGCATTATTTTCTCAGCCGGAGCGTCCAATCTGCTATTGACCCAAATCAGTAATAGCGCTCCAGCCATAGCCGTAAATCAGCCTTCGCTCAGTCAAATGCCGATAGCAACTAGAGCGAGCTTAACCATTAGCAGCATTGGTGTGCCAACAGGAATCGCGGCAACCGTGCCTTTAGCATTCACTCGAAGTCATACTAACGCGACACAGTTATTTGAGCCTGTAGCCAAGCAACCAACAGAGAAAACAGCCAAAGTCTTACAGGCTTTGCGAGTCAATCGCCTGATTCGCCAGCTCAAGGCAAGTAAAATTACCGTATCAACAGCAGCGTTAGTATCTCAACTAGACGAGCGAGAAGCAGCGATCGCCAGACAAAGATGGTCGATCGATCGCCTGAGACAGAAATTGAATCGCTTGGAAGAAGATAGTTCGGCGGAGTTGGGGTTTGAGGAGTGGCAAGCATCGGCAGGTACATCGAGCCAGGAACAAATGGGGGCATTGCTAGCAAGCGATCCTGGACTACAACCTGCGGTATCTCTACTAGCATTCCATCCTCAGTTACAAATTCCACAGTCAACACATGGTAGTGCGAGTGGGGAGGCAATGCCTTACGTACTAGAGGCAATGCCTGAAGCTCGAAGCATATCTTTGGCACAACCGCACACAGCGGCAAGTCTGCCAAAAATAGCGATCGATCGCCCAATGGTACTAGTTCCCTTACAGGCACTAAGCTACAAGGTAAAAGCCGGAGATACGCTGAGTGCGATCGCGCAACAACACGGACTACCACTGACAACTCTCATTACCGCCAACAAATTAGCCGATCCCAACCGCATTCAGATCGCTCAACAGCTGATCGTGCCAATTTCGCCATCCAAGGGAAGTGAGAGCCAGCAGCCAATAACAGCAGCTTTGGAAAACAATACTAATGCTGGTATGGGTGGTAATATTTCTGAAGATGATTCGGTTGTGGAAGCCAATCCTCAAGGGATAGCAGAAATTCAGAGGCAGCAATCAGCAAAAGCGGAACAAGCACAGTTGAGCGATCGCTACGTCCAAAATTTGCGTAGCGATATCGAGAAATTACAGCAGAGATATCGCACCCAGCCATTGCTGAGTCAAGCAATACCAGGAGAACAACCTGCTGCCAAGAGGAGTGGCGATCGTTTGTTGCGGAAGCTACGTCAGATTGCGTCTGTCGAATTGAAAACAGACCAAAACTTCAATTCCAAACAAGCCAGCAAGACTTTACAAGTAGAAGCACCAAAACAACCGCAGCGTTCAGTGCAACCCACTGAAGATGAAAGTGACGATAGCTTGGCAACAGCACCAATTGGTAGAGATGCAACAGATTCGCTCCAATCAATTCAGCAACGAAACGTATCGCCAGCATTACCACCTTTAGATTCAGCAGATACCTATTTACCCAAACCAACAATTTCCAAAAAGGGTTTTATGTGGCCTGCTAGAGGGAAACTTTCTTCCGGTTATGGCTATCGTTGGGGAAGAATGCATCGGGGAATTGACATTGCTGCTCCGGTGGGGACACCTATTTTTGCGGCTGCGGCTGGAGTCGTCATCAAGTCAGGCTGGAACTCTGGCGGCTACGGCAATATGGTTGATATTCAACACACAGATGGTACAGTCACTCGCTATGCCCACAACAAGCGATTGCTCGTTCACAAAGGTCAAACAGTATACCAAGGGCAGCAGATTTCCGAGATGGGTAATACTGGTTTTAGTACCGGTCCTCACCTACACTTTGAAATTCATCCACTAGGTAAAAAAGCAGTTAATCCGATGGCGTTTTTACCCCGATGAAGGGAGCAGGGAGTAGGGAGTAGGGATTAGTAAGTGAATTCTGACTTACGACTTCTTCCCCTACCTTCTTCATATCTTCCTAATTCTTTGCCAGATGGTGAAGCTTAGAAGTGCGACAATGCTGAGCATAGTCATTAGGATAGTTAGAGGGGTCATACCTTGTAATTTCATTGCTAAACAATTCGCGATCGCGGTGAAAGACCACAATGCGATCGCCGTAGCTCGTTGCGATAAGCCAGTAGCCAACAAGCGGTGATGTAGATGGTCTTTACCAGGAGTACTCAGAGGATTTTTCCCCGCCATCAACCGCAAGACAAACACCTGAGTTGTGTCAATGACTGGTAGCAGCAGAAATAGGATTGTTGGTACTAAGGCAAATACAGTATTAACTTTTAAGCTACCTAAAATTGCGGTAGCCGCTAGCACGTAGCCAAAAAAATAAGCTCCAGCGTCTCCCATAATGATGCGGGAAGGATGAAAGTTATGACGCAGAAATCCTAGTGCTGAGCCTCCCAATGCTGCTAAGAGTAAAGTTGCTGCGGCTCTGGTGGCAAATTGTGCCGAGACTGCTAGTAGGCTTATAGAAGTGATAAAACTGACTCCTCCTACTAAACCGTCAATTCCATCCATCAAGTTAATTGCATTCGTAATTCCAACTACCCACAGCACGGTAATCAAAGTCGAAAGTAACGGATCGAGTGGCGGAAATATTCTGGCTTCGATGCGGATATCGCTAGCAATGAGTAAAAAAGCTGTCAGAATTTGTACGGATAAGCGTACCCAAGGTGGCAAGCCGAATTGGTCGTCGATGAATCCTACTAAAACTAAAATCGAGCCGCCTAACAAGATTGTTAGTACCTCAGCTAGCACTCCTTCAATAACTATGGGGCGCAAAAGCGTTGCCAATACTAAAGCAGCTAACACTCCAGTATAGATTACCAAACCACCAGCATTAGGCAAAGGTTCGCGGTTGAGCCTTCGTTCGTTAGGCTGGTCTGCCCAACCTACTTTTAAAGCGAACGATCGCACTTCTGGCATTAATTGCCAAGTGACTATCCACGCCAACACAAAGGTAAACATGACTGATAGCCAACCATAACCATATGGGCTGGCGATACCGATAGATTGGAGGAAGCCGTAGATGTTCATCTTTTTTAATCCAATCCTTAATCATAAGGATGAATACGAGCAGCAACAGTATAGTTCAGACTTGCTAAAAAGCTACATCTGTGTTTATGCTCATGCCAATTTAACAGATAGAGAAATTTCGGTGTCCTCTCAATTTAAATCGAGATTGGATCGAATTCGATCCTAGCTTCAGAATTTTGTCAGAAAGTGCAGTGGCGCGATCGATATGTTAGTATAGTTAAGCGTCAAAAATCTGGCTCAGTAGCTCAGTTGGTTAGAGCAGGGGACTCATAAGCCCAAGGTCGGCAGTTCAAATCTGCCTTGAGCCATCGAAATTTCAAGCCTTGCAAGCCCTTCTACACCGTTCTTAGGCAGAAAAGTTGGGGTACTTTTAGAGTAGTTTCGAGCAGTTATTGGGGTAAGATTGGGGTAAAGCTAGGTTAGACTATAGGCGCTTACCCCAAAATTATCCAGCTTTACCTAATGCAATTAGAAGGCAGGCAGCATAAAGCTACTAAGGGTTCAGTACAGATTAAAGTATCCAATGGTCGGTTGCAGCTAGCGTTCACTCACGCTGGCAAGCGGCACTATCTCTCGCTTGGGCTATCGGACAATAAGCTCAATCGAAAAGCAGCAGAGGCTAAGGCTAAGCTCATTGAGTCTGATATTACTTATGAGCGGTTTGACCATACCCTAGCCAAATACAAGCCTCAGTCATTACTCAGCACCGTTACCCCAATTACCCCAATTACTACCCCAAAAATTGCTTTTGCAGAGCTGTGGGAAAAGTATACGCAGTATAAGTCTTCTCAAGTTGCTGCTAGCACGCTAGTAAGGGATTACGGCAAGATTGCCAAGCGGCTACAATCTCTCCCTAAAAACGTTGAGGATGCTGTAGGAGTTAGAGACTGGCTACTTGGCAAATATAGCAGTGAAGTGGCACGTCGCACCTTAATTCAAATGAATGCCTGTTTCAACTGGGCAGTCAAATCAGGTTTAGCCTCAGAGAATTCTTTCAACGGTATGGCTAGCGATATTAAGAAAACAGTAAGGGATACGAGTAGAGAACCATTTAGTTGGGAAGAGAGGGATGCAATCATTGCAGCATTTGAGAATAATAGCTTCTGTTCAAAATTTGCTCCCATACCCCACTCTTACTACGCCCCCTATGTAAAGTTTCTTTTCATCACTGGTTGTCGTCCTGAAGAAGCGATCGCACTCCAATGGAAACATATTTCAGCAGATTGTTTGAGGATTCAATTTAAGGAAGCCATACCCAGCGATACTGGTATTCGCGGACAAACCAAAACCGGAAAGACAAGAGTTTTCCCCTGTAACCCTAAGCTTCAAGAATTTCTTGGGAGCATTAAACCTGAAAGCCCGTTACCTAATGATTTAGTTTTCCCAGGTTCACGCGGACAAGTTATTGACTCTCATAACTTCTTGAATCGGGTCTGGAAGCCTGTAGTAGAAGGTTTGGTAAAGGCAGGCAAGGTTGAAAAGTATCTGCCTCAGTACAACATCCGCCATACATTTATCACTCTAGCTGTAGAAAATGGTCTAGATGCAAAGGATGTAGCGCGATTAGTGGGCAACTCACCTGAAATCATCTACCGTCACTATGCAGGCATAAAGCGAGAGTTGTCTGTGCCTGAGTTTTGATTGTAATACCTACACTAGTTTAGATAAATACAAAATTTTTGAGCGGCAACATTTCCACAAGACTTTATAGTTTTGCAGCTAGTCAGACGATTGACTTTCCTCATAAACTGCCTTGCGGCTCAATGCGACCAAAGCTGCTGAAATGAATTCGGCTGCGATTGAAGAAAATTGAGAAAGTCTGCTGACTTTGGCGAGCGATCGCTAAAGAAAGTTAACAGTTCAAAATATTGGTGGGTTTGTTTGGGAATAGGCTTACTATCCGGTTCGTGGGGAATTTTTACCAAGCGCACGACGGGAAACATCCTGTGCCAAAGTCTACCAACTTGTCCCACTTGTCCTGTAATATGCGAGCAGTAGATAGAACCTTCAGCAATTTTGGCTGTAGGAATTGCTTCTCGATAGGGAGAGTGCAGCCAACGAATTGCTTCGCAGTCTTCTGCATCATTTGCCAATCGTCCCCAGACTTGTACGTTGTCAGGATGCCAAGCTTCGCGCCAAGGAGTGCATTGGGCTGAATTGGGAATTATGCCCCGTAATTGTATCCATTCCCGTGCAATTTGACGCACCTCTTCAATAAAGGAACCAACTGAATCTAACTTGCGGACTGGGACATCGAAACGCAGCGATCGCTCCCCCGACCACTGCCAATGACAGCCAATTAAGGGTTTTCTGCCCTCATTTGCTCCTTCATAGTATTCTGGGAAAAACAATCGATGATCGGCACGTCGCCAAGATTTACCGAAGCCACCTAGCAGCATGGCAAACCGAGTCAAGGCTTTGACTAATTTTGCTAGAGCCTCCTGCTGTTGAGTACTTGGTAGTTTTTGTGTCAGCAGCCAAGATAACTCGCCTTCTACTTCATAAGTTGGCTGTGCGAATGCACCTCGACTGAAGGAACTCAAGATTAAGCTGGAGTCTCGAAAATTCATGCTCAGAAGTCCGACAGTACCTTGTCCTTGGACACCACCGAATAACTCATCCACAAGGCGGTTAGCAGAGTTTTCATCGGTCATACCGCCAAATAAGCGTAAAGCATGACCGCGCAAACTGGCTCGAAAAATATTAGGGCGAAACTCTCCGGTTCCATCCAGAAGTTTAGCGGCTTGTCCTTGACCCCTAAGTTGAGTGCGGTAGAGAATATCACCACCTAGAAATTTATCAGGCTGTCCGTATCCCGCGCAGACGCGACAACCAATTCCAGTAGACAGTGCTTGTTTCCAAATCTCCCAAATCGTTTTCCATTCTTCGTCAGCTAAAGGAATGGAACTAGAGATGCCAAAACGAAGTTTGGGTTTGTAGAGAGAAATTTGGGCAAATGCACCCTTGTCTTTGTCGTCGTTTTTGACTTGCCAATCTTGCTGAGGATGCACGATATCGACGAGATTTTGCTTCCAATTGTCATCAGCAGGATAACCGCCGTGAAATCGCAAAATTCCTGGTTCGTAGTCTCCTCCTGAGAGAGATTTACCACAGTAGCGTTCGGCTTGTTGGGGAGTACAAGCACGGCGAAACACACCTTTCATGCTGCTACCAGGATAGAAGGGTAAACCTTTCGCACCGATAACAGGGCGGATCGTGCCATCATCTTGACCACCGTTGGTGACAAAGCGCCAACTCAGAGTGAAAGCACGGGTTTTTACTTCAGCACCAAATTCACGAACGTCAGAATCAGCTTTGTCTACCCATTCATCTGCCCACTGTATCGCATCAGATTTTTGTCCTTTAATGATGCGGTGGGGTTGGCAACGTCCATCAATCTGCGCTCGAAATAGTAGCGGGACTTTTTTAGCAGCATCATGAATCGGCATCTGTAGATTTTCCTTTATATCTCTGCGTCCACCAGACAAGACAATCGCATAACTGAGTCAGAACTGCCAAAGCATAGCGTTGGTCTGCTAAGTCTAACTGCCACAGTTTCTCTGACATTGCTTGAATCGCTCTCGTATCATCTGCTCTAACTGAATCGTTAGGCAACTTCAACCCCGCTTGAGCCATGATTTTAACCAGGCTATCCCAGGTATTTTTCCAGTATCGAGCTTTATCACCATCCGATCTTTGCAGCCGCAGGTGTTCTCCCCAAAACCGCTCTAATCCATATGCAACCGCCAGACGCATTTTATACGATTGGTTGAGGGATTCTGGCTGACGCGATTTTGCTTGCAAGACAAGCTGTTGGGCTTCGCGGTCTAAACCGTATAATTGCCAAGCCATTATTGATACTCTCCTGCTAAAGTCGTGAGGCAACGTCCAAAGCCAATGGATTCCAAACCACCGAAATAAAGTTCTTGGGATGGAGAATCACCAAAAGGTTTCCAGCCTTTCTCTTTCAAGGCAATGGGAAAGACTAAAATACTGCCTTCTGGCAGGGCTTCGACATTGAAAAATGCTCCTGTAGTTACCTTTTTTACTTTGTCATCCAGTTTGACGCGACTTTGGCGATAGAGTGCCATGTCATGCAGCATGGCAATATCGTTGTCAGCTACAACGACTAAACTATCTGGTTTGAGTGCAGATTCAATCGGAATCCAGGCTGAAAGATCGGCTTCATGCTCGATTTCCATAAATCCCAGGTTGAAAAACAGCACCTTGCGATCGCCTCCTACTTGTCTTCCTGGTAAAGTTTTCGGAGCGGTGTAGGGTTTTGGTAGCGGTTCTGAGATTTGAGCAATCTGCTTGTAGCGTTTGAGTAACCAAGGACAGGTAATCCAAACGATCGGTTGACCAGGGCAAAATACAGGCAGCCATACCAGAGAAGCATATTCAAACTTCACCAATGCTTCGGTAGTTGTATCAGCTCCTTCGCTGACATGATGCCCATACCATTTACTCACAAAGGATTCGCCCTCACTTTGACGCATATCGGCACGAAAGCGCCCGCGAATCGAACTACCAGGAATAATCCCCGTTTGGGTAAACTGGTCGCGGAAGATGAGGTTAAGGTTGCCTGTTTCTTCCCCAGCACTGGCTCCGACATGGAGGGGTGCTGAAGTTTCAATAATGCCGTAAGCTCGAAGATACATTTATGCTGCTCCTGACAAGTTTTGCAATGCGATCGCTGGCGGTAAGGGAAGGGCTAGACCGCAGCCCCAACGCTTGAAGGAGTAAGCCTCTGTGGGAAACCAGGCTTCCGACCAATCTTGCCAGGATTGAGTTATGGGGGTGTCTAAAATGTAGACGCTACCAGCAGGAACGGCGTAACGCCCTCTAGAAAGCCGTTTGGTGTTGCCCGTGCCTCCTAAGCGATAGCGCCAAGGTTGGGGGCGTTCTGTGAGTAAAGCGGCTAGATTCCAAGCTGGTTGTAATTCATTCCGTTCGTAAACCATCGGTTCGCGATAGGAAAGGCGGGTTGAACCCCAGACAGCAGGGGTAATTAAGGCAAAGCGATCGCCTACAGGTTGGCTGAGGAGTTGTTGTGTGGTAGGAGAAAGTGGCACGCTGCGGACATCTACCATGTGTCCTTCACCACCAAAGCGATACCAGCCGTCGCGCAGGGGAATGTTAGACAGGTAAATCAAGCAGGTATCTGGAGGCATTTGGACGGCATTTTCCAGAAATAAACTGCCATTGCTATCTGTATTAACTTTGCGTTCGTCTAATTTGAGTTGGGGGTGGAGATGGGGTAGATATTTCCAGGGATTCGGGCTGACTTGCTGGGGTTGCTGCCAATGGGCGATCGCCATCCAAGTTTCTTTGGTAAACTTTCCTGTGGGTTGAGTGCCGTTAGATGTCAGCCATTGCCTTGCCTCGGCGTGCCAGTCTAATTGCTGTTGAATCTTGCTATTGTCTACCAAATATGTAAAAGGAGTTGGGACGTAAAAGTTTTGCGGCTCGTTGCTGTTTGCCCAGAATGGTCCCGCTAGAATGAGAGACTGTAGTTCGGCACTACTGTAGGTAGAAGCAAATAATCCCGATAGAGTTGCCGCACTGGGGGGAAAGCTAGTTCCCGATCGCCCGACTAAATTTTCTGGCGACAGAAACCGTCCGGCGCTGCCGTAGAGTAATCCCAAGGGTGTAATAACAATCAGGTATTGCCACATAGGTGAAACCAATTGGTCATTCGTCATTCGTCATTCGTCATGCGATCGTAGCCAGATGTTGTCACATAGGTGAAAGCCTACTTTAGCAAGGTTGATAATCCAGTCATTCAGGGATTGATGGAAATTCCGATCGTCTTGTTGGCGATCGCCCAAAATCCCCGTTTTATCTTCCGTATCCCAAAGATGCTGACTCAAAGTTTCTCGATTCTCTTTGCCGAAATAGACTTCAAATAGGGCTAAAGCAACATCAGATTGGCTGCTCTCAAAGGCGTGGCGCGATTCTAATGTGGCAATATCTGTATATATATGCGTCCAGTTTTGCTGAGTGTTGCGATCGCGATACGCGCTTAGCACGTTTAAAAACCACCAAGGACAAATCCATTCAATCGAATTACCACCGTTGAATAGGACTCGTAAAGCCAAGCGATCGCGCCCTGCTTTCTTAGCCGATTGTTCTGCTTCGCGGCAGTTTTGCAACACATCCCTTTGGGGAACTCCAGGTGCAGCCCAGACAAAGCCTACACTTACAGAAATCTTGCATTTGTGCCGTTCCCAGACTGCGGGGAATTGGTAAAACCATTCCAGACAATCGGTAGCGGTTAGTTCGTGCTGGGGAGTGCTGTAGAATACGCCCAGAAAGTCATCGCCGCCAGCGTAAATGATGCGACCGTTACTGATGTGGTGCTTCAGGTTTTTACCCCAATCCATCATTGCTGCGCTGAATTGGCTGAGGGCTACATCTTCAGTTTGAGTTGAGGCAAGATTTTTGAGATAGTTACCAATGCGATCGCCATCTCCTTGAAACCAGCCAGTCCATCGGTTATCGCCTCGGCTGACATCGCGAAAGCGATCGGGAATTTCAATTTGAGGCACGTCAGTGTTTGCATCTTTCAGTTTTGCCGTGACAACGCTGTAAGTCAGCAAGCGTTTGACGAGTTCGGGAATGCTGAGTTGTTCGCTTTCATCGACAAAAGCTTCTCCCAGTTCTGGAATTTCGCGCAGTTGGGTGTAAAACTTGCGGATCGCTTTGTCTTCAGTCGAGAGGTTGCGATCGCTGGCTTTCATTGGTTTGCCCATCCCGTACCAGGCGATCGCATCTGCACCTGATAAAGTGGAACTTTCGCCTTGCCAGTTGATGCCTACCCAATCTCGCGATCGTTTTGTATTATTCAGTGCTTGTCGTGCTTGTGTAATTGTTGTTCCTTGCGCCCAGAAGAATTCCCAAGCATATCTCGTCCACATTTCCCATGCTTGCCACCATTGATATTCTGCTGAAATCCGGTCTTCAATCCACTGGCGACAGGTATTAATAATAGTTTTCCAAGTGGAATGAAAGACAGTTTTTGCTTGAGATTGGGTAAAATCTCCTCTAATAATAATTTGGTTGGGAGTGCCTTGAGTTACATCAATTAAGGCAGGAGAAATCACTTGATATCCTTGTTTTTGGGCAGCATTACAAACCGCACGGGCTAAGTAAGATAGGATAAAAGAACTACCATAAAGGTCGCGTAGTTTGCGCGATTTTTCAATAAAAGCCTGAACGGGTGCGAAAGTAATTGCTGTGTAGATGGTGTCTGTCATCTTTTCAGATGCGGATGATTGGGAGAGCAAAATTTCCTTTTTGTTTGATTTAAAGGATGTTTAGGAAGATCGATTGAGTTGAATTCACCTACTTTTAAAACTTGACTTTCCTAATAGTTCCCTTGAAGTCGGCGAAAATTTCTCTGTTGGGGTAAATTTTTTATTTAAATCTGTTATTTTTTACTAAGTATTGCAACAGTTTTTGTTGATAAAAATTTATGTATGGTTGTGTTGCGAAGATTAACCGGAATTGCTGTGGAGCCGATTCTACTGTTCTGAGCCTCGATGGTTTGTCTAGTAAGGATTTCAGTAATTTGGTTGGTCAAAATTTGTCACTTTCTGAAGCTGGCAAGCGTAACCTTCGCGATCGGGTTGTGGATGCTATGCTGGGTCTGGATTCTGAAAAGAAGACTCCCAGCGACAGGGTGAAGTCGCTTTGTTGGAAACAACCTCTCCTCGATGATGTGCAGCCATCGATATTAACTCCCAGCGACAGGGTGAAGTCGCTTTGTTGGAAACAGCTAGGCTCAGTCCAAAGTTGTTGCGTAGCAAGTTAACTCCCAGCGACAGGGTGAAGTCGCTTTGTTGGAAACCACGCTACGTAGTCCGTATCGTACAAGTTTTGTCTGCTCCCAGCGACAGGGTGAAGTCGCTTTGTTGGAAACCCAAAAGTTTACTTATTTGTTAAGTTCTTGGCTGTTTCAACTCCCAGCGACAGGGTGAAGTCGCTTTGTTGGAAACCTAAAGTTGTAGCCGACACCGTATTTGCTCAAACCCTCCCAGCGACAGGGTGAAGTCGCTTTGTTGGAAACTCTGGTCTCATAATCCTCCCTTAAAATAATACTTCATCTCCCAGCGACAGGGTGAAGTCGCTTTGTTGGAAACTAGCGACCCGTTCGCCTTTTAATCCGTTGACGAACTGTTTGCTCCCAGCGACAGGGTGAAGTCGCTTTGTTGGAAACAACTTCACAGCACCTATCGCGATCTGTTCTCAATTCTCCCAGCGATAGGTTGATGTCGCTTTGTTGGAAACACGTATTTGTAACCTCCAGAGTGTCCGTCACTTCTCGAAACTCCCAGCAACAGGGTGATGTCGCTTTGTTGGAAACTTGTACCGATCTACATGCTTTTGGTTGAGCAAATTTATCGGCTCCCAGCGACAGAGTGATGTCGCTTTGTTGGAAACTTCGCCTTAATGGTGACAGCTCCCACCTTATTAAGAAAGCCTCCCAGCGATAGGGTGAAGTCGCTTTGTTGGAAACAGATACTTGCAATAGCGGCTACAGTCTTCAGTTTTTCTCCCAGCGACAGGGTGAAGTCGCCTCGTTGGAAATTTGTAAGCGCCATAAATGATGACCTTGAAACTTCCCAGATCTCCCAGCGACAGGGTGATGTCGCTTTGTTGGAAACTCTTCACAAAATCTGTTGAACGTATCGACTATTTCCTCCCAGCGACAGGGTGAAGTCGCTTCGTTGAAAACCTGAAATGCTTGCTCTCTAGTTCGGGATCGGAGCGAAAGTCCAGCTCCCCAGCGACAAGGAGATGTCGCCTTGTTGGAAATCACATCTGCTAGATGCCCTTGCAGTAGCCAGCGAGGTATCCCCAGCGACAGGGAAAAGTCGCTTTGTTGAAAACGTGCTTCTTTCTGCTCCCTGCGCTTTGTGTGGCAGTCATCTCCCTAGCGACAGGGTGATGTCGCTTTGTTGAAAACTTACCAGGGTAATACTTTTCTGCTATCTCAGCATTGCTCCCCAGCGACAGGGTGATGTCGCTTTGTTGGAAACCGATTGGATAAATCTTCATAAGTTGGATAAACAATCTCCCAGCGACAGGGTAAAGGTGAAGTCGCTTTGTTGGAAACTCGATTTCTATCCAGCGCAGTCCAAAACTATCGACTCCCAGCGACAGGGTGAAGTCGCTTTGTTGGAAACTCATCGAAAAAATGGGTTTGAAACCCCGTCCTTTAACTCCCAGCGACAGGGTGAAGTCGCCTTGTTGGAAACCCGTGAGATGTACCGCGAAATATGCGGTGTTCGATGACTCCCAGCGACAGGGTGAAGTCGCTTTGTTGGAAACCGATAAGCCTCGTCCACCAAAGTATAGAAAAAAGGGTCTCCCAGCGACAGGGTGAAGTCGCTTTGTTGGAAACAGAGTAACTAAACTCTGCCAAGTGCGATCGCTCACACCAGCTCCCAGCGACAGGGTGAAGTCGCTTTGTTGGAAACACCCACCACTTAGTTTTCTCCTTGTCGTAGTGAGTAACTCCCAGCGACAGGGTGAAGTCGCTTTGTTGGAAACTAGAGATACATTGAAATTTTCTCAATTGTATCCAAAATACTCCCAGCGACAGGGTGAAGTCGCTTTGTTGGAAACTTAGCTCTAATTGTCCGCAATCTTGGCAAGATAATAAGGAACTCCCAGCGACAGGGTGAAGTCGCTTTGTTGGAAACCTACCATCTTCCGATAAGGTTAAAATGATTTCGTCTGCTCCCAGCGACAGGGTGATGTCGCTTTGTTGGAAACTGAAACAAGTCGTCACCGGCTTTGACCGTTAGGTCTGCCTCCCAGCGACAGGGTGATGTCGCTTTGTTGGAAACACTTTCTGCGAAAACTGGGCGATGGAGCGCGTCTTTACATACGTGACTCCCAGCGACAGGGTGATGTCGCTTTGTTGGAAACTGCTCCGCCGCACAAATAGACTCGATATACTCTCGGATCTCCCAGCGACAAGGGTTTTGCTTTATGAACGTAGAGCAGGCTAGCAGCCTGCTCTACAAATCATTTAGAACTGCCATAAAATCAACAAAGCAGGAGGATGAAGAATGAAATTTACCATTACTATTCACTGGAGTGAAGAAGATAACTGCTACGTAGTTTACCTACCAGAATTCAAAGATTTTACCAATCAACCTGCAACTCATGGTGAAACTTATGAAGAAGCTCTTTCCAATGCTAAAGAAGTACTAGAAATGCTGATTGAAGAGTTTCAAGAAGAGGGTAAAGAACTTCCACAACTCATGCAACTAGCAAATTAATAGGGAGAAGTCGCTTTGTTGAAAACTCAATGCAATTGTACTGTCGATCGCATTTAATTAAAGTAGCCTCCCAGCGATAGGGTGATGTCGTTTTGTTGGGAACTCGCCATTGTAGTAGCTTGCTCCCACTGGCTCCCACCTACCAGCGACAGGGTGAAATCGCCTCGTTGGAAATGCAACCTTGCGACCGTAGCGATCGCCATCGACTAAAGTTCCCAGCGACAGGGAGATGTCGCCTTGTTGGAACGTATTATAGTTGAGCTAGTATGATATATGTATGACAATCACTAAAATCTAATGAAACGAACGATTTACATACCCGATGAATATGCAGATGCTTTAGCAAACTATCTAAAAGAGCATCCAGAAGAAACGCTTTCCAGTATCATGCAGGAAGCAGTACAAAGAAAGCTAGCTCAGCAAAATGTATCAAAATTTTTAGCATTATCAGGTTTAGTCCAAGACGCTCCTTGTCATGCAGCTAACAACGCTGAAGATTACGATATGCAAGTTAACCAAAAAAAACCTTGAGACAATTAGTTTTAGATGCAGGTCCATTAATTGCATTTTTCTATGCAAAGGACACCGAACATGAAATTTGTCGAGCAGGCTTTGAGCAACTTTTGACAACTAACGCGAGCTTGCTAACTCCCATTCCAGTTGTATTTGAAGTGTACAAATGGCTACTTCAAAGAACTAATCCTGCTGTAGCTCAAGCTACCCTTGCTGTAATGCAAGATACTTTGAGATTTATTCCGCTCAGTCAACAAAATTTTGATGAGGTTTATCTCATGGTTCAAGCTTTACCACAGTGGCAGGGTAGCCTAGAAGATGCAACGGTAATTCTGCTAGCACAGCATTATAATTGTCCTGTCTGGACGCTAAATTATCGAGATTTTGGAATTTTCAAGTTTCTTGAGTTTTGGAATCCTGAATAAGGGAACGGTTATATTATTCCTAGCGGTATCTTTAAGCCGCTTCTTTGGAAATACGTTATAAATATTTGGATTAAATATGTTTTGAGTAGCTACATATTTTGTCTGTAGTGGTGCGATCGCCTATCCTTTCTTCCCTATGCCTAAAATTCTTCTTGTTACCGTTGGTGGTTCTCCTCAACCGATTTTGACAGCAATTGAAGCCCTACAACCCGATCGCGTTATCTTTATTTGTTCTGATGGTTCTAAAGGCAGCAAAACACAAATTATTGGTAATGGTACGCCTTGCGAAATTCGCCGAGGGGAAGAAGTTAAAAAACTGCCTAATATCCCTACCTATCTTGGTTTAAGTAACTTTCATCCCGATACAGATTTAATCTTAATCCAACCAGACGATCTTTCTGAGTGCTATCGCCAAATTTCCAGCACAATTCGCACGCTGCAACAAGATTTTCCTAACTATCAAATTTTGGTAGATTACACGGGTGGCACAAAAACTATGTCTGCGGCTTTAGCAATGGCAGGGATAGATTACGATCTCAACTTGCATATTACCACCAGCACGACTCGCGAAAACTTGTTTAGAGTAGAACGAGGGGAAACAACAGAACGCGCTAGTACGATCGCAATTTCCGTAGAACGGAAAATCGAGCAATTTCTACCCCTATTACTACAACAATACAATTATGCTGGAGCGATCGCCGAACTTAAAAACATCCTGCAACTAGAGTTACCTAATGAAACCAAACAACGCATTCGCATTCTCCGAGATTGCTGTGCTGGTTTCGATGCTTGGGATCGGTTTGCTCATGTAGATGCTTGGGATTTGTTGCAATCTTACATGAAAAAACCAGAAATTCAACCTAGTGCTTTGTTTCTCAAACGAGTGATGCACAGCCGTGCAGCTATTGATGAGAAATTTAAAGCACCAGATGGCATTAAAGGACATGGTTATGAAGTCGTACAAGACTTATTATTAAATGCAGAACGCCGCGCCACGCAAGAACGCTATGATGATGCAGTAGGACGATTATATCGAGCCATAGAATTGCTAGCTCAAATTCGTTTATGGCAAGCTTATAAAGTTAAAACTGGTGATGTCGATCTGCAAAATCTACCAGAATCTCTGCACGCCGATCTATTACTAAATTGCGATCGCGGTAAGATACAGCTAGCACTAACCCAGAGTTATCTATTACTCAGTAAATTACCCGATGAACCATTAGGTAAAGCTTACCAAGAACAAGCAGCAAAAATTCAAGACGTTCTACAAATTCGGAATTATTCAATTTTGGCTCATGGATTCCAGCCAATTACTAAAACCGATTATCAAAAATTTAGCGGTGTAGTCGTCAGCTTTATTCAAAATAGTATAGCAATGTTGGTTCCAGAAAAACAACAATTTCAACCAGTTCAATTCTTACAAAATTTAAATTTCTAATCTTAATTATTTTGCCCAATCCAGTCAGCAATTTTTTGGCTCAAATGCTCTAAATCTTGTCTGCCAAACACAGCTAACTTCTGATCGCGAGTGACGATCTCTAGTTCAGTTTTTAATAATTCTGGGCGATCGTGACAGCATACTAAAGCGACTCGTGCCTCTGCACCACCCAATTGTCGCGCCCGCAAAGCCGCCTCAAACAGCTTTTGCTTGCACAAACTATGCTTATCAGTAGTAGTACAAGATAAAGCAAAAAGTTGATAATCTCGCATAAAAGCAACATCAAACTCAAATTTATCCCACTGGCTATAGGGTCTAGCAGGATCTTTAATGTGCAATGACATCTTACTTTCATGAATACCATGCAGCGGCGCGATCGCCTGAATTTGCTGTAAAACGTAATGCTCTAACCAAGTACCATCTAGCCATTCACAGACTTGCCTTAACTGTTTAAATCTCCCTTGGCAAGCGATCGATAGAGATATCGTTTGTGATGCATCAAAATATTGGCAAAGAACTTGTTGGAATGCCTCTGGTAAATTTTGCAGACTCAGTGGTGGAAGCTGGGCTAGTTCTGCTTCTCTTTGCCAAATATTCCCTTGACGGGCTTTACTACGCAATTCTTGGTGACACCAGTTACGCCAAGTCTTTGCTAATTGAAGATTCCCATGTAGTTTAGCTAATGCTGTTGCTGCTTGGGGTAAAGTTGGTGTAGCAATTGGTGGTTGCTCCGTTTTCCAAGTTAGTCCATGCAGTTGCAAAATCTGCGCTAGCGATAACCGAACTGATACGGGAATGTACAAACAATCATCGCGATCGCTATCTATACAGATTGCCAGCTTGTGAGGATCTAAATAACTGAAAACAGCATCAGGTTGAATTGCTTGTAGAGTGCGATAAGCGTGAACAGCCATCGTCTTAGTTCCACCTGTATAGTTCAATCCAAATCGTCCTGGTAGCCGCTCTACTAAAGCTTGAATACGCTGACAGATATGATGAGCATTTGCATGGCGATCGCCCAAACAGATCGGTTGAGCAGTTTGAATTTTGGAAACGTCGCGATTGAGAAGATGAGCTAAATAAACTGCTTGCTTTTGAGTATGTGTCGTGTGGATCAAATAAGGAGTGCCACCATCTCGTAAAAGTGACACAGCAGCAACCCAGTTAGGCAAAGGATTCTCGCCAATTAATAAAAATAAGCGATCGACTTGGTAAGGTTCTAGCAATTGTTTAGTATAAAACTCAATATAACTCACATCCTATGCGTTCTGAAACAGCAATGTAATCCGAGAAAACAAGGAAGCGAAAAAGATGCTTAAAAATGCTGGATTAACAAAACATATTTTGTTTTTTACTTATTTTAAGTTTTTCTTATTTTTTTGAATAATCGTTCAAGATATCAATTTAATAGCACCGAAAAGATAGCTTTATAAACCACTAATTTTTACTCGCACGTATCAATGTAAAAATTAAGCTGACTGCCAAATTTTCACTTCTCCGCTACGTACTGCATAGCTAATTAAACTTTTTCCATTTTTATCAAAACATAAAGCAGAGATTGTATCGGAATGCCCTGTAAGAGTTTGTAATTTTTTCTTACTATCTAAATCCCATAACTCAATTTGCTTAGAGCAGCCAGCGGCGAAGATTCTTCGATCTGGACAAAAAGCCATTGCAGAATAATAGTCCGATTCGCTTGCTAAACTAAAAATTTGGTCGCCGTTAATAATATCTCGTAAAAATATTTTACCAGCACCATCAAGAATTGCTAACAGTCTTCCACTAGGACTGAAAACTACATTTCTGATTTCACGGGAATGTTCTAAGACACGAATTACTTCTTGAATCTCTATATTTAGAATTTCTATAAAATCTTGTAATGTATCGAACAGAGCTAAAATCTGCCCGTCTGGGCTAAAAACAATACCGTTAAAGTCTGCGGCTATCAGAGCAGAATTTAATATTTCTATAGGTAAGATAGTCCTATGCTCCATCTTTTTCTCTAAATCATACAAGATAAATTTATACATTTTATCTATAGATTGGCGATAAACTAACATTTTGCTATCAGGAGTAAAAGCCATAGCATAAGAAAATTCTGATAGCGTACAAATTTCTCGACCACTACTTAAATCCCACTGCTGAATGCCTTGAGAACTACTATTGACAAAAGTTTTTCCGTCTGGACTAATAGTAAGCTTGTAATTGTATTCACCGTTAAGTACTATAGTGTAAATTTTTTCTCCACTAGTTAAATCCCATGCCTCAATTCTTTCTTTGCTTAACTTATTTTCCTTATCCCGCAGAACAAAGCCAACTAAAATTTTCTGGTCAGGCTCGATAGCAAATTTTTGAAGTTCGCTGACCCATGAACTTACTATATAACTTGTGATACAAATGGTATTAGCACAGAACCAATTTAACGCTTCTTCATCTTTTTTAATTAAATCGTAAATCTTATCTAGCTTGTCTTCAATCCTTTCTAGACGAGTATCGAGTTTTTCATTTAAATCTTTCTCTGTTTGTTTTAACTGCTTTAGCAACTGGTTAAACTGTTCGTCTATTCGAGCTTTAAATTGATTAGATAGGCTATATATTTCTGCTCTAGTTGTACTAATGGTATTAGCTTCTATCTCATCAAGTCGCTCTGCTAACTTTTCTGCTAAGTTGATTCCTTTTAGTTTTAATGGTTCAGATATTGATATTAGTTGAATCAACTTTTCTTGAGTATATTGGTATCTAATGCATTCTTCAATAAATTCCTCAATAACTTCTTGCAAGCTTTTATTCTGCCAATCTTGTGTATTACTCATATCTTTGTATATAGAACTGTGTAATTTTGTTGATTCAACGAACTCAATTTTCTGGGATGACTGGAATAGCGAGAATTAAAAATGTTTTCTCTAACACGATCGACATCACACTATAGAAGCCAAAACCTCTAGCTGCCGTTGCCAATCCTCATCATGTCGCAGGACTAAGACATAATACCCAGCCGCATATCTGAGATTGTCCCGCTCGATCCTGTCTTGTTCTTGTTGTTCTGGGCGATCGTGAGCCGAACCATCGCAGAAAATAGCAACTTTAGCATTCCTGTAGATAAAATCTGGCTTGGAATTAGCTTCAGGAATTAACTCTTGAGCAGCATCCGGTAGTTTTAACCCTCGTCGCTCGATCTCTGCCAAAACAACACGCTCAAAATTAGAGTTGGGATCGGTTTGCTGTAACAATTGCTGGTATTGAGCTTCGCGGGAACCACTGGCGGCTTGACGGGTGATGGTACTGCTAGCAAGTCGATCCAACCAAGGGCGAATCAGGTGGCGATCCAACAGTGGATGATCGAATTGGTTGCGGTAGGATAACAGGCATTGATAGCAAGCTTTCGTACAGCTTTGCTTCTCTTGTAGGAAGTGACAAATATCTAACGCAGCATTGGCGAGTCGCTTGAAAGCATCGGGGTCTTCAAGGATTTGGGAAAGAACGCCCGCTCCTCCTTGGGCGGCTTCCCAAAATAGTAAGTGTTGCCCTTGACCCAAGCGTTCGGAAGCTAGTTCGTCCGCTTCCAGTTTGTATACTGCTTGAATGGCTCGTTCTAGAGCAAACTGTAGCGTAGCGAGAAATGCTTCGGAATTGGCAGTAGGAATGTCGATCAGTTCGACTACGAGAATGTTAGAAGTATCGTCTACCATCAGGTTGACTTCTGCTTGGAGATTCTCCTGGGGCGTGTCATTCGTCGAGCGATCGCCCCACACTCCTGTTGCTGCATCGAGCTTGAATCCGCGTTCGGTGCGATCGCGTCTCAAGCCCCGATTGATCCGTCGAATTTTTGCCGTTTCACCATAGATTAACCGCAATAGCTGCGTTCCATCCGCTGCTATGACTGTTGCTATCTCTTGCTTTTGTAGCGCATAGCGAAAATGTGTCGTGACGTTGTAACCGTACTTGAGCCGTTCTTCCTCGTCGCAAGTAATCCGTTCCCGCCTGCGGGTTATCATCGTCTCTACTTCTAGCACGCGATTGAGTTTGCCAGGGTTGCCATCGCGATCGGCTACAATCTTTGCACCGCAGTTTTCACAGGTGTCGCGCAGGGAATCATCTCCCTCGTGGAAGTAGCCGCAGCTAGGACAAACGCTGACGCGGACGTATCTACCCTCAATCCCACCCACGGGAACGCGCATTTTGGCAATTTGAAATTTCGACCCTTCGTAGTAAACAACGTTGCTAGGGGCAAACTCGCGAATTGCCACCACGCGAGGACGAGAGACAAATCTACCCGCATCGCCAGCAGGGATATAAGCGCGGACTGGGAGACGGGGAAAGTTATATCCTGGTAAGAAGCCTTCGGCAGCAAAGTAGCGGTAAGGGTAAAACTCTAACTGAGTTTGGCTTTGGTTCGGGCTGATTTGCCCCACCAGCAGATCGATTTGCCTTTGGGCTTCTCGCTCTTGCGTTTGGGCTAGCTTGCGTTCCTCTTGAGTCACGCCACCTTTGGCAGAACGATCTACAGTTTGTCGAGCTGCTTGCAATTGGAATACAGCATCGCCGTAAAGTTTGCGCCAGCGATCGCAGGCTCGGTCAAACCCAAGTAAAGCATTTTCCAGCGTGTAGCGCAGCCAGTCGGTTGAATACCAGGATGTCCGGTTAAGATCGGCTTGACAGAAGGTATCGGCAAGAATGGTTCGTGCGGCTCGAATACAAGTTCCGACGCTGGCAGAAGTGAGAGTCAGTTGCGATCGCACCGTGTCTTTCAGGGGATATGCTTCTAGATCCAGATCGAGAATTTGATTCATCGATTCTCCTAGATAAAGACCTGTATGAGCAAGCCACAGCGAGTAAACGTGAGATTTCATCAAATCTTCGTTGCCTAACTCCAGCTTTGGCGGCGCTACCGCCCCTGCTACCATCTGCTCCTGGCGCTGAAAGAAATATTGGTCGTGTCCGCTGCCAGCAGCAGCATAGGTAATCACAAGTGCTTCTTGTCCGCTACGTCCCGCCCGACCGCTGCGTTGAGCGTAGTTGGCAGGAGTTGGTGGTACGTTGCGTAAGTGGACGGCGTTGAGATCGGAAATATCGATGCCCAGTTCCATCGTGGGAGAGCAGAATAAGGATGATAGCTGCCCCTGACGAAACTTATCTTCCCGTTCTTGGCGGTCTTCGTTGCTGACTTGACCAGTGTGTTCTCGCCCTTCCAAACTGTGGAGTTGTTGGGCGTTGTCTTGATAAAAGTTTTGGAAAAATCGATTGACTTCAATTTGTACGTCTTCGCTACCTTGAAGCCGCTTGGATGTGAGCGGATCGGCGGGAATTGTCTCAGCAGTTTGAGCTTGCCAAATCATGCAGTCGATGCGTAGTTGCACGAACTGCCCTTCGATTTTGAGATATCCTGACGCACCTAGGATCTCGATTAACGCCCCGATCAGTTGGTTGTACTCCGATTCCGGTAATGGTTGTTGCAGCCCCGACCAGGTAGCAGGGGAACGGAGGAAGCGACCGATTTTACTGCGAGAGGTGAGTTTAACTTTCACTTTGTCCGAGTTACTACTGGCGCTAGAAGTCCAAGTCGCTTCGTGCAGGCGTTCGTTGAGATCGAATGCCCAAGGCTCTTTGATTGCCTGCGTCACTTCGCGTTTGAGTTGCTCCAGGCGATCGCTCTGTAACAATGCCGCATCGATCGCTAGTTCCTTACGCAGTTGATCGAGCAAAGCTTTAGCGACAAATAATCTTTGGGCTGGCGTAGCTTGTAACAATAGGTGATGGGGAGACTGCTGCCATTGAGTGTCTTGGCAGATTTTCTCCAGTCCGTCATACTCGATCGCCAGCAGACCGCATTGTTCTAAATTAGGTTGGACGATCCGCCAGCCTCGGCGCAAGTCTTCGTAAAGGCGGTATTCAATTAAATCTTGAAAAGTTTTTTCGTTGCGCTTCTTACCAGGACCAAATTCGGCAGGCTGAATTGCGTAACTAGATTGGGATAAACCCATGTGCTTGACAACTTCACTTGCCAGTTGGCTGTGGGTGAGACTGCGATTGGTTTGAAGTGCTTTATTCAGCGCCGCCCGTAAGAAACTTGTTTGGACAAAATCGTTGAAATGTCCGGCTTGTAAGGAGGCATCCTGACGATTATCGGTGAAGCTGAGAATTTTGGCGGCTTCGGGTTTGACAGCAGAACTAGATTTTAAGCGGTTAACAGTGGAAAGACATAAAAGAGTTGTGGCAGTGCTGCGACCTTCGCTACTGAGTCGAGACAGTTTGGTAAACTCGTTTTTCTTCTTGTCATGCACGACACCGCAGTTAGGACAGAATAAAAACGGTTTGGGGACAAACCAGCAAGCCGTGCCTTCCAGTAAAGAGTTGGTAACTTTGCCGTTGGGTAGGACTTGCAGCTTTTGGGGAATGTGAGCGACATATTCTTTTTTAGCAACGCGCCCCTGCCTTTTCGTGTCGTTAAACCAGCTATCGGGAAGACGGTCTTCGTCGCCAGTATTCCAAAGTTCAGGTTCGTCAAGAGTGAGGTAGCCTTCATCCACGTCATCGTCACTACTATCGAGTGCGATCGCGAGTTGGGGACTGACGGTATAGTTATCCTTGTCGTAGCGCACCACGTAGTAGTCTTGACCGCATTCACGACAGAAGACAAGAGGATAGAGTAGGCGATCGTTGGTAGTGGCGTACTGCCCTTCTAGCGTCAGAAAGCGGTTGTCTCGCGATTCAATCGTGGCGTAGACGCTACCCCCTTGGGAGATAAATTGATGCAGGCGAAACGCCAATCCTTTCGTTTTGCTGCCCCAGAGAAACATTTGTTTGAGGGTTTCGCGGCAGGTTTCAACTGAAATTTGGGTTTGGTCGGCAAGTTGCTGAGATCCTGCTGCTAGGGAAATTGGAGTCCGGCGGACTAGGTGGGAATTCGTAATTCGTAATTCGTAATTCGTAATTGTTTTTTCTGTAGATTCTTGGCTTTCTTCGGCTAGACCAAAATTCATTTCAATCCAGGCACTCAAGGGATGGGATTTAAAAGCAGCTAGCGATCGCTCTGATAAAGGAGGCAAGCCTGTGGTGATACTACGCTGGAGTTCTTCAGGACTGGGATCGGGAAGTTGGATAGAACGCTCTAAGGTTTCGTCGATGACGTTTTCTGGCTTGACTGCTACACCAAATAGCTTACTGGCTACTCCAGCCACGGTTTGACGGCGGTTGTCTCTCGTGCCTTCGGTGGACATGGTGGCGCTAGTACCGATGCAAAGCAGATCTTTACCGCAACGCTGGCGGAGTTTGCGGATCAGGAGCGCCACGTCAGCCCCTTGGCGACCGCGATAGGTGTGTAATTCATCCAACACCAAAAATTTTAAGTCGGGGGAAGCAACTAATTTATTTTCGTGAGTGCGGGAAAGCATGAGTTCCAGCATCACGTAGTTGGTCAGCAGAATTTGGGGCGGATTGTTCTGAATTTCTGTTTTTTGCTTGAGGCTTTCTTGTCCGGTATATTTCTCGACGCGGATATGGCTATTGGGAACTTGACTCAAGAATTTGTCGAACTCTTCTTTTTGGGAGTTAATCAAAGCATTCATCGGGTAAACCAGAATTGCCCTTACACCTTTGATTTCGGGATGGCGGAGTAGGTCGTCAAAAATTGGCACTACATACGTCATGCTTTTCCCCGAACCCGTGCCTGTAGTGAGAACGTAGGGTTCCTGGCGTTGGGCGGCGAGAAATGCTTGTTCTTGGTGGTAGTGGAAGCGGAAAGGATTGCCGTTCTTAGTAAAGTATTGCTGGCAATCGCGATGAAGTACGCCGCTTTGCACTAGTTGAGTGACAGTAGCACCCGATCTATAGGAGGGATTGAGTTGCACTAGCGGATCGCGCCACAGTTCGCCCCGTTCCAGTTCGCGATCGACGAATGCTGCTACTTGTGGATCGCGGATTTTGAGAAAGCTTTCAATGTAGCGGCGGTAATCTGCAATTACCTCATCCCGTAAATTGAAAATATCTAGGGCAGCTTGGAGGTTGGGGGCATCTGACATAGAAAACTGCTTTGCGAAAATGATTCAGCGACGAGCGCGATCGCGCTTTGTTCTTGTCTTAAGATGCCCAATTTAGCTAGCTGGATCGCCAACTTTACTTCTGCTTATACTCCTCTACCTTGCTTAAAAAGATATTTCTAAACTTTGGTCAATTTCCTACGTCTACTTTTGACAATTTCAGGAATAAATTGATTTTTAGATTCCTGTCCCTCGAAGCCAAGCCGAGTGTAGACGTTTCCACCTACTCCTGGGATGACTTCGCCCTCATGAGTCCGCTCGTCATCTTTAGCAAAATAAAAGAACTGAAATTTATCATAAATTGATTTATCAAAATTGCTTTTCAGTTTCTCCTCTGCTTCAAAATACATAACTGGAGCCACAATAAAAATTTTTTCTGGTTCAATTGATTGAATTAAATCGACAATATTTGTCTTGACTACGCAAGCACCAGAGATAATAGATTTGACAATAATTAAATAATTAACGGATTGACTTACAGGCTCTTGATATTTTTTAATAATTGGAGCAACTTTTAAATCTTCAATTTCAAAAGGGGAAAAGCGGTGATTCCAAAAACATGCAAATGCCACTTTTTGCAAATCTTTTTCCAGTGAGATGAGCATACCTTTAGCTAAGAAATCTGCATCTTCAACCGTGCAAGCAAGATATACATTACCTTGAGTATCGCTAATTTGAGATAGGACTGCACTACCAAGAAGCATACCGATCTTGGTCATAGTGTCTTGATAAAGAGCTGGCTCAGTATGCTTATCGGCTATGGTATCGAGTAAAGCCTGAATGCTTCGATCTACGATGTTTGAATAGGTTCTTGTCATATTAAGAAGCTCTCAAGTTCATCAAAGCAGGTAGGTTGCTTTTTCTTAATAATTTCTTGAAATCGCCTAAACTGCTCTGTGTCAACACTGTAAGGTAAAGTACCCAGATCAAGTCCGTTTTTGAACTCCCAATGTAGAAACCCCTTGGTCAAATTATATTGGAAATCTTCAATTTTACTCAAAATATTTTCAACTTCAGGGTCTAGCTGCCACTCTTGGCTGAAAGAACGGATGAACGAAGGTGATGATTCTTGAGCTTTTCTTAATATGTCAATGATGGAGACGTTAGACTTATTGCTAGAAACCCATGCTCCTAGTAGTACTGTTGCCACGCATTCAATCTTATCTGGTGCAGGATTATCAAAGGCGCATAGATACTCTATAGCCTGTTGAAAGGCTTTTTCTTTCTGAATTACTCCAACTAAGCTAGAATTATACGGAAAATAAACTACTGTACTGTACCCACTAATAGCAGCAGGTATACTTGCTTCCAAACCAGTTTTTAGCTTCGCGTCAGAAACAACTAAATTAACCTCTGACTCTTTTGAGATAGACTGATTTAGCTCGTATTGCTTGTTAAAGTCGTCAGAAATCGATTTCAGCCCTTCACCCCAAGTAACACTTGAGCTATTCTTCAACTGATAGTGACGTAAAGGGGATTCATCTTGACAATCGATGATTAGATCGTCTACAAACGCTAAGATCTGACTTAAGCAGCGTATATCTTTGTTGTTCTCAATGACGATTTGTGACAAGAGTGCTAATTGATATATAGCAAAAAAGTTTTCGTAGGTGTTGCCTTTGGCGCTACTAGTTCCACCTCGATTTTTGTTAGTCAAATAGGAAACAACTTCTTCACCAAAAAGCACCCTGATTCGCTCAAGCTCGTACATTCGCTATTTAGATAGAATAATACTCATTTAAATATATTATCTCAGGTTTCTATCTTAATCTTCGTTCGCTAAATATTTTCTGAGATTTTTTGAGCGACAAATTACTTCTACAAGGCGATCGCCGCTTAAGAGTTGTAGTTTACGACTTAATTAATAATTGATTAAAAGTACCAGTGAATTATCAACTATAGAATTTTACTGCTCTCGTGCTATTTTTCTTACTTCTTCTATATCTAACTCTAAGATGTCTGCAACTTCTTGAATGCTGAATCCTTTTTGCAGGAGTTTCGGCACTAGTTTAACTGTAACCTCTAACGCCCCTTCTTCTTTAGCTTCTTGATAAACCTTGGTTCCTTTTATAAAGTTTACGTTCAACATAGCTACAATTCCTTCGCAGTTAATATTTGGAAACGAAACGATAGAGGTTTACTGCTCTCGTGCTGCTTTCCTTACTTCTTCTACATCTAACTCTAATAAGTCTGCAACTTCTTGAATACTGAATCCTTTTTGCAGTAGTTTCGTTACTAATTCAACGTCTCTTTCTAATCTTCCTTCTAATTTTCCTTCTTGTTTAGCTTCTTGATAAACCCTGGTTTCTCTCAATAAGTTTATATTTAACATGGCTTCAATTTCCTCTCTACTCATATTAGGAAACTTGTAGACAACGATTGTCTCTATAAATTCTATAACTTTTTGCTGAATTAGGGAATCTGTCAACTCTTCCCTGGCACGGTTAACAAGCTGTTTGGCTAGTTCTCCCGTTCTTGGCTGGCTTGCTACTACTAGACGCACAATTTTTACACCTAGAGACTCTTCTGTTGCTTCTTCAACTTCGTTTAGGTAGAAGCGGCGTAGATGTGGTTCTACTAAAGCGTGATAACGTGGGGGAAGTGTAGCTTCATTACTGCGGCGATCGTAGATAACAACTGCATACCAGTCTGGATTGAGAGGTCGATATTGACTGAAATAAAGAAAAATACCTGTAAACAATCTGTCATAAAATTCTTCGTCCTTGTAAAACTGAGTTTCGACGAAGTAAAGAGGTTCGTTGGAAAACTCTTGGCGAGTTGAAAATACTCCGTCTAGGCGTAAGCTTGTTTGTTTAAGTTCTGGAGCAGTGAATTCATAAGCGTTAGAGTTGATGTTAGGTTGTCCAATTAGTTCAAAGAAAATGTTAGGTATTTCTTTAAATATTTCATAAAAGATCGCGTCAGTTTTCACAGAGGTTGACCACGCTTTATATTTGCTAATTACTAGATTACAATAAATTGCAACAGCAAACACACTTTGCTAGAAAAATAGCTAGAAATCAACAATTCTTCAACTACGAATTACGAATTACAAATTACGAATTACCCAAACATTCTATCCCACGCTTCTAGGACTAATCTTTGAGTGCGGTATTCGCCGAATTGTTTGATTTCGTTGTTCTTTAAGACGCGGAAAGTTTCGCTAGGGAAGTCGGAACCATAGACATCAGCAGGATCGAGAATATAACGGAGTTCGTCGCGGGTGAGTCCGTAGAGTTTGGCGTAATATGCGTCTAATTCTGCTCTCAATAATACCCGTCTTTCGCTATTCCATATAAAGGGTTCGCCGTCATATCCCATATCTTGGGCGAAGGGTTGCATATCCCAGGCGGTGTAGACGAGTTCGAGGACACGGCTGCTGATAAATTCAATGTTTTCTGGAGTGTATGCTTCTGGGGAAAGAACGGGAAGTTGTTTGACTATGAAAAAACTAAAGTTAGTACCACCTACTTTTTGACGAGTTACAAAATCAAAAACTAAGCTATTCAAACAAGCACACAAACATGAAACAAGGAGTGCATTATCTAATGCTGGAATCATCAAAAAAACATTGTCTCCAAATCCAATATTAGAAACTAAGCTAAAAATAGCTGTACGTTCATCAGTCGATCTACAAATACGTCTGAAAGCTAACAACCAGCTTTTCTTCCAATTACCTAATCGATTTTCTACCTCAGCATGGCTAACCCAGTAACGAGGTTGAACCTGAAAGCTTGAGTCGCACTTTTCTATATCTGTCAAGTCACGAGTATCACCAATATCTGTATACGTTGCCCAACGGTGATCGAACTGGTGAAACATCTTCGCTTCGTAGAGGGGAACTAAACCATCACCCGCCTCATTCTTGAATAACCCACTATCACTAGTCATATTAAACAAGCCTTGTTTAAATGAAACATCCCAAGGACTACAACCTGTACGCTCATTTTCCAACACGGGTACACGCTGATAAATTTTCTTGGTTAGCTCAGCATCGGTTCGAGTTCTAAAAACTGGGCAAGTAAGGGTGTTTGGATTCAGTAAAGCAATATCTTGAGGTGAAAGCTGAAATGAGCGTGCTGGATTATCTAGTTGCTTGGATTGAGTCAGAAAGAAGGAAAAATTACTTTGCTTGATTGGCTTGCCACAGATAGCTAATAGTGAAAATTTTGTACGGCTATCTACAGCAGAAAATAGCCTTTCTCGATTCTCAAAATCGTATAAATTAGCTAAAGCCTGTTGTTGAATCAAATCTCCAAAGAACTTTTTACAGGTATCATCGGTAGCAATTCCCGTAGGCACAATAACACCGACTCTACCATTAGGAGATATCAATCTTCTTGTAGTTTCAGCAAATACAGCATAAGTATTAATTTTACCTGTAGCTGTTAAGGGAAATCGTTCGGATTCTCTCAAAAACTTGTTTTGCGCGTCTGCTTGGTGTTTTGCTTGCTCAAAAGCTTGTGCTAATCCTGGTTTAGTTTGTGTCAAATGTTTGATAGCCTGTTTTCTTGTCTCTCCTGGTAGCCGCGCAATATCAGCATCACGGGAGGCAAAAAATTCTTGTTCTGCAACTTGAAGTGTTTCCCAAGGCGGGTTTCCTAATATGCAATTAAATCCACCTGCTTCAAAAACTTCAGGAAACTCTAAACACCAATGGAAAAAGTGTTTTTCTTGGGCTAGTATATTTGCTGCTTCCACTACCTTTTGTGTAAACTTATTTCCCTGCAATAGTTGAGTTAGTGCTGCTGTTGTCGGTAACAATTGCAAATTTTGTTCGGTCAGTGGCATGAAAAACGCAGCCGTCCACAGGTTGCAAGCGGAATAGTCGCGCCACCAACCTTGTTCTTGACGACTGAGTTGATATTGGGTTTGCTTGTGCTTAACGTCATAAGTTGTAACTTCTGCGATCGCACCTACTTCTTTTGCAGTTTGGGCATAATGAGATCTATCGAGTTCTAAACTGCCCTCAAAATCTAAAGATAATTGCCCTTGTAAATCTGTCTCGCGTTGTTTTTTATTCTCTTTCTTCCAACGGCTAGCCAATTGTTTATCATCGCCAGTTACGGGTTTAAACGCCTCATCAGGGATACCCTCATCTAAACAAGCTAAATCCAGCACCCCCACCAAGGAATTACCGCACTTAATCCGGTGATCGAGAAAATTCAGCGGCAAGCCACGATTAAAACCCTCAATCCACAAAGCGACTTTGCACAAATCGACCGCTAACGGGTTCAAGTCAACTCCATAGATACAGTTTTGAACAATATCCCGTATGGCTTTGCGTAACGGTTCTACCCCTGGTTGTGCTTCTCCCGTCCGAACGATCGCTAACTCCTTGCCAATCCGCCGCGCTGCGGCTAAAAGGAAATGTCCCGAACCGCAAGCAGGATCGCATACCTTGAGGCTGAGTAATGCCGTTTCTTTTTCTGAGACAGTTTTCGCCTCTTTCAACTTCTCCTCAATCACGGGTTCCAAAGCACTCTTAATCAACTGCCTTACTAGTTCAGGTGGCGTGTAGTAAGAACCAGTGGTTTTGCGATCGCTTCCCGTCACTAACTGAAACTCATAAATTCCCTGCCGTGCCTGAATCTGCGGATGAAAATCGAGTAAACTTTCATAGACGCTGCCCAACTCTTCCACATCCAGCGCCGCATAATTCACCCGTCGCGATTGTCCTTTTTGTTCGTACAGGGATAGCTGCCGGATTGCCAACAACAGTTCGTGGTTGTCGATCGCATACTCATCTAAATGCCTGAGTGTTTTCGATCCAAACAAGTCACCGTTCAAGGGCGAAAGCCCCAACACTTCCCCGCGCCAGTTCTCATCAAATAACCGAAACGTTACCCGCAGTCCTTGCCATAAATCTTGGAAGCCTTCGCGCCGATAGCTGGGGCGTTCTGCCAAATTTCGCAAGCGCGTGACGCTGTAGTATTCCAAATAAATGCGGGCTTTCTCTGGATCTTCGTCCGTCAGCAACAAATTTCGCGCTTCTGCCACCATCAAGAACAGCAAGCGGTAAATCAGCAATAGTAATTGGCGATAGTAAACGGTATCAGCCAGTTCTCCCGACTCAAAAGATTGCCGTAACTGCCCGTTGGCTGGATGTTGCAGAAACCCAGTCCCCAGCAGTACCAAAGCTTTTTCTACACCATCGCGCAGGCGATCGCGTACCCGTCCCCCCTGCTGAATTGCCTCTTGGTGGTAGTATTCCAACAAACACGCATCGGCATCGTCTGCTCCCTGTGGTAGCCGCGATCGGTGGTAGAGGCGATAAAATAAGCCAAACTCTGCAAAGTTCTCGTTGTTGAGAATTTGTTCTAGATCGAACTCGATGTAGGTGAGGCGAGTCATTAACGAAGAGTCTCGCAACAGCCGCCACTGCAACCCATTTGTGACAATTCCCCAAAGATGCTCAGTGCGATTGAGGTATTCTTGCATCAGGGCATGAGCAGAAAGTCTAGGCGTACCGCTAGGCGGACGCTGTTCTAACTTGACGCGACAACCAACGACATGAATGGGTGGCTTATCTTCCCCTGGATCGGTGCGGTGGGAGAGGGCGTAAGTTTGCCCGTCGATCGCTTCAGCTTTGGCTGTATAAACTGGCTCATAGCCCAAACTACGTAATAGCGGTACGACCCACTGTTCGCGGGTGACAGTCGTTGCTATATCATTTTCAGGTAATCTTGCTAATGCCCGTTGAAATGCTGCCCAATATGCCTTGGCATCACCCCAGGCGATCGCGATTTCGTCAGCCAGTTTGTCAGTTTTAGTAAAGTTAAAGTCTTCCGGTGCTTGTCCCTTAATCTCTGCGGGTCAAATTCCCCGCCGCTCTGCGGCGTAAAATGTGAGGAATGAGCGAATATATTCATAAAAGTCATAACGTTACGGTGTTGCTTTACCATTTGGTGTTTCCCGCAAAGTATAGACGAGCTGTGTTCGACGAACAGGTAGATGCAGTTTTGAGGGAGGTGTGTTTAGAGATTGAGAAACGCTATGAAATCAAGTTTGTCGAAATTGGTGTGGACAAAGACCATGTGCATTTCTTAGTACAGTCAGTGCCAACTTATAGTGTGACCAAGCTGGTAACAATGCTCAAAAGTCTCACAGCCAGAGAAGTATTTAAACGCTGTCCGCAAGTGAAACAACAGCTGTGGGGCGGCGAGTTTTGGAGTGATGGGTATTTTGCGAGTACAGTTGGAAAACATGGTGATGAAGGGATGATTGCCAGGTATGTGAAAAAACAGGGGAATGACTATCTCAAATTGCATCGAGATGAGCAATTATCTCTCTTTTGATTCTGATACCCCGTCCGCTTGCGGCGGGGTAGTTCATTCGTTCCAGCTAGCATTTCTGCTGTGATATCTGGGGCAATTAGGTTGCCCTCGATTTGGATTCCTGTTAACGTAGCTGCGACTGCACTCATCTGTTTACCTTGGGTTGCCCTGGCTGTAAAATTAAAATTCCTAAAATATCCATTGGTAGTTGAGGCTTGACTCGCACCTGCCCTTCTTTAGTCAATGCCCTGACGCGGCGGTGAGATTGGGAAAGAGTATGCGATCGCCTTTCGGCTATCTGCCGTAACTCGTCTTCTAGTTCCCCGATCCGCCCGATCAGTTCGGCTACTTCCAGCCGCTTCATTGCAGCTGCCACATCACCTACGGGTTGAGCTTGTTGCAACAGTGCGATCGCGGTTTCTGATTCCAGCCAAATCGGATTGGAGGGCGATCCGGTAAAGCCAGCTACAAGGCACTCTTCCGCCAATAAACTTTGATGGCTGGAACTCTCTAGCAAGTGTCGCAGGCGCAATAATAGGAGAGTCGTGCGCTTGTCCACCGCATCTGTGACAGTAAAGCCGCAACGGGCAGCAGTGGGATTTGATACGTTGCTGAGTGCTTCTTCCAGCAAGTGTCGTGCTAACCCTTCTACTAATGGGTGGTTGCGTCCGATGTACTCCACTCCTTCTGGTGCGGGAGTCGTGAAAGAAATCAGGCGCGATTTGTCCCCCAACACTGTTTTCAAAAACTGAGGTGGAGATGGTAGTAACCAGCCCTGCTTTTTCTCGATCAGGGAACAATTCAGGCGATCGCCAGCCGACAGGACGAACCTTTCTACATCCTGTTCGTTGCCTAAAATGCGATCTGACTCCAATAACTCCTGCTGCACTTCTTCTGGCTTGATTGACTTTTGAGCAAATCGAGTGCGGCTGAGTTTTTCCCTTTCGACTGCCCGATCCCAACTTTGATGCACTTCGTTTAGATTCGATTCTTCCGAGTTCATTAAGTCGAATAAGGATAGCTGCTGCGTGTCGGTGGCGCGATCGAATAGAGACTTAAATACTGCTTCCGTGACGCTGGCACTATCCATCGGTACGGGTACGGTAATGCCCAAAGTCTTGTGAATTCTTACTGCTTTGCGAATCAGTACATCTAGTACCGCACCATCAACGGGATTATCCTGACCGTAGAGCAGATAACTCTTGACAACGGCAACAGATTGTCCATAGCGATCGACTCGCCCTTCCCTTTGTTCTAAGCGATTTGGATTCCACGGTAAATCGTAGTGAATTACGGCACTAAAATGCTCTTGCAGGTTTACCCCTTCGCTCAAACAGTCCGTTGCCACCATGATCCGTTGTGGAGAAGACCGCAAATCGGCTAGATAGCTTTCCCGTTCGTCTTCCGATTGCTCTCCTGTAATTGCCAGGACGCGAATATTACTGCCCTTCTTCTCCAACTTCTGCTTCAGGGCAGCGGCGACATAGTTGGCTGTGGCAATGTAGCGACACCAGAGGATGGGGTTGAACCCGTCTTTGAGCAGAGATTCAACCGTGGCGATCGCTGCCTGTAACTTGCTATCTTTCTCTCCTTGGAGTTTCGCTGCCTCTTGCACGAAAGCCCTTAGCTTCCGTCGTTCTGTATCGCCATAGGATTGCTGCCCTTGTTCCAGCACTACAGTTGGTGGAGCATCAACAGCTTGCTCTTGTTCGGTAGGGTCGTAGACGTAAGCAGCCAATAACTCTTCATCTAAATCGCTGGCTAATTCATTCGTACTGCCTGCTTTACTTGCCTGTCGAGTTAGGGTGGCGATCGCGGCAGCCGGAGAAGACATGACGCAGCGAATCAAAGCTAGCGCCGACCAGTACCGTCCCCGCCTCTGGGCGTAACTGAGGCTATCATCTGCTGTTTTGACCAATCCCCGCGCCAAGTTATATACGTCTTCAAATAAGCTGCGATATTCCTTAGTCAGGCGATAGGGAAGTTCTAACGCCTCCCTTTCGGGAAATGGTGTTTCGTTGCCCAGCCACAGTTTTACGTCGGCTCGTCGGCGCTGCACGAAATGATTGGCAAGTTGCGATCGCGCTTGTTCTGTGAGGGAATCAAGATGAAGTTGCTCGAACTCTGGCTTCAGCAAGCCCAGGATCGACAAGAACGAGGCTTCAATTCCGCTATGAGGCGTGGCTGTGAGTAAAACTAAGTGTCGATCTGGTTTTGCGGCAATTTGCTGTACTAACTGGTGACGCTGTTGTACGGCAATGCCTTCAGCATGAGCGCGGGCGCAGGTGTGGGCTTCATCGACAATGACTAAATCGGGGCAGTGGGTGATGAAACTTGCCCGTCGCCGTTCTGATTTGGCGTAGTCAAGACTAACAATGATGTGACGGTAATACTCGAAGATGTGAGCAGCACCCTCCGGCTTTGCCCGTTCTAGTTTTGATGCAGTTCCAGAACGAATAACGACAGCATCGATTTGAAACTTTTCCCTTAATTCTCGCTGCCACTGGTCGCACAACTGGGGCGGACACAGAATTGCTAGGCGCTTGACTTCTCCGCGATCGAGCAGTTCGCGAGCAATTAATCCCGCTTCAATTGTCTTCCCAATCCCTACATCATCGGCAATCAGTAAGCGTACTGTATCTAGACGCAGTGCCATTAATAAGGGGACGAGTTGATAGGGGCGAGGTCGAACGGATAATCGCCCCAAACAGCGAAATGGACCCGCACCACTGCGTAAACTTAACCTTGCCGCATCCATCAATAGTTGAATAGCAGCGTGGTCTTGAATTGCTTCTGGTTGCGGCTGGGGAAACTGGGCTGGGGCGATCGCTTCAAGTTCTAGTCGTTGGTAAATGCCGCAAATGAGTTCTTCACTTCCGCTTAAAGGGCGCAAGCGAATGATGTCTGGGTTCTCCGAAGGTAAAATAACCCAATGGCGATCGCGACAAGTGACGATAGACCCAACAGAAGCGAAGATTTCGGACATGAACTGCGCCGACCAAACTAAAATAGACTCAAAACATTTGCTGGATTTGAGCCTAATTTGGCAGTGACCGGATTTCTAAGGGTGCTACTACAGAATTTTTATTAAGTTTTTATACTTCCTGTGAAAAATTCCAGTATTAGTACTGGAGACAGTGGAAGCTAAGTCCACAGAAAAGTCCACTGCTACAACGCTGACACCAAGCGCGTTTTAGGAGTTTGTGGGCAAAGTGGACTTTGTGGACTTAGTTTCACTTGGGATCGAATTTCCCGTTCGGCTCGGTAGACAAAATCAAAAAATCAAATGTTTATTCCACAAAGTCCACAAAGTCCACAATCGCTTGAAACCCTTGCCCTCTAATTGTTTCATCTGTGGACTTTTGTGTGGACTGAGATTCCACAACTTGAGCATTGAACTCCATTGCGCGATCGCCACCGCGAGTTACACCTTTGCCCATAGCTTGCAGTTCTATAAACCAGGAGCGGATAGTTTCTGGCTTTGGGCGCGACTTAGCATTAAACCCTTGTTGAGCATCGCGGACTTTAATCCAGCCTTTCTGATTCGACAATTCTACTAATTTAGCCAAATGGTTAGATAGGCGATCGGTATCAGCAAATTGAATATATAAAGCTTTGACCTGCTGAATATAAAACTTGGTCAGTTTAACAGCCTCGATAATCCTGGCTTTGGGTACAATTTCTGAGGGTTGCCTTCCTGCCATCAACTCATGAATGACGTGCAGGTTTATAGCCAGTTTGCCAATTCGCCCCTCGGTCTTACCCCATGCCGTCCGCATCCCCTCAAAAGGTTCTTGTATGCGTAATTGTTCGATCCGATTGTAGCTTTGGCAGAAGAATTTAAACCCCCCCTGCTCCAATCGATACGTTGTTGGTGGTAAAGCGTCTACTTTTTGATACAGATCGATCAGTAACGAATTAATACTGAAGCTGCCGCTATCCTCATGCATTTGCGAAGCTGCTAGAGGCTGAATGGCGAAGATAAACCTTGCCCATTTGCCATTGGGATCTGAGCAATCCCGCATGAACGATTGCAAAACTTTTGGTTGTATACCACCCAGCACTGACAGCAACAAGCTTGGCAGATCGACTCTCAAGCCATCAATCCTCAGTACCGTGCTGCCCTGCCCGTCATAGTACTTCAACAAATCTTCTTCATCCGATCCGCGCCCGCCTCGGTACATATTTTGCGACTTGAAAATAGCCGCTAATTCATCTTGAACGTACAAGATGCCCTGTTGCGGGTGTGCTTGCACCTGTGCGACAAGTCCTTCACCGTTGGTAGAACTGAAATAATAGACTTTCTGGCGTGGCTCCTTCGGTCTACCATCAGGGAAAGCATCTCTACGCTCGTCTCCTTTCAAACTGTCATAGCGTTCTAGATTACGTTCGTACTGAAGCATCGCCACCCGATAATCCTCTTTTGCTCTCATTTGAAGTAAACTCAATGGCTTGTGAACTAAAGCTTTAAAAGGCGGGCTTTTCTTCTGGCTGGAATCAGCGACAATGGCGCTAAATAGATTTGGAGTGACTTCAAATCCCCAATCTTGATTGAGAACGATCGCCGTTCCAACCTTATGAAGACTGGAGACAACTGTGAGCAAGATTGTCAAGTACACTTCTGGTTTCAGATTCAACCAACTAGCGAGCTGACAAAGCGGAATAGCCAAAGCAGCAGGTAGTACTGACTGGATATCTACAGATGCTTCTGTTGCCTCCAGCAGGCGATCGAGTTCAGCCACAGTTTCATCGCGGCTTTCCAATCGCTCGGCTTCAGCTTCGATCATGTCTGCTAGTTGCTCGATTGCCAAGAGCGGGTAATTAGTCAGACGCGATAAACTAATGAATTCTTCTTTTCGTTGAGATGGCTCTAAATGGCGAGCCAAAATCTCCAAAACGCGATCGCGCAGAGAAGTTGATTCTGTAGGGGGTTGAGCGATCGCCACATGACTTTGTATCTGTCTGGCTGCTGTTGGTGGCGATTTTTCACCGCGAATTTGCCTCCACTTCCAAGCTTTAATACAGTTCTCAATCGCATCCGGCGATAAACTAGTCGTCCTCGCACGCTTTTGAGCTGACTTCCAAATCGACTTAACTTCGTTGCGATCGATTGACGGAGTACATTTGAAACGGAATTGCTCAAATAGTTGTTCGGGCGTACCCTCGTAACGCTGCCCGATACTATTTAAGTAATTGGCAGTGGCAATTATATTGACCAGTACAGTAAAGCCTTGAGTATTGCGCTCGCCCTGTCCGACTCCTCGATCGATCTTATAGCGGTTTTCCTTGGTTAAACACTCGTAAAGTGGTACAGCGTCAGGGATCGGCAACCGGAAACTTCGATCGAACTCGTGCCATGTAATATGCTTGCCTGGATCTACCTTTGGCTGCTGTTTGGGGATAATTGCCCTTAATCGCTCGTAGGAATAGGTTTTGCCTGTATTTAAAATCAGCTGGCTTTGAATTGGATTTTGTCCAGGCTTGATGTAATACGCTCCAGCCAATCGCATGACTCGGCTAGGGTTTTTGAGCTTGCGATCGCCATCCACAAACTCTAGCAAGTCTGCTTGGAGTTCTCGCCATTGTTCGATGGAGCAGGGAGTGGAGAGGGCATATTTCGTGTGGATAGATTTGCCACCCGTATCTACTTGAACGGTTGGTTCTGGTAATCCTAGCGTTTTCCATAGCTCTCGTTGCAATTGTCTATCTAGATTGTCATGCTCGAAGAAGATAGCCCGACCTTGCGTGACATCTCGATCTGAGTGACCGCCACCGTTGACGACAAAGTAACAGCCACGTCCTTCTGCTTGGAGTTGTTCTATGTGATGCCAAGGCAAGTTTGGGAATACGCCGTCAAGCTTGCGTCCTTTATCCTCTCCCTTACGTGGATCGCTGTCTGGGACGAAAAAGCGCAGGTATACTTGTTCGCCGTCTTTGTAGCCCAGAGCAGCAAGTTGGGCGATCGCTTGGGTGCGATCGAGTTTAAAGGAAGCAGATTGATTGCTAGAAAAATTGTCATTCATGAGAGTGCGTGAGTTTTTGAGATTTTCAAAAATGAAGTATCTCGGCAACTCTCTTTCCTGGTGAAAGCTGACGTGTTAACTTGAGTGTTAGTAATTTATGTAGGTTCGGATGCAGTCTGTAGCTTGTATGAACAGCAAAATGCTGCCCAGCTAAAGTCGAGCATTTTTAACACATTCAGGCTTCAGCCAAGTGAATGAGAGTCTCCGAGCTTTTCTTTTGTGCTAGGGTGCAACTGCTACTAATAGCTGTGACAGAGCAGTAGGTAAGGAAGCAGTAGATCCAAAAAACTGCTGTGAATCTAATGCTTCCCAGTGATACAGTGGGTAGTTACTTTGGCTTACGACCACGAGTTTTTGGCTTGTTGGATAGAAGAGAAGCAAGATAAGCCTCAATTGCTCGCTGGTGGCACTCCGGTGAATTAGAACGGTTAGCAACCCAATCAATAATTAGCTCTTGGTTGTAACGAATCATTCGAGAATTACATCTGACATAATGTATGCCAGCCTGCCAGTATCGCTCTCTGTAAGTTTTTACAGTGTGAGGTGAAATACCAACTATTTTGGCAGTTAGATATTTGTCGAGCATTGTAAAGCTGGAAGACTTCAATGTTTCCTCTTGCTGCGACATGTTTTGTTCGGGGTGTTTCATGTTGCTCCTGTTGTTGCTTGCTGCCGAAGCAATGCCACACCCAATCTCTCCTGCGACAGCTATACCTTTGCCTGTTAGAATTGAAGCAAAAAGCTTGCTCAGCTTGTCTGAGCAGGGCGGCGGTAAGCTGCCAGCAGAGAGTCGGGGAGTTGCGGGACTTCTTCACTTGGCGGTGTTGACCCTAATACCTCGGCTCTTTTGCTAAGTTTGAGTATTACTCTAGCGTATTGTTTATAAAAAAACTATACTTAACAGTAATAATTAGATGCAATCCTATGTGTAAAGCATGATTATCTTCAATCAAAAGTATTTCCAACTACTGTTAAGATTTGCAAGAAAAACTACGTATACACGTATAAAAGAAAGCCGTGCCTAGTTTTCAAGCATCATCAAAATCATTTCCTGAACTGATCAGGAAAGCTAGGGAAGCAAGCCATTTATCTCAGGCAGCATTCGGTAAACTTTTTAGTCCTCCTGTGACACAACCTACAGTGGCACGTTGGGAAAAAGGAGAAATACTGCCCGACCGAAGACACTTTCCCAAAATTGCTTCGTTGCTGAGTTTAACTCTAGAGCAGCTTTTTGACTATATTGAGGGTCGAATAACTGAAATAAATGACTTGTCAGAGCCGCCAGTTCTTGCAACGCTGAATAAGATGCATCTAGCTATTCTCAATCGAGGAGCAGTAGATTGGAATCGCTGGAGAGAAAAAAATCCTGAAATATTTCCGCAGCTTGTAGGAGCAAAGCCTAAAGAGCTAAACCTAGATGGGATTGACCTTCGTGAAGCCGATCTAAGAGATGTAGACTTTAGCGCAAAATCATTAAGGAATGCCAGACTTGATGCAACAGATCTTAGAGGGGCTAATTTAGTAGAGGCAGACTTAAGAAACGCTGACTTGAGAGGAGCAAATCTAAGGGAAGCAAATTTAACAAAAGCTAATTTAAGCAATGCTAACTTGGAAGGAGCAGATTTATTTAGAGCAACCATTAAAAATGCAGACTTTATGTCAGCAAACTTAAAAAAAGCTAACTTGAGCAAAGTAGTTTTTAGAGACGCACGCTTATGTGACGCAAATCTTGAAGATGCAAATCTTAGCAAGAGCATTCTCATATTTGTAGATTTGAGAGGAGCGATTCTAAATAGGGCAAATTTTGAAAAGGCAATTATTAAAGGCGGCTTAGTTGATGGTATATCAACTTGGGATATAAATCTTAACGGAGCAATCCAGGAATATTTACATATCAGCTCAGTTAACGGGAATTCTGTTTACGTTAATGATTTAAGATTGGCTTATATCAAGCATCTAGCTCTTCAGCACAATGAGGATGGTGAAATTCAAAGTATAATTAATCAACTCCAGCAAACCCTTGAGAAAAAGACTATTAAAGATAGATCGAGTAACTTCATTGACACAAACTCTCAAGTAGTAGCATCTGAGCGAAGAAGATTACTTAGCAAGGTGGATTTAAGCACAGATCTAATACTCGATCGAGAAAATCCAATGTCTTTGTTTTTTGATGAATTTGGGAGAAGGTTCTCTTCTATCAAAAACTGGTTTGTATCTACTATTCTACTTCCTGTCAAAATGCTGGCTGACAATGATTTTTTTGATGGAGGTTTTTTAGATATAGAAGATTGTAATTATGACGATTCAGAAGATACAGAACCGAAACCACCAAGCCCTGATGATGCAGGTTTTATACATCCTGCAATCATAAAGTACTCTCAGGAAAATGGTCCATTTGTATATTTAGGATTGCAGGATCACGATTTTATCAAAATAAACTATGAACGTTGTACAGGGCATAAAGAACCCTCTTGGGAAAATCTACATGGAATTAGCGTGTACGTTCACTCAAATGACAAACCCACAAGGCTTAAGGATGGAAGTATAGATGACGAAGCTCTAACGGCAACAGGTCAAAGTATCAAATGGTATAAAGACCCGAATGAAGCCTTCGCTGATTTTAAAAATCGAATGGAGAGCTTTCAGGGCAGTATCAATCAAGTAAATGTATATTCTGGTATTCAAGAGTTAAAAGAAAGAATAGAAAAAGCTTTGTGCGAACCTCAAATAGATCTAGAAGGAGCGATAAATTTTTATATCTCTTCTACTCCTCGACAGCACATTCTCAAAACTATTGCACTTGAATTAATCAATAAAACGGAGTAATTCAATTTAAATTGCTTGATAGATAAAAATGCATGATATGATTTTAGATGAAAAATCAAGAGTAAAAAAATTCTCATGTTTACCGTTGTGGATAAACAGTATAATTGACTCTGCATCTAGCGATTTTGATGCTCGATCAATTGCGATCGCAAATTTTCCCACTGCTCCTGAACGCTTTGCGCCTTTTTGACTGGTTGAGCTGCGGCAGGCGAAGTAGATACTTGAGAGCGGGGAACGAAGCGTTCTGCTCGTACAGAAAAGTCTTGAACTCTAACTTGGACGAGAGCTGCTGGTAGTCCAGAGATTTTCAAATAGCCCGCTAAGTCGGGTAAATCTTGCAACTGGGAAGGCATAACCGCATAAGTTTCGCGAATTTGCTCGCTCTCGCCATAACTGCTGCCATGCCCCGCTCCTCTGCCTGAGTAATTCCGGCTGCGATTACGGTTATTGGTAAAATCTACTCGTTCCTGCTTGCCAATCACTTGCGCCATTGTCTCAGCAGTTTGAGGATCGGCACAGTTTAAGATCAGCTTTGTTTTTGCACCTTGGAGCAAGATGCGAGTATCTTCTTTGCCATAGATTTTAGTAATTTGGGCTTCAGTTTGAGTTCCTAGGATCGGACAACCCAAAAACTTGCGGCTTTCGCTGAGTAATCGGCTCAGGCTAGGCAACTGGTTGAGCGCACCTAACTCGTCGATCGCGATCGCAGTTTTGCGAGTATGTTGTTGATTAGAAAGCAGCCCCTTGAGCATTAACTCAAAAGCAAGGCTATACAAGGGCTTGAATAGTTCTGTATCGTCCTCATTCAAAGTGATAAAAATCCATCTAGGGCTGTCGCTAGCTCCCCACTGGTAAAAGCTCAGTGCCTTTGCTTGTGGCGTTAGCAGGGATTCGTAAAACTGACAGTAGTTAGCCGCCGTTGACAACACCGAAGTCGCTACTTTGGCTTCCTCTAAATACCGATAAGCTAAAGTACCTGCTAAAAAAGTTTTGAGTTGTTCTA
Organism: Scytonema millei VB511283; assembly: GCF_000817735.3. Taxonomy (NCBI): domain Bacteria; kingdom Bacillati; phylum Cyanobacteriota; class Cyanophyceae; order Nostocales; family Scytonemataceae; genus Scytonema; species Scytonema millei. The sequence continues at coordinate 1,439,798 of NZ_JTJC03000001.1, read as the reverse complement.
CATTGCCCCGAAGTAACTCCAGCAATTCCGCATTATTTCTAGTTTTACGAAATAATTCTGTCATCACAGCTCGCCCTGCATTGGAAAAGAAAGGTTCGCGAGCTGATTCCATCGGGATCAAACCAGCAGCAATTGTCGCAGGTTGAGCTTGCTCGTAAACGTGCGTCCAGGTGCAGCTACGGGCATCGTGAGGATTGAAGATGATGTCTTTAGTGGGATCGTAAAACTTTTCTAGCAGTTCGCCACCGCGATCGAAAATAATTGCGCGAAAATCAGTTCGCTGTTTTAAGGTTGCAACTAATTGCTCGATCGCTTTAGTCTTACCACTGCCAGGAGAACCAACCACAAAAAAGCCTCGATTCTCGTAGGCAGATGGAATAGGCATTCCGGCAATTTTAAGTTGGGGTTGGTTGCGGAGCTTGGGCTGTTGCTGCAAAATGCTTTTGAGTTTGCCCGACGAAACTAACTTAGCTCCCCGCAAAACGTTCGACGAGTTGGATGTAGAAATCACAATTAGCAACCAAAATAGAGCCACAATTCCTATCGATCCAATCGTCAGCCAAACCACCCCAATCTCTTGAATTAAGTAGGGCAAGATTAGATGAGGATTCTGGAATAAAAACAAAGCTACGTTCTGATTTTGGACAGCCCACCAGAGAGCGAGCAACCCACTTAAAAAGAGTACTGTTTCCGACAGCGAGCTGTTTGGCTTTAGGTTTCTTTTCGTCATTGGTAGATGCCTGAATACAGTTAATTAAGCAATTATTTTGAAGCTCATCATTCCAGCAATACAAACCTTAATCCGCCTCAAACCTCACTAAGCACGGACTGCCAACTGCTAGGGTAATACCTTATTTTGCAGCATAAATTTTGATAATGACAAGTTGTCGAGAAAATATGAAGATGTGTAAAACCCTGATTTTTTTTGATTTTATCCTCTCAATTCGATCCCCTGAGAACTTGTTATCGACTAATACCCCGTCCGCGATCGCGAGAGCGATCTATTGCAATGAATTGTTTTGCTTCAGCAGTAAGAGCTTGAATTTGCTCCTGCATTTGTTGCCAAGAAAAAGTATTTTTTATAGTCGCATTGTCGCGACCGAATTCTAGTTCCGATCCTCCCTGCTTAATTCTCAGGCGATCGCCATTCAATTTTATTTCCGTACCATCTGCCGATTTGTAAATCTTTTCTTTGGAGTTCTGCGGGTTTCGTTCCCCTTTTTCTTCAATTAAATATTTCGATTGAACCAAAAGCTTAAATTCTTGCTCCCTTGTAGGAGATGGAACTGGTATTTTTGAATCCTGTAAGGCTCGCTGTGGCTCAACAGACGAAGATCGTGTCTGACTGGGCGGCGACGCTACTGGTTTAGATTTACTTTGGCTGGAATGGCTGACAACTAGTGGCAAAGCATTCTCTTGTCCCCTGGATTGCTGTACCGATAGCCCCAGGTCTTTAGCACTAGCAGTATAGACGATAAATTCTTGTCTCGCCCGCGATGCGGCTACATAAAAACTTTCTCGCCCAACGGTTGGCGAATTACCTGAGCTGGCAACATAGATACAGCGATCGGCAGTTTTACCCTGGCTGCTATGTACTGTATCTGCGTAAATATAATCGCAGTGCAATAGGGCATCAGAATTTACAGCTTGAGTTTTGCCTTTGGTTTGAACGACGATCTGACCATCATCTTTCAACTCGATGACAGTAAAGCGTTGCCCGTTCACCTGGTTTTGCTTATACTGATTGCGCGTGAACTTCATCTGTTCTCCGACACGGATTTCTCTAGTTTCCGCCTGAAAAACTTCGCGCTGTTTATACTGACTTAGTTGTAGTATTTGCGTCGTACCGTATTTGTCTCTAAGAGTAACTGTCTGGTTTTTTGCATCCACAGCATCGACTCGATAGAACAAATCTCGACTGAATTTAGCGGAGTCTTGGTGAAACTTGACTACATTACCTGGCTCGTAACTATTAGCTTGGGCGATCGCAAATGTGCTTAAGTCTTTGCGCTTGAGAACGGTAATTTCTCTCGCATCCATACCAAGTTGACCCCGTGCGAGCAATCCTTGTCTTACTTGGGTCGTAATCATTTGCTTTTCAGCGTTAGTACCAGCCAGGATCAGAGTCTTGGCTCGCGTCTTTTTATCTGTGCTTAAGTAATCGTTGGCTACTGTTTGAAATCGTTTACTGTCAATCGGAATTTGCTTAATGTTGCCCTGCTGTTGCAATTGCTGATAACCTGGCTCGATCTTGCCAGCGGCGATTAGATCCACCGTTGCTTTCAACTGCGGGTTTTGCTGGCGGACATTCAAATCAATCCCGACTGTAGGAAGCCCAGCTTGTTGCTGAAGTAATTTAAACGGAGAGCCAGCCTGTACTGCCGAAAGTTGTTTGGTGTCACCGATGAGAATTGCTCTAGAGTTAGTCTGCTGCAACCGTTCCAGTAAAGCCTGCATTTGACGGCTACTCACCATGCCAGCTTCGTCCACTACAATCAACTCGTTCTGCGGTAAAGACTGGCGTGGAGACATCAGATAAGCATCCAAAGTTTGACAAGGAATTCCCGCATCTTGTTGTAGGACTTCGGCAGCAGCGGCACTGGGCGCTAAGCCTCGTACTGACTGGTTAGCTGGGACGATCTCGTGTAGTGCCTTGAGCGTATACGTCTTCCCGACTCCTGCATCTCCCTGACAAAGCATGACCGCATCTTGGTTCGTAGCAAAGTGCGATAAGGCGCGTTCCTGGGCAGAGTTTAAGCCAAACTCTCGTGCTTTTTCTTGGGCAGCTTGGGCGGTTGCTAGGGCGCGATCGCCACCCTTACGAACCTGCGCTTTTTGTAGGATATCTGTTTCGCGTCCTACTGCTTGGGTAGTGATCATCCGTCCGTCTTGAGTTTTGAGTAAATTCGGCTCGCGATCGATTGCTCGTTCTATTTCCTCCAAGCTGTAGTTACCTTGTGACTGTATTAAGCTTTCTTTCAGTAGTGCGTGACGGGGAAAAGCAACAGCGCGATCGCACTTAACTTCGATGGCGCTGCGTAACAGCTCGGCTGTACTACCTGGGTGCGAGGAGTGGTGATAGGATTCTTCAAGGTTTTGCCGCAGTTTTGGCTGCGGATGCTCGATTCCTGCTGCCTCTGCCCGTTGTTGCCAAGTTATTTCTAGCGATTCTCGCTCCTCTGCTGTTTTATAAGTCTTGTTTTTGCGTGTTGTCGTGCAAGCTTGGGCTTTGACTTCGGCACTCGCATCCATGCCAACAGCGGCAACGATCTCCGAGCGGCGAGTGCTAAAAACTTTTAGCTGTTGTTGTGTATAGCCTGCGACCTCGAACGTGCCGTCGCGATTCCACTCCAACTCGTATCCTAATGCTTTTAGTCTTCTACCCAGCTCGTGATGATAGATTGTGCCGATCGTCATCTTTTGCTGGTAAAGTTCGCGGTTATCCATCGAGCGCCACTTTCCATCTGCTCCTGCTGTCTGATTAAATGCAATGCAGTGGCTATGGACTAGCGGATCTTGGTTGCGGTTGTCGTCGTGGTGGAAGATGGCAAATAAAGCATTGTCGGTTTGATAACGCTCCTTTCCTCCCTTACCCGTTCTGGTAAATATGCAGTTGCGCTCTACGTAGTCCATCGCAGTGCGGACTGCTGCTTTATGCTCTAGCAGTACTTGCCGATCGCCTTTGACTAAACCAACCAAGGCGACCGATTTAGGTGCGGATAGAGTAATGTCTCTACCTGGGTTTTGCTTCTTACCTGCCTGCTGCTGTCGTAAAGCTTTGCCTTCTGGGTCTAACCCTTTGTACGCTTTGTGATAGTCTTCTGGCTTTACCATGCCACTCAACTCTAGCTGAGCCGCACCTTTGCCGTACCATTCTGACTGGTTGATACCTCCACCTTTAATGTAGTAACTGTCGCTTTGGGTATAGTCCTCGACTTTGGCATAGAGCCTACCAATTGAACAAACCATATGAGAATGTGGGGGGAATAAAGACTGCTAAATTTATGGCGATTGGCTGAACCAATTACTTGTCAACATCGCTCTCGGACACCAGTAGTTGCTAACTGGCGATCGCTTGCTCAAATGAAGTTTTCATTCGAGATTGCTGTATTGCTATTTCTTTACCAAAATCAATATTTTGTAGCTTTATACGGGGATGGCAGTACCTTTATTTCGCACTCTGTAAGGGTGCATCAGGTGTGGGATTTTCCTCGTATATAGCTGAATTTGTCCGAGTACGATTTACCCGCTAGGGTGCATCCAAAACGCCGTTCTTGCCGCGTCCTGACTGGCTGTTGATACACTACCATAGCTAATGAGTCTTGGGGAATACGACATGAATGAGACGGACTTCAGCCCCTTAGAAAAGGCGATCGCCAAAAAGATTGACCAAACGAAAAGTAAAGCTACCCAGCCTGGTTATTTGAGGCAATTAGTAGCCAAATTGCACCTAAGAATTGAGGCGGCTTTGGCTAGGGGTTGTGAATATGACGACCTAGCAAAATCGATTGCCGAAAGTGGGGTCAAGATTAGTGCTGCGACTTTGAAGCAATACCACACGGAGTATCGCCGCCAGTTGGAGAAAGAAGTAGGAGATAACTCCGATAGCTCGGATTCAACTCTTCCTCCTGCCGTGCCTGTACCAGCAACTAGGAAACCAGAGGTAGCGATTAAGGATGCCAACACTCAGCCTGCGGCGGTGCTACCAAAAATCAAGCAAGAAGCCGCCGAGCGATTGTTCTCCAATAAATAAAAGAGGTGGAAGTTGTGGCTAGAGCTAAACAATCCCAAGTAGTGGAGTCAGAGCAAACGGATGCGATCGTTCCGACTCGTCCCGCCATTCATCTATCGAATTGTAAAAAGGGCGGAGTTGGCAAAACTTTGCTCTCAAAGCTGAAAGCCGCTTATTGTTTGGAAGCAGGGTTAGATTGCTATGCAGTGGATGCCGATCGCCAGGAAAGTTTTATTAAAGCTTACCCCCAGTTCGTCCAGCCGACGAGGTTTAGCGAACTAGACCGCCATCTGAAGATTCCCGATCGCATTCTGGATTTGGCGCTGGAAAAACTGGTGCTGTTAGATTTACCTGGTAACGTTGAGGAAGGATTTAATCACTGGTTGAATGCTGGAGATATTTTAGCCGCCGCGATCGATCTAGGAGTTGAAATTCAGAACTGGTATTTACTCGACGATTCGCAGGAATGTTATGAGGGTTTTTTGCGGACTTTAGAATTCATGCAAGATAAGGTCAAGCATATCCTGGTGAGAAATTTAGGTAAGTGCGAAGAGTGGGATAGCTTCAATAGCTTCATCACACCCCAACTGCTACAGCAATTTGATCTACGAGTCATCGATTTACCAAAGCTGAGAGAAGATACGGCGACGGAAATCTATAAAAACACCTTGAGTTTTACAGAGGCACGTCGTTACAAGGGATTTAGTACGGCTCAACTAGCTGGGTTACGAGCATACCTGCGCCGAGCCTACGATGTTTTAGCTATGGCTAACTTTAGCGTAGAAAATCTCAGGGCAAACAATTGATGAATCAAATCAGTCATCGAAATAAAATTTCTCTGGGCGATCGACAAACCCAGCTTCAAGCTTTGCTTGCCGAAAGACTTACTCGTGAGTCCGCCGCTACCCAGCAGCGCGTGTATGAGTGGTTGAGCGACAACCAATATTTTCTCGATAACGAGTTGTTTGATTTCTATTTCTGCGTGGCTCAAAATATTGCGGCAGTAGAAGAATTAGGCAGGTCAGATGGCAGGATTGTACAGGCTAAGGAAGAGATCCAACAGTCGGCGCAACTGGTTGAAGACAGGCTGATAGCGTTCGGCGATCGCCATAGCAGTTTAGAGCAAAAATTAGATGAGGCGATCGCAAGTCTAGCTACCGAGCGGCAAAACATAAACACGATCTCAAATGGTCTGGTCGATGCAACTTGTAACCTGATTCAAGAACAAAAGCAAGTCTTACTAGGAACCCAAGCGGCGAAGAAAATTGCCATAAATTCGGTTAAACTTGCCTATGCGATTCCGATTGCTGCATTACTGGTATGGGGGACTCTAGCGTTCTTTGCTGGTAAACTTCACGAATACAACACAGCCAATGCTGTCAACAATCGAGCGTTAGCAAGTCTTGCATTGCGCGTGAGAAAAAACTGCCAGCGGCAATACACAGAGAATCCCAAGAAAATGAATCCTAGCGGTGATGGAATTGTAAGGAACTGCCCTGGTTTTGAATATGTAATTCCTGCTGGACAACGAAAATCTGTAAGATCTTGAGGTTTTCTACAAAAGAGAAAATTTTGTATAGAACTTACAAAATTTTCTAATGGTGTCCAGCCATCACACTTTGAGTTTGTACATCTGAGAAAAACACCTTTGTAACCTTTACAACCTTTTACTTGAGAACGGCATTTTGTACACTTGATATTATTTAGATGCGCCCAATTAGTGGCATCGGTAGAAGACATTGATTTAGTGTAACGACATTTATTTTTATTAGTACACGCTAGATAAGCACCATACTTGCCGACAGTAGGATACAAAAGACTTCTGCACACAGGACAAGGCATCCCTACCGGACTTTGACCTTTGGCAATCTTCTCTAATAGGGTGTCCTGCTTAACTTCTTCACTAGGTACTAATCGCCAAAAAGCATAGAGAAGCTTAACTGTTTGTGGCAAGTCTAGACGCAATACAACTGAGTTAGGGGAAGCAGGATTAACGTATATCCATAAGCACTGGCGATCGATGCCAACCAAACTGATATTGAGTTGCGATCGCCCTTGCCAAATTTGAGTGTTCTGTAGCCCAATAGCAAAACTTTGATAGCCTTGTCCAGTAATATAAAAGCGAACGCGCTCTGGATGACATCTTTTGAGAATAGAAGCAGAAAAATGGTGTTTAGCTAGCGGGGTTGACCAGTTAATAGCGATTTCTTCTTTAGCCTTGGTAATCTCCGATTCAATTTGCTTCAACGCTGTATGACTATTCGGAAAACAGGTTACTCCTGGGAGATCTAGCTTCCAGTTGTTAGCAGATGCCTCTTTTGACCAGGTAATAGAATGAATACTTGCTCGCGCTGCTACCCGATCGATCAGTTTACGAAAGATGTTAAATGAATTGAGCTTGTTTTGCAGATAAGAATAGTTGACAATTCCAATGAATTTTCCTCTAGCTCTACTAATCGCTACGTTAGCCAGTCGCATAGCAGTGCTATCCATTCCGCCAGTTACCAGTAGTCCTGGCTTTTCTCGTGGTGGACCTTCAACCGTGTCAAATATAATTACATCTTGTTCCGACCCCTGAAAGCGATGTACTGTTGCTACCTTCACCAGCTTTTCGGCAATCGATAAATCTTTTAATAGTCGATGAATCAAGCGAGACTGAGCATTATAAGGAGTAATAATTCCTATATTGGAATTACCTGCTCGAACATTGGCATATGCTAGATTAACCGCTACTAAAGCCGATATAAAGTTAAAGCGGCTGTGAGATTCTTCCTCGCTGAAACAGAAAGCGGACAATTTAGTAAGGTCGTAAAGGACAAGCGCATTTCCAGAACTGGGTGGATTTTGGGCAATAGATGTTGTTTGCTCCTTTACTCTTGCACCATCTACTAGCTGGCTATCGTAAAAAAGGCGATTGGGTATAGCTGCAATATCTGGATGCATAAGTAATTAGACAAAATTAATTACATAGTTTTTACCTACTTCTTTCAAGATTTTCTCAATAGATGCCACAAAAGTTTCCCAAGTCTTGTAAGCATCTATTTCAATCCATTGATACTTCATAAACCGCCACAAAATCTCAATTAAATTTAATTGGGGTGAATAGGGGGGCAATACAAAGATAGTAATTCCACGTTCAGACCATTCTTCAATTTTATCAAGAATGGCATCACTGGTATGAATAGAAGATTGGTCAACGACAATAAATGTTGGTCTATTTACTGTAGAAAAGAAAGTCTCAATGCAAGTGATAACCACATCAGAATTAATACTTTGAGAAGAAATATAAGTCTCAAGATGATTTTTTCTATTTAGGATTCCTAGAACGTTTAATCGACGGCTACGGCGACTGGACAACGCTAAATATTCTCCAATATTTTGCCAGCCATAAGGAACACAAGGAATCAGACAAAATCCCGTTTCATCTAAGTAATATAAGTCAATTTCACCCCGCTCATCCAATCGCTTCAATTCTTCTAACTGCGCTTGTTTTTCTTGATATTCTTGCAGGTTTGGTTTTCCGCCTAACCCTCGACGCATCCGATGCCAACTCATTGACAGTGTTTTCAATATTCTTTTGATTGTTTTGGTACTGATGGTGATTCCCCATTCTTCTTTAATCTTTTGTGCTACCTGTTTTAATTGCCTTGGCTGTCGCTGCGCCCACTCTCTTATTTTTGCTTTTTGTTGAGAATTAAATGTCGGTTTACTACCTCTTCCTGGTTTGTTGTATAGTCCTACCATTCCCTCTGATTCCCATCGATTCAACCAGTTATATATTGTTTTATAACTGACTTGAAAAATGTTCATTAACTCTTCTATTTTGACTCCTTGTGAAGCTAAAATTAAACAGTGCGCTCTTTGACGTACTTGATGATGTCGGCTTTGACGATAAATTCGTTCTAACAGCTTTGAGGAGAGAGAATTGATTTCTCTAATGAATATCATCGCAGAGTGCTATGAATATACAACAGGAATATTTGTTAATAAATCATACCACTCATTTATGTAATTAAAACTGTCCAGCTACTTACGGTACTGGATTTTCAGTAATACCAATATTGGGTCGGTACATCCTCTTTTGACTGAAGCAGTAATTCCAGCCTCATTAAAAATATCTTGCTGTAACCATTCTCTAGCTGCTTCGGTGTCTGCCTGTGAAATTGGTCCCAACTGTCGAAAGTCACCAAAAACAGCGACTCGACGACGCGCTAGAGTACTAATAAAAGCACAGTGAGGAATGTAAGCCATGCTTGCTTCATCTATGACTACGGCATCAAAGCGACGTTGGTGAACTTCTTGGGCGATCGCAGCTTTAGATAGCGTGCAGCCGACAACATTGGCTTGCCGAATCAGCTCCGCTTCTTTTTCTTTCAGCTGCTCTTTGAGTGGCTGTAACTTCTGTTTAACTAGAGCTATTTGAGTTTTGAGTTGTTGACGCTGTAAATCACTTAATTTTTCATTTCGCGACTGCCTAACCAAGCTTTTCTTCTGTTTTTCCAGTTGCTCGATTTGCGATGATAAAGCTGGGTTGTGTTGCTCCAGTACACCCCTGACATGAAGTTGAGGAAAACGATCGAGGCTCGACAGATTAGTTACTCCATAACGCAGTACCAAACCATTTTTGTAAACAGGTGAAGCTTGTAAATACTGAGCCACACTTAGCATTGCTACATCTACAGCTGCGTTGCTGTGGGCAACTACTAGCACAGACTCACCAGCTTGTACGAGTGTAGCTACCGCCATACCAAGCGTTTTGGTTTTACCAGTACCAGGTGGTCCCCAAATGAAGCTGACATTTTGGGAGAGAATCTTATCGATAGCTAGCAATTGATTCTCGTTATACTCAATCGGCTTTCCTAATTGTTGCTCTAACTTGTTAAGTATTTTATGAGCTTGACTGCTAGTAGCGGGAATAGACTCAGATGTTTTTCCTAAAAGTTTTAAAGCCAGGGAAACGTTAGCACTCTTTAGGTTTTTGACTTCTTCTAGACGCTTTTTCAACTCCTCTAACAAAAACCAAGGAGCGGTAAAAAGTATTGCTGTGGCGATCGCGTCTCCGAGGTGATTTTCTAATCCTAGAATCAGCTCAAATCCTTCAATAGAGACAATAGTGCCTTTATACTTTTTTCCACGATATTCTAGATCGACTGGTGTATCATCTGGAAAGCGGAGTTCTGTATCAGCAGTAAAAGAATAGACGTACCGATCTAAGCGTTTGCCTAAATAGCACCCATCGCTTAAGAATGTTTTTTGTCCGCCGCTTTTTCTTAAGGCTCTAATTTCATCGTTAAGTGCTGATTGAAATTGTAGAAGATATTTTTCAAACATAAAAAATGCTTGCTAACTTTAGTTTGTTAGTAGAATATTGTTTGACAGCAATTTGCCCGAAGCTTCTAAAAAGCCAACTCACTTCGGGATGATTTTGAAATTTTTGATTTCAATTTAATAGGTAGAAAACTTTGTATAAAAACTTAAATAATCGGAACTAAATACAGTGTCTATTGCAAATATTTTCCTACAGCATATATTTAAATAATAATTCGATCTTTGTAAGAATGCTGTAAAATACTTATTTCACAAAATAAAGATACTATAAATAAAAAATATCAGATGTCAGAGAAAGCTACCAAGACAGTGTTACTTGAAAATGGAGAGGTATAGAGAACGTTTGTTGGAATGGGAGGGAGTCGAGCGTGAAAAAGCTTGCAAAGGCGGAGATTGAGAAAACGCTCTTTACTCCGGTCGAAACACCCGCTCAAAAGGCTGTTTCCGATAGCGGCGGTAAATATCAAAATCACTGTCTAAAGTAGCGATCGCTGCAATGTCTAGACGCTCGGAGATAGCAATCAAGGATAAATCGGCAAAGTCTCCTGGGAGATCGGCATACTGAGCGTTGAGTTCAGCAATACGGGAAAAGTCTTGTGGTAAAAGTTGCTCGCACTCATAAAGTCCTTTAGCCACATCTAAAAGAAATTCATTTTGTGTCTGCCAGTCGGAGCTAAGCAGCCACATGACTTCTGTGCAAATAGGCGATGTCGTTAGTAGCTTCGACGTAAAGCTTTCAAAGAAGCGCCGTACCAAGCCATGATATTTATCTTTGGCACTGTAGTAAGCAAATAAAAAACCGCTATCCGCTAGAACAATCGGATGATAGGTCATGAGTGACGTTTCTTCAAATATTCAGCGATCGCCGCTTTGCGGTTTTGGCGTTCTGATAAATCGGCTGGAGCATCCTGTAATAAATGCTGGGGGTGTCCGCCGCGTCTTTCCACCAGAGTTTTACCTACCTGCAATGTCAGCCAGCGATCGCGGATAAGGCGTTTAATCAACTCGCTACGATTAGTATCTTTTTCGCGGGCTAGGATATCTCCTAGCTGTCGTTCTGTTTCTTCGTCCAATCTGACAGTTAGCATCGTTGTTGTACTTGTCATACTTGCAATACATTGACAATATAGCAATTGTCATCGCTACAGACAACGGCTAGTAACGATTAGGGCTAGTTGACCCTGGAATCTCTAGATAATCTTTTTAAGCAAATAATTTTCGAGAAGGTGGACAAGCGTTCGAGAAGCGAATGAGGTACTATTTATGATTATTGGGGTAAGTTTGGGGTAAAATTCTTTTTTAAAGCCTGAAAGTATTGATAAATAAAGCTTCTTCTTGGGACTCATAAGCCCAAGGTCGGCAGTTCAAATCTGCCTTGAGCCATCGGAAAAAACTAGATGTGAAAACATAGCTGGTACAATTTGGCAGGTACAAGTACTAGAATTGTAAGCAATACAACAATAAGTGGAGGATAGTAGAAAACCCAACCTACTATCCTTTTTTTACTTAGCAATATCTCTCTCGATCGAAAAGCGGTCGGGAAGCCCAAAACCACGTACATTCATGTCGCAGACGTAGGGCGACTCGGCGTTGCTTTTTAGCTGTTCAATTTTCTTGATTTCTTATGCCAAGCGTAATAGCATAAGAAAAGCGATAATCTGCGAGTTTAAAGTAAAGGCGAAGAAAATCCAGCTCAATGCAATAGATGAGGCGATTAGCACCTCTTAGTTCATTCAAAACAAGCAGAGCGTAGGCATTAACCAAGACAATAGCATTTGCTGTTCTACCTAAGTTACCAATGACTGTTTAGCTATACATAATACGAGCGGTTCGTCCCCAACTAACACTTTGATTAACACAATCAGATTTATCGCAAGGCTTTAACATCCCAAGGTGTATCTTGTAAGAAATATAGCCACAGCATAGTTTCTAGCACTCCTTTTCTTATTTTAACTCTGCCCAAGCAACAAAAGAGGAATCAGATATGTAGTGATAAAAAATTTATTTCTATGGTTGGTGAGTATAAGAGAGAATTAGTTGCATGGAACCTGAATGACTGGACTTGAGCGGGTAATTGTCTGCGAAAGAAAGACAAAGCTTCATTGTCATCTTTAGGTAGGTGACTAACTATAACACCATTTTCTGAATTCTCAGGAATAATTCTGTAGTCTCGTTTGCTACCATCTGCATAAGTTACTTGCATCATTACAGGTGGGCTTCTAAACAAGCTTTTATAGATTTTACCAAAGAGAGAATACGTGAATTTAACTTTTGCAAGAATTATAGAGCGATCGCTTGCTTCTATATGCTGAGAATTATTCCAACGGACAGTTGACGTTTTACTTGTTGAAACACTTGGGAAACATCCACTCGAAGGAAGCTTTTCTAAAAGTAATAAGTTTG
>NZ_JTJC03000001.1:1126416-1127208 GCF_000817735.3 Scytonema millei VB511283 | reverse complement strand
CCCAATATGAATTTCTGAGTGACATGATTCCAGAGCCTAAACTAGGTGGTCGTCCCCGTACAGTCAATATGTGGGAGATTTTCAACGCAATTTTCTATGTGTTGTGCGAAGGGGTACAATGGCGAGCACTACCGAGTGACTTTCCAGCATGGCAGACTGTATACACTTATTTCCGTAACTGGCGCATTGATGGGACATGGTTGAAGCTTCACGACAGCCTGCGAGAGTGGTTCAGAATCGAGCAGCAGCGTCATCCCAGTCCATCAGAAGCGATTATCGATAGCCAAAGTGTGAAAAGCACCGCGATGGTACATGAAGCGGTGGGCTATGATGCGGGCAAACAAATCAAAGGACGCAAGCGGTTTATGAGTGTCGATACTTTGGGGTTAGTATTGCGGGTATTGGTCACAGCCGCCAGTGTTGGAGAACGAGAGGGAGGTAAACAAGTACTCCAGAAGGTAAAACAGATGGGTAAAAAGGTGTCCCGTTTGACAACCATTTGGGTCGATGGCGGCTTTGACGGTACATCGTTCATGATGTGGGTGATGGACTTCTGCCGTTGGATTGTGCAAGTGGTGCTGCGACCAGAACAAACTAAGGGTTTCGTGTTGCTCAAAAAACGTTGGGTGGTGGAGCGCACTTTCGGCTGGCTAATGGGGTGTCGGCGATTAGTCAGAGACTATGAATTATTGCCCCAAACCTCCGAGACTTTTATCTACCTTGCCATGATCCGTATCATGGTTAGGCGGCTGGCATAAAATCTCACCCTTCAAAACTTTTCAAACATCCTCT
>NZ_JTJC03000001.1:1081332-1126216 GCF_000817735.3 Scytonema millei VB511283 | reverse complement strand
CAAACCTCCGAGACTTTTATCTACCTTGCCATGATCCGTATCATGGTTAGGCGGCTGGCATAAAATCTCACCCTTCAAAACTTTTCAAACATCCTCTAAAGCAGTAGGATTGTCTTCATGAATTGTTATAGCTCGATTTAGGTAATTCAATGCTTCTGTATATTTACCTAAATTGGCTAATTGAGTCCCCTTTTGCTGCCAAATCTTAGCAACTTCAACAGCAGATGGAAATTCCTCAATCGAGGTCAAATTGTTATTAGTCGTTGCGGTCATAAAAGTTGTTTAGTAAATGCGGGTTTGAAGTTTTTAACAAAACAGTAAGTACTTACATTTGCATCTCAAGGTTCGGTTCAAACAGCAAAAAAGTGCTTTTCGTCACATAAAATCAACATATTTCATTTTTTCTCTGTCAAGTTTAGAGAAAATACTGAAACTATTGTGAAACTTTGTTAAAGAGCGATCGCAACTATGACTTATCCAACGCCTGAGTGGAACTCATATATTCAACATTCACAGTAACACTGCGTTCATTTCAAAAAGAATTTTAACTTGTGTATTGAGATTTTTAGCATAAATCGTTTCGATACTTAAGAAAGCTTTATCTAAATGGCTGAAAGCTAACTCTCGAATCTCTCGCGATTAGCAGAAACATCCAAAGCGCATAACCAAAAAAGCCAAACTTGTCTGTACGTAAACGTACAAACCCTGAGTAATTCATTCCGACCGCCGACTCCCCTACGGGTGGGTTTCCAAACTCGCCCCTACCGACTTACAACTTCTCCCTTTGCTTTCTGTCCGTGAAAATAAGCTTCCATAACCTTCAACACCATTGGGGCGCAAAGCTTTCCACCGCCACCACCAGAGTGTTCGGCAAACGCTACGACCACAATTTCTGGTTTATTGTATGGGGCGTAACCGCCAAACCAAGTGTGAGATTTCTTCTTATAAGTCTCCGCCGTACCGCTTTTACCAGCAGCGGGGGGAATGGTAGGAGAATTCAATGCCCTACCCGTCCCGCTAGCTACGACTTGTCGCAATCCCTGACGGACGGTTTGCACGGTGCTTGGTTTGATATTTAAAGACTCCCGCCATTTCTTCGCTTCCTCGTTATCTCGCAGTAAGTGCGGTTTGATCCGGTAGCCACCACTAGCAGGAACGGCGAACATCACAGCAACTTGCAAGGGAGAAACTTGCAAAAATCCTTGACCGATGGACATGTTTACCGTGTCCCCTACCTTCCAAGGTAAGTCATAGTTGGCTCGCTTCCATTTATCATCCGCAACTAAACCTTTAGCCTCTTCCGGTGCGAGTTCGATTCCCGTTTTGCGCCCAAAGCCAAACTTTCGCGTCCATTCAATCAGAGTCGGTCCGCCAATTCCCCGACCGATTTGATAGAAAAATGTATCGCTACTCCAAGCCAACGCCCCAGGAAAATCGAGTACGCCAAATCCGGCAAGATTCCAATCGCAGAATCTCGTACCACCGATGTTCATGCAACCGTAAGTCTGCAATCGCGTTTTAGGCGAAAATTTCCCCGACTCCAAGCCAGCTGTAGCGGTGATGATTTTGTACGTACTGGCAGGGGGAAAGCCTCTTAAGGCACGGTTGACAAAGGGGTGGTCTTTCTTTTGCAGGCTGCGCCATACGGCGGGGGTGATGCGTTTAGAAAATACGTTGGGGTCGAAGGTAGGACGACTCACCATTGCCAAAACCCCGCCAGTACGGGGGTCGAGGGCGACAATTGCCCCTTGGCGATCGCCCAAAGTTTTTTCGGCGGCTTTTTGTAACTCTAGATCGATCGTTAAATGAATGTTCTGACCCGACCTTGCCTTCTTCTCGCCTAAATATCGTAAAACCCTGCCTTTCCCATCAACTTCTACCTGTTGTCCGCCCCATTCACCCCGCAGTTGCTTCTCAAAGGCTGCTTCTACTCCCATTTGTCCGATGACATCTCCGAGGCGATAGCCTTCTTTACGTTTCTCAGCTAATGTATCGTCATTCATCTCGCCTGTATAACCGAGAATGTGGGCGGCGATTTGACCGTTGGGATAACTGCGAATCGGTTCGATGTAAACTTCTACATCTTTTAATTGATTTTTGTATTCTGCCAAAGCCGTAATTTGAGCGGGGTTAATATCTCGTGCCATGCGAATTAGGCTAGGAGAATTTACCCCGGCTTTATCCATGCGTTGTTGAATTTCGGCGGCTGGCATTTGTAAAATTTGGGCAAGCCGTTGTTTAGTACTGTCCCATTCCGGTTTTTTGGGAGCCATAGGCCAAATGTAAACGGAATGAGACAGACGACTAGTTGCTAAAATTCTGCCTTTGCGATCGAAGATACTACCCCGTTCTGGCTGTTTGGGAATCAAGCGAATGCGGTTATTGTCTGCCAACTGACGATTGCGAGTCCCTTCAATCAGCTGTAAATATGCCAGCCGACTGCCAATCCCACCAAACAAGGCAAGAGTAATCCCTAGCATTAACACTACGGCTTGGAAACTACGCCCGACAGTGCGGGTGGTTTTCGTTTTACTGCCATAGGCGGGGTAAATGATTTTCATGGGGTGGGATTGACGATATTGGCGCGGTAGCATTTAAAATCTAAGTTACCCACAACTGAGGCGATCGCGCTCAGATAAAGCAGCATTTACCCATCAATTTTAATCAATTGGAGTGAGCGTTCGCTCAGCTAATAGCAGGAACAAGTAAATTTATTGGCAGTTCGACAAAATACCGTGCAGACTGGAAGATAAAATATATTACCTGGGACAATACGGATGACGGCTCGAACTGCAACACGGTATACAGGGGGAAAAGTCGGTGCATCGCTGCTAGATGTTGAGCTGCAAAACGTCTATAAGTTTTTTCATCAAGAATTGGCTGTAAACGGGATCGACCTGAATATTCGACGAGGAGAATTTTTCAGTATTCTCGGTCCCTCTGGTTGTGGCAAAACAACAACGTTACGTTTAATTGCTGGATTTGAACGAGCGGACGCGGGAAAGATATTGATTCAGGGTGAACAGATGAATCGCGTTCCGCCCTATCGCCGCCCCGTCAACACTGTGTTTCAAAGCTATGCTTTGTTTAACCACTTAAATGTGTGGGAGAACATTGCTTTTGGGTTGCGGTTGCAAAAACTCTCGCGGGTGGAACTGAATAGTCGCGTGGAAGCCGCACTGAGGTTAGTCAAAATGGAGACGATGCGATCGCGCTTTCCCGTACAACTCTCAGGCGGACAGCAGCAGCGAGTTGCTTTGGCAAGGGCATTAGTCAATCGTCCGGCAGTCGTGTTGTTAGATGAGCCTTTAGCCGCACTCGACTTGAAACTACGTCAGGAAATGCAGGTAGAATTATCCAATCTGCATCAAAATTTGGGCGTGACATTTATCTTTGTCACCCACGACCAAAAAGAAGCCCTGTCTTTATCAGACCGCATTGCCGTGATGCATCGTGGCAAGGTCGAACAAATTGGTTCTCCCAAGGAAATCTACGAACATCCGAGTACGGCATTTGTAGCTGATTTTATCGGTGATACTAACTTATTAGCCGGGAAAATCGCGCATAGCGATCGCTCGACTCTCCAGGTTGATAGCAACAAGGGATTAAAAATTGTCGTGCAAAGATACGACTATACAGAACCAACCGCAACGTCTGCACCAGTTACGATCAGCGTGCGCCCAGAAAAAATTGAGTTGAGCTTGGAACGTCCTACTATTCGTACGAATTGTTTTGCTGGTAAACTCCTACACGTTATGTACCTGGGAACCCACGTTCACTACTTAGTAGAATTAGACTCGGGCGATCGCATTAAAGTCTTACAACCAAATGCAGGCAACACCTTATCAGACACTGATATACCGATCTACGTTCGTTGGGCGACTCGTGACTGTATAGCTTTAAAAGCCAGTGGAAGCGAATGAACACAAACCATCAGCCAGTACAAAGATTTTCGCGATCGAGACGCAGATTTATTCACACCTCAGTAGCCGCAATTTCTGGACTTGCCCTCACCCGTTGTGGCTGGAGACAGGGAGGAGTCCAACGGACAGCACCACCAGCAAGTCCAACAGACAAGTTATTTGTCTATACCTGGTCGCAGTATACGGATGACGAGCTGATTAAAAACTTTACCTCTCAGTTCAAAGTACCAGTCGTTGCAGACATCTACGAATCAAACGAAGCAATGCTGGCAAAGTTGCAAGCAGGAGGAGGAGGAAATTACAGCGTCATCTATCCTAGCGATTATATGGTAAGGCGAATGATAGAAAGGGGAATGCTCCACGAACTCGACCGTTCGCGCCTCCAAGGTTTAGACCGACTTGCCCCCCAATTTCAAAATCCGACTTACGATCCGCAAAATCGTCACAGTATTCCCATGAGTTGGGGAACAACTGGATTTGTTTACAATACCCAGCAGTTGAAGGAACCACCTACAGATTGGGAATATTTGTGGAAAAATAGTCGGCAATTGTCGGGACGCATGACTTTAATTGATGACGTGCGGGAAGTCATGGGCGCAACTTTGCGAATGTTGGGTTATTCCTACAACTCTAAAGATGAGCCGCAAGTTAAGCAGGCTTACGAGAAGTTACGAGAACTCAAACCCAGTATTGCTGCATTTGATACCGATGCTTGGCGCAGTCAAATCCTCGCTGGGGATTTAGTGTTAGCGATGGCATATTCCACTGATGGAATTAAAATTTCTCAAGAAAACCCCAATCTCAGATATATCATTCCCGCCAGTGGCACGTCTTTGTGGACGGATACGATCGCCATTCCCAAAACCGCACCCAATCTCGATGCTGCATATGCTTGGCTCAATTACAACTTGGAACCTACGGTAGCAGCAGAAATTTGCCAGCGACAAACTGTAGCCATTCCCAATCAAGTTGCATTAGAACAGTTACCAACTCAGTTGCGCCAAGATCCGAATTTGTTTCCTCCAGAATCGGTCTTAAATAAATGCGAACGTATTTCCCCCTTGGGAGATTTTGATGCAGTTTACGATCGCTACTGGACGCAACTAACGAGTAGCTAGGGGATCGGAAGTTAGGAAAGTATGAAGGAAAAAGGAGAAAGGAAAAAGGATGAAGTATGAATGATTGGTTGGTAATTGGTAGTTGTTAGATCTCATTTCTAACCCCTACTCCCTACTCCCTACTCCCTTCTACAAACTGTGCCTGCAAAAAAGTCACCGCTTCAACTCGATGCAACGTCAAGTCAGGATGCCGACGAACCACCGCTACCACCGAAACATCCTCGTTGGTGGAATTGGCTAGAACCAACAATATTTCTAACCCCGGCTGGAATTTGGTTGATATTGTTATTGGTACTACCAACACTGATTATTTTTGAGTTGAGTTTAGTGCCGGGGTTTCGCCCGGGAAATATTGTCAATCCTAGTGGTATAGATAACTATATTCAGGTATTTCAACCCCTGTATATGGGAGTGATGGGGCGATCGCTATTTTTAGCTAGCTTTAGTACTATTATTTGCTTGTTACTAGGATTTCCCGTCGCCTACTGGATTGCTTTGTTGGCTCCCCAACGCTGGCGGACTCTACTTTTATTGGGTTTTGTCTTACCCCTGTGGACATCTTCGTTACTGCGTTCCTATGCCTGGATTACGATTTTGCGTCCTACAGGCGTGCTGAACTCTTTGCTCAACAGTGTTGGTTTACCCAGCCTCCAGATTCACAATAGCAGTACGGCAGTTTTGATTGGCTTGAGTTACAATTTACTGCCTTATATGGTCTTGATTCTCTACGCCTCCCTTGAAAGATTAGACCGCAGATTGCTAGAAGCAGCCGCGGATTTAGGAGCAAATCCCGCTGAAACCTTTTGGAAGGTAACTGTCCCCCAAACTTTACCAGGAATTGCCGCAGGTTCGCTGTTAGTTTTCATTACGGCAATTGGAGATTTCATTGCTCCAGAGTTACTCGGTGGTGCATCCAGTATGACGATCGCCAGGTTAATTTACAATCAGTTTTTAGGCACAACCCAGAACTGGGGATTTGGTTCGGCGTTAAGTATGGTGTTGGTACTAGCTGTGAGTATTGCGATCGCGCTATTAATTAAATACGGCGGGAATAATTCAGTGACTAGTGACTAGTGGCTAATGACTAGTTATCAGTGGTAGTTGGTGGTTGGTGGTTGGTAGTTGGTAGTTGGTCATTACCATCTCTCCCTCAGTTCCCGATCGCTCCCTCAGCTCTCTTCACCTCTTGTCTCCCTTGTCTCCCCTGCTCCCTGCTCCCTGCTCCCTGCTCCCTTCTAACTCCCGCCTCCCCTGGAGGAAGGGAATTTTTGTTTTGATACTACTATGTCTAGTTATCCGTGGCTTGCCTTATCTCGCTCCGATTTATGCCAAAAATATCGTACAGGATGGGCAGGCAATTGAATTTAGCGATCGCCACGGGTTGCCTTTGGGAACTTTACTGACTCGCGATCGCGATCGTACTGTAGCCATACCGTTAAATGCAGTTTCGCCCCAGTTTATTCAAGCAATTTTAGCAGCAGAAGACGGTCAATTCTATCATCACGGAGCGTTGGATTTAAAGGCAATTGGACGGGCGATCGTCACTTCTATTCAAGCTAGAAGAATTGTCAGCGGCGCATCGACAATTACTATGCAACTAGCACGGATGCTAGAATCCTCACCGCGCAACCTCTGGGGGAAAGTTCGAGAAGTTTGGCTGTCTTGGCGGCTAGCCGCAGGCATGAGCAAAGATGAGATTTTGCAAGCTTACGTCAACCGCTTGCCGATGGGTGGCAATATTTACGGTATAGAAGCAGCTGCGCGAATATATCTGGGAATGCCTGCATCCGAACTGAATCTAGCACAAGCAAGTCTGCTAGCAGCCATCCCCAACAATCCGGTGTACCTCAATCCTTACGATGGTTGGGAAAAGTTGAAACGGCGACAGGCATACGTCCTCGATCGCATGGTTCAAGATAAACATATTACCCGTGCTGAGGCAGAAAAAGCCAATACAGAAGCAATTACGCTCCAGTCGCGACGGCAAGGAATTATTGCCGCACCCCATTTTCTATTTTGGGCAGCTAGTCAACTTCCCAAACAACATCCATCCCAAATTCGGACGACTATAGATCGTCCCTTGCAGCAGTTTGTAGAAGCACAAGTCCAGCAAATCGTGCGCAATCTTGCATCACACAACGTCCACCACGCTGCTGCTTTAGTTATTGACAATCATTCTGGTGCAGTTTTAGCGTATGTTGGCTCTCCCGATTACTTTGCCGATGCCGAATTGGGGCGTAACGACGGCGTGCAAGCACTTCGACAGCCTGGATCGACTCTAAAACCCTTTTTGTACCAACTAGCCTTAGAACAGCGCTTAATTCGTCCAAATACCGTATTAGCAGACGTACCTACCCACTATGCTATTCCTGGGGCGCGGCTTTACAGCCCTACAGATTACAGCGAAACCTTTCAAGGACCCGTGCGCGTCCGCGTTGCCTTAGCGAATTCTCTTAACGTTCCCGCCGTGCGAGTCTTAGAGCGAGTTGGTGTAGAAAATTTCTTACAACGCTTGCATCAACTTGGTTTCGAGCATTTAAACCAGTCTCCAGAATATTACGGACTCGGCTTAACTCTCGGTAGCGGTGAAGTCAGTCTGTGGGAATTAGCTCGCGCTTATGCAACTATGGCAAGGCAGGGGAATTTGGAATTCGGAATTCGGAATTCGGAATTCGGAATTTGGGCAGAGGGGGACAAGGAGGACAATTCAAAATTCAAAATTCAAAATTCAAAATTGGTTCGCGCACCCCACACCCCACAACGCCAGTTGCTACAACGGGGGACACCCCCGCAACGCACCGACCTCCCGCATCGCACTGACTCCCCTACACCCTACTCCCTTTCTTCACTGGTCACTGATAACTGGTCACTGATAACTGACATATTAAGCGATCGCCATGCCCGGGCTAAGTCTTTTGGTGTGGACTCGGTGCTGAATTTACCATTTCCGGCTGCGGTGAAAACGGGGACTTCTTCTAATTTTCGCGATACCTGGACGGTAGGATTTACGAGTGATTATACTGTGGCAACTTGGGTAGGTAATTTTGACGGCGAACCGATGCGTCAGGTATCTGGGGTGATGGGTGCGGCTCCTTTGTGGAATCGGATTATGTTGCACTTGCACGAAGATCGAGAGCCTGCGGCTTTTCCTGCTCCATCTGGTTTGGTTTTACGTCCGGTCTGTGCTTTGTCGGGATTGAAACCTACGCCTGCTTGTCCAACGGTGGTACAGGAATATTTTTATCCAGAAGATTTAGACGATTACGATCGCTACCCCGATACTTTCTATCAACTGGTAACTTCTCCTACAGCAAAAGAGCCACTATATCGTCTTAACTTACCTAGAGAGTATGATGAATGGTTGGCAACCCAAGGGCGATCGCCTGGAGTTACGAGCGGACTGAAAATTGTCTCTCCTACCAACGGTGCTTTGTTTCTCCTCTACCCTAGTCATGGGGCGAGTGACAGCCAGCAAAAGCTTGAATTTAAACTCGCTGCCAAGTCAGATAAACCTGTAGAATGGTGGCTTAACGGTCAGAAATTAGCAACGCAGACATCTGATGCTTTCTTCTGGGAGCTGCGTCCTGGGAACTAGACTGTGGAGGCTAGAAGTGATGGGACGAGCGATCGCGTCAGTTTTCAGGTACAGTTAGCACAAAGTAGACCTACACGCCGAGGTTTTTCTATTGGTCGTGCGATCGAAAATTAATCAGAGTTACAGAGGTGAAAATGTCAGATTCTACATACATCTTTGCTAATTCTCAGCCTTTGACTCAAGTTGAATCCGAAGAAGATGAATTGACAGAAACCGAGCTGAAAGAATTGGCAAGACTCCAAGCAATCGAACGAGTCTTCGATCCAGCCAGCCGTCAGCGAATTCAAGCAACAGGTATTGCTGCAAATTGGCGCTGTCTTGAAGTTGGTGCAGGAGCAGGATCGATCGCCCGATGGATGGCAGAAATTGTTGGAGACGATGGTAAGGTTGTGGCTGTCGATTTAAATACTCGTTTTGTTGCCAAGCTCAAACGAGCGAATATAGAAGTTATAGAATCCGATATTCGTCATCTAGCGCTAGAAAGTCAATCTTTCGATTTAATTCATACTCGCTACGTGTTGATTCATGTTCCAGAATTTCAAGTTGCTCTCGCAAAAATGTTAGATTTGCTCAAACCTGGGGGATGGATTGCGATCGAAGAACCAGATTTTTCTGCTGCTAGAGCGATCGCGGGAAATGAAGCAGCTTGTCAGTCAATGAATCGGGTGAATGAGGCGATCGCCCAAATGTTTGCTAGTAGGGGTATGGATTATGCTTTTGGAATTAGATTGCCTGCAATATTTCAACAGTTGAATTTGCAAGATTTATCTGTAGAGAATGATACTCCTTTAGCTCCAGGTGGTTCGGGAATTGCTACAGTTATGAAAATGTCTGCCGAGCGATTAGCGGATAAATATATTGCTACGGGTAAAACAACGCAACAAGACATCGATCGGTATTGTCAATTTGCCGAAGATCTGCGATCGTGGGCAATTTATTATTCAACTATTGGGGTTACAGCGAGGAAAGCTGTAAGCAAGTCAAAAGTTAAAAGTTAAAAGTCAAAATTGTGTAACAGCTTATAACAATTGTCGCTTAATAAAAAGGCGCGATCGCTTACCATAGATTTGAGAGTACGGTTTCCAGCAAAAAATAGTATGCAAATTACGGTTGACATTCCTGATGAAATTGCCCAACGACTAGACCAAACATGGGGTAGTCTCTCGCGTCGGCTTCTAGAGGTCATTATTGCTGATGCTTACCGCTGTGGTAAAGTTAACACTGCTGAAGTGCGTCAAATCCTACAACTACCATCTCGTCTTGAAACTCATGCCTTTTTAAAGCGGATGGGTGTTTATCTGAATTATGACGAAGCTGAATTAGAAAAGGATCTTCAAACTCTCAAAAAATTCAGAGTGCAATGATTGTTGTCTCTGATACTTCTCCAATTTGCTATTTGTTACTGATTAACCAAATTGAAATACTGCAAACTCTGTATCGTGTTGTCACTATTCCTCAAGTTGTTGCTAGCGAACTGAGTGCATCTGCATCGCCGCCTATGGTGAAAAACTGGATTGCTCAACCTCCCAAATGGCTGCAAATACAATCAATTAAAATTCTTCAGAGTATTGAACTAACGACACTCGACCCTGGTGAACGAGCAGCAATTCTACTTGCCGAGCGATTGGAAGCTGATTTAGTAATTTTAGATGACAAGGCAGCAAGGCAAATTGCAGTGGAACGTGGATTAAAGATTGTCGGACTGTTGGGTACTATAAAAGATGCTGCTAGAAGTGGGTTACTGGATTTAGGGAGAACTTTTGAACAGTTGCAAGAAGTTGGTTTTTGGGTCGCACCAAGCCTACTAGAACGGTTGCTAACGGAAGATTAGCTTAATTTATTGCTACTTAGCTAACGGCGCATCAAAATCATCTGACATTTTTACTATCCCCTTTGCACTGCCGAATTTAGGGATTGCTTCTATCGTACCAAGCGGCACAATTTTGAAAGATTTCCCATCGCTGCGGATGATAACGACTTCTTCCCCGCCTGCCGCTTCTTCAATTAGCTCAGCTAGTCGAGTCTCGGCTTCTTTTAAGTTAATCTGGTGCATGATGGTTTTTAGCAAAACTCGATATTTTGAATATAACTTTTTAGCTAAGGTTGCAGTTTAAAGAGCGACATCACCCTTGACACAAGCGCTCAAGAGCGATCGCCTCCCAGCTACTCGTTAGCTGCCCCTATATCTAAATCAGCATAGCAACTATCCTATAAGTTCTATAAAACTTTTGACTTCAACAATAATTTTTTGAGTTTTGTTTTCGGCACTAACAAATTGTAATGTTAAAGGATGAGTCAGTGCTTTCAACTCACTGCAATTTTAGTCCACTTCATGGGTGTTGCCCATACCCCATTTTTGAAAAAGCGATCGCCACTTTGGATAAACCCGACTTTCCGATAAAAGCCTACTGCTGCATCAGATGAATTAACAGTGATTGTATCAAGATCGTTGCTGTTACGAGCAAGCAGCTCCCTACCGATTCCTTGCCTAGCAAATTCTCTTCGGACGAACAACAGCGATAGATGATTTCCTCTCCGAAATGCAATAAAACCAACAACTATTCCATTCCAGGTAGCAACCAACATTCTCTCGCTACTCAAGATTCTGTCTCTTAATTCTCCTGGGTCACAAATTTGTTTCCATTCGGTAACACTTTCTGATGTTCCGTCTGTGAGTTCCCATAAATCCGCAGAAGCCCACATGCAAGCACTAATTTGTTGTTGATCTCCAAATTCTGGTGGTCTATAGGTAACTGCGTGCATCATTATGAGCTAATAACCTTTCGGCAATATTGCTTTATATATCAACTAAGTAATATAACAGCGCAAAAACAATTAAGGTGTCTTGCGACTGAGATTTTTGGCTTTATAAAATGTTTCTAAACTATCGCGATCGCCAACAAATCTCCAGTGCCAAGGTTCGTAATTTACCCCTTGCGAGTTATTCTTGGGAAAAGACATTTCAAAGTGAAATCTCGCTGCATTTGCCTCTAACCATTTAAAGGCTTTCGTCTTCTCAAAATTAGTATTTAAATTCGTTGCTGGTGTATTGCCATCACCAATATCTACGGCGTAACCTGTATGATGTTCGCTGTAGCCAGGAGGGGCGCTGACTTCGGCACGTTTAGTTACAGATTGACCCCGTTCTGCCTGAATATCAAAATAGATATGCTGCTGATCTTTGGTAGAACGAAAACCGGAAATCGGGACTAAATTGACTCCTGAAGCTCTAGCCGCTTGTACCATCGCTTGAAACTCTTGAGCGGCGGCTTGACGTAACCTCATGGAACTTCCTGGTAGAATTGGCGCGAGTTCTGATTCGGGTGCTTCTTGATACGGTAAATGTCCTAAAAGGTTGTCTGAATTAGCGGGAGAAGGATTGTCGGCTACTGGTGTTTGTGGTGTTGCAGGGCTAGAAACAGTCGGACTAGGAGAAACAGTAGGTATAGGTTGAGTGATGTTTTGTGATGGGATAGAGGTGAAGTACCATAAACCAGCTCCTACTGCGATCGCACCTACAGCTAGCAAACCACCAATTAAATAAATCGGCTTCCCACTAGAAGCACGATTAGATGGAGTGCCAGAATTAGAAGGGGTTGCATCTCGCAAAGCCTCTGGAATATCATCGGGCGATCGACGATTTGCAGAATTTGAATGTTTTTGTCGCTTTCTCGATAAGTCAGCGTTATCCACAACTCACTCCTTACAGTTCGCCTCGCCAGCTTTAAGTTTACAACTGGCAATTGTAAACCTAAGACCGATTAACGGCTAAGTATCATTCGTTAAACTGCACTAGTCCATTATTCCCCATTCCCTACTAATTCTTTCAGAAGAATAATTTTCTTTTTGTAATGCAGCTTTTGATACTATACGCTCAACTGATTGGCTTGGTTTCATTAGGATTTTTCGCCAGCAGCAGAATACCTCAGCTCTCTCCCCATACTTTAGGACAATTTCTGTTTTGGATTGGAGTCCCGATTAGTATTATTGCCTTCTTGCGCCAAGCTGACTTATCGGGTGCTATTTGGATCGCACCTATATGCGCTTGGATAGCTATTTTACTCGGAGCGGGTTTAGCTTGGGGGTGGATTCGATTATGCGGGAATAGGGAGCAGGGAGCAGGGAGCAGCGAGCAGGGGAAGAGAGCTGAGGGAGCTGGGGAAGCTGGGGGAGAGAAGAGAGCAACTACCAACTACCCATTGCCAACTACCAACTACCAACTACCAACCCAAGGCAGTTTTCTTCTAGCAGCAATGGTAGGCAACACGGGTTATATAGGATTTCCCGTTGCTTTAGCGGTGGTGGGGACGCAGTATTTTGGCTGGACGCTGTTTTACGATCTTTTAGGATCGACTTTGGGATCTTATGGTTTAGGGGTAGTGTTAGCGGCGCGTTTTGGTAAGGGGAAAAGCGATCGCACTTCACTTATCCAAGCAATACTAGTTAATCCTGCTTTGTGGAGTATGGGGTTTGGCTTGTTATTTCGTCAAGTTCCCTTACCTGCTGTAGCAGAATCAATTTTATCGAGTTTGGGTTGGAGTGTAGTTGCTCTATCGTTAGTTCTTATCGGGATGCGCTTGCAACATCTCAAGTCTTGGCGCAATTTACCTAAAGCCGCAGTTAGTTTGACAATCAAAATGCTGATCGTTCCTTTAGTTGTGGGTAGCGTCTTGACTCTATGTGGTTTTACAGGCGCGCCTCAACTGGCGATCGTTTTACAAATGGCTATGCCTCCAGCGTTTGCTACTCTGGTAATTGCCGAAGCTTACGATCTCGATCGCGATTTGGCTGTGACGGCTTTAGCACTTGGTTCTGCAAGTCTGTTGTTGACTTTACCACTTTGGTTGTGGTTGTTTGGTGTTTAGAGTGAGTGGCTAGTGGCTAGTGGCTAGTGGCTAGATTTGCTTCCTTTTCTCCTGACTCCTTAGTTTGACTTTTAACTTTTAACTTTTGACTTTGCTCATCCGGCTCGGTAAGCTTTGGGTGTCATGCCTGTGAGTTGACGAAATTGTTGGCTGAGATGGCTGTGGCTGCTGAAGCCGGATTGTAGAGCGATTTCGACTACCGATAGGTTTGTTTGTTTTAATAACTGTTTTGCTCGTTCTACTCTTTGCTGGAGTAGGTATTGATGGGGAGAAGTGCCGAGGGATTGTTTGAATAGGCGGCTGAAATGAAACTGACTCATTCCCAGAAGGTGAGCTAAATCTGCTAGTTTAATCTCTCGATCTAGATGAGCGTTGATATATTCTGCAACTTGCAGTAATCTACGATCGCCTAATCCTCCTTCATAAAGTGCTACACGCGGTTGAGTTGTAGCATAGTCGCGGAGTAAATGCACTGTTAGCAGATTGGCTAAAGATTCGATGTAGAGGCGATTCACCCAAGCATCGTTTTGATGGAGTGCCGATCGCAACATCATTGATATCTGCTCAATTTGGGGGTTGCGTACCCGAAATTCTGGTAGAATTTCCACGCGAGCTGGATCGATTTCGATCGCTTCTTTGGCTACTTGTTGTAAGAATTGAGGTGAAATCTGAATGTGCAGGTAGCGATCTTCGCCTTCTGATTTATACGAAGAAGGGAGATGAGCGGGGGTGATGGAAATATCGCCTTTAGTATAGAGTCCTACGTAACGGCGATCGCCCATGATTTGATGTAAGCGATTGGGTTTCGTCGCCAGACATACGGCGATCGCGTGTTCTGGCAAGGCGAAATGTTCTATGCCTCCAGGGGGTTGCTGAAATTCTTCAACAACAATCGATTCCCAACCTAAATTTTGGCTCGACGCGATCGGTAATTTGGGATCGCGTATATGTGTGTGTGATGCTTTCGCCATCTGTGCTTTAGCCTTCTGCAAAACTGACCGCAAGATTTTGATAGTCGCGCAAGATTCAAATAGATCGAAGCTTTGAGTTTCCCTATTCTGTAATTGTAACGGCAAAGTTACAGTATGTAACGCCAAAATTAACTGCCCGAGTTTCAGTGAAATTTTAGGAGATTGAGATGCTGCTAAAAAAGTATGTAAATGGGGATAATTGTCAAGCAATCGATTTAGTAGAGTCGATAAAAAGTATGGCGATCGCCAATATTCTCAATCAGCTCGATCGCTCCTCAGTTGCTAGTTGGTTATTTCTCATTGGCTCGTTAATGTTTGTATTTGATGCCATATTAGAAATTTTTAAAGGTATTACTGTGTCTGCCGTTTTACATTTCTCAGCCAGCATTATATTCACAATCGGCTCAATTCTTTTCATGCCCGATCCTACCCAAAATTAATTCGACAAGTTTCTTCTGTACAACCTTATTCATCGGCTCCCTTGTACGGGCGCACAGCCGTGCGCCCCTACCGACTTCCTTCCATACAGTCTCAGATATTGCACCATGTCTTCTCACAGCGATCGCTCCAACATTCGGGCTGAAATTCAGAAATTTCTCAAACTTGCCGTTCCTTTAGTCAGCGCCCAACTTGCCCAATCTGTTACGGGTTTTGCCGATACGGTAGTCATGGGTAGGTTGGGACAAGAAACTCTAGCCGCAGGTGGATTAGCCTCCATCACGTTTATGACGCTGTTAAATACCGCAACT
Organism: Scytonema millei VB511283; assembly: GCF_000817735.3. Taxonomy (NCBI): domain Bacteria; kingdom Bacillati; phylum Cyanobacteriota; class Cyanophyceae; order Nostocales; family Scytonemataceae; genus Scytonema; species Scytonema millei. The sequence goes on along the minus strand of NZ_JTJC03000001.1, from coordinate 1,110,995 downwards.
AGCATAGTGGTGGGAGTCAGCCCCCTCCTAGCCGCAGCGCATGGCGCAGGTGATAAATCGCGAGTCACGCAGGTAACGCGCCAGGGATTGTGGATATCTGTGGTTCTAGCAATTGCTCTGATGCCAATTGTCGGACATTTGGACGCACTGATGCTTCAGCTCGGACAAACCTCCAGAACGGCTTCTCTTGCAAATGAATATCTGGATGTTGCACTGTGGGGAATATTTCCAGCTTTGGGGTTTACCGTACTCAGAAGTGTCGTAGCTGGCGTATCGCAAGCACGTCCAGTCATGGTTATTGCGATCGCCTGGACGTTGTTTGATATCGCAGGTAATTATATCTTGGGTCTGGGTATGTTTGGTTTTCCGCGCCTGGGACTGGTGGGTTTGGCACTAACTAGCGCTCTCAGTTTTTGGGGTAGGTTTTTGTCTTTAGCTGTTTACATAATTTGGCACAAACAACTGAGAAATTACGGCATTTTTCAGGCATTACATCAAATTAAACCGCGTATTATTTGGGAATTGCTCTGGCTGGGTGCGCCGATTGGGATAGCGACAGCTATAGAATATGGGCTGTTTAATATTGTCACGTTCCTCATGGGTACTTTAGGAACTGAGATTTTGGCAGCACACCAAATCGTTTTACAAACTACGGTCGTTTTTTACATGGTTCCCTTGGGGATGTCATACGCGACAACAGTGCGAGTCGGTCAATGGCTCGGACAGCAAAACTTAAAAGCAGCTAAACGAGCCGGATACGTCAGTATGGTTTTGGGTGCTGGCTCAATGGCATTCATGGCGATCGCCGTGTTACTCTTTCCTCAACAGATAGTAGGATTATTTATCGATCTGCGCGACCCAGCAAATGCAAACGTTTTATCAATTGCTGTCCCGATGCTGTTTGTCGCAGCTTTAGGAGAAATTGTCGATGGAGTGCAAAGAACTGCTAATGGCGCGCTGCAAGGATTGCAAGATACTCGCGTTCCAATGTTACTAGGCTTTTTAGCTTACTGGGGAGCTGGTTTAACGAGCGGTTGTCTGCTAGGGTTCCAATTTGGCTTAGGTGGTGTAGGATTGTGGATTGGGCAATCAATTGGGCTGGCGATCGCATCTATTGCGTTTATCTGGCGGTTTCGCACATTATCTGCTCGCAAGCAATTACAATATTCTCTCTGTTCCTGTACGCCAAATTCTTAACTTGTGGGCAACATCCGCCTCTACCCGACTCCCGCCTCCTGATGCGATGCAGCTAGTTCCGCAATATTCATCTTTTCATATGGCTCAAACGGTTGGTGAATCCAGGGACTATCGGGTAGATAATCGACGTAATAATCTGGGACAAACGCAGAACAGCCTTTGTACCACAAAACAGCGGTACGAATTTCTTCAACTTCCGTAGCAAACTGCTCTTGCAACCAAGGGATAGTCTGCTGTAACGTTGCGCCAGAGTCAACCAAATCGTCAACTAAGAGGATGCGAGAACCTAATTTATCTGTTGTCATGGTTAAGTAACGAGAGACAACTAGACTACCTCTTTCTTGCTTACCTGCACCCACATAAGATGAAGTCGCTAAAATCGCTAGCGGCTGTTCGTAGATGCGGGAAATAATATCGCCAACCCGCAAGCCTCCCCGGGCGAGACAGACAATTTGATTGAATTGCCACTGCGATTGGTAAACCTGGACTGCCAACTTCTCAATTGTGCGGTGGTAGTCCGACCAAGAAACATAAAGATCTGACATAACGGGTACGGTTTAGCGCTAATACTAGATGGCAGAGTCATTTATTCTAAACTTTTACCATCTTGTTTATGCATAATTCCTCCCCTAATGGTGATTCTGAAGCAACATCTTTAAGTGACAAGTTAGACTTAAAAACCAAACTTGCCTATGGTGCAGGGGATTTGGGACCAGCAATTGCTGCTGGGATTGGCGGATTTTTTCTGCTGGTTTTTTTTACAAATGTGGCTGGCATTCCCGCAGGTTTAGCAGGCAGCATTTTGCTGATTGGTAAGATCTGGGATGCAGTCAACGACCCAATTGTCGGAGTGCTGACCGATAAAACCAAATCTCGCCGTTGGGGTCGCCGTTTACCGTGGTTATTTTATGGAGCCATTCCCTTTGGAATTTTCTTCTTCTTACAGTGGACTGTACCGCGCTTTAGTACCGAGCCTACCAGCCAAATGTGGAGCTTGTTTTGGTATTACGTAGTCATTGGGGTAGTGTCTCAAGTTTTTTATACTGTGGTCAATTTGCCTTATACGGCAATGACTCCAGAACTAACTCAAGATTATGACGAGCGGACGAGCCTGAATAGTTTTCGCTTTATTTTTTCCATTGGTGGCAGTATTTTCTCGCTGATTTTGGCACAAATTGTTTTTTCTACAATTAGCGATCGCCAACAGCAATACTTCATTCTAGCGGCAATTTGTGCAGTAATTGCAACTTTATCACTCTATTGGTGCGTTTACGGAACGCGCGATCGCGTTTTGGCATTTGAAGCCAGACGCACGGCAGTTGAAGAACCCCCAGCTCTACCAATTAAAGAACAATTCAAAATTGTTTTTACCAACAAACCTTTTTTATCTGTGATTGGAATTTACCTTTGTTCCTGGTTAGCCGTGCAGGTAGAAGCTAGTATTATTCCCTACTTTGTTGTCAACTACCTGCAACTAAAAGAAGCGCAAGTTCCTACAGTTTTAATTGCCGTACAAGGCACTGCAATTGTCATGTTGCTGGTATGGAGCTATTTAAGTAAAAAAATTGGCAAAAAAGCCGTGTATTTTATGGGAATGATTTTATGGGTAATAGCAGCGATCGGACTATATTTCTTACAACCTGGTCAATTAGGTTTGATGTTTGCTTTAGCAGTCATGACAGGCATGGGAGTATCTACAGCTTATTTAATTCCCTGGTCGATGATGCCGGATGTAATTGAATTAGACGAACTCAATACCGGACTGCGCCGCGAAGGAATTTTTTACGGTTTTATGGTGTTGTTGCAAAAATTTGGTTTAGCTTTTGGTTTGTTTTTAGTTGGGAATGCCTTACAAGCATCGGGTTTCAGAGAGGCTGCGGCGGGACAAGAATTACCAGCACAACCAGAATCAGCATTATTTGCCATTCGCCTTGCTGCTAGTGTTTTGCCTGTAATATTCCTGATTGGTGGCTTGATTCTAGCCTATTTCTATCCCATCACTCGCGAGATTCACGCTGAGATTTTATTGAAATTGAAAGAACGGAAGCAGGGTCATGGTAGTGGGTAATTGGTAATGGGTTTCAGTCTACATATCTACTCCCACTCGATAAAATTAAACTAGAGATACCAACGTAGATAGTGCTATGGAAACTCTCACACAACAAAAATGTACTGCTTGCAAGAAGGATGCACCGCGAGTCACGCCAGAGGAAGAGGCACAACTCAAACCGCAAATTCCCGATTGGCAAATTGTGGAAGTAGAAGGAATACCACATTTAACCCGTACTTACAAATTTCCCGATTTCCAAACTGCTTTGAATTTTACAAATCGCGTGGGTGAAATCGCTGAGGCGGAAGGACATCACCCCGCACTATTAACTGAGTGGGGTAAAGTCAAAGTCAGTTGGTGGACACATGCCATTTCTGGGTTGCACAAAAACGACTTTATTATGGCAGCTAAGACTGACGAGATTGCGGCTCAATTTAACTAAAAAATAATACATTGAAACAAAAAACCCCGATCGCGATCGAGGTTTTTTTGCGGATCTGTATGCCCCCCTTTTTAAGAGGGGTTGGGGGGATCTAAACTAGGGCAACCATTCGAGGACGGCTTCTTCCTTAGTATTGGTATTGCGCGAAGGTGTCTCGCGGTTGAACTTCATGTGAATCGAACGAGTTTGTTCGCCATCGGCTGCAACTGCCATAATTGGGTAGTCGATTAACCCATCTTGGAATGACATCTGGAAGCGGAATGTCCCATCGGGATTGAGTTTGATTGGACGACCGCCGATGGTTACTGTTGCATCTGGTTCGGTTGCACCGTAGACGATTAACTCAGCATCGGCAACTAACCAGAACTGGCGCGGACGCATGGGGACGGCGGAAGCGGAGAAGCCTACGCCAGACATGCCTACGCCAGACATGGTTAAACCAGATACGGTAGGTACTGCCCACATTCCTACGCCAGAGGGGAAGACGTAAGAACTGATCGCTTGTTCTGGAACCTGCTGCATAGAGCCGAATAGAGAACCCGCAACTCGCTGCGCTTCTGCACCTTGAGCCATACCAAAGATTTCATCGTAGATTGGATTGCCAGTAGCGGCTGCACCACCAGCTGCCATTGACATGCGCTTAGCAGGGGGAACCAGTTCAAATACAGTCTTACCGCGCAGATCTTCATCTATGCTGACGGTAACGAAGTGGTCTTCAATCCAATCGCTAGGATAAACGGGGGGAACGTGGACGGTAGCGGAACGAGCTAGAACCAGAAAACGACCGTCAACGCAGCGATAACCGATATCTACCACATAATCGCGATCGCTCACTGGGATCGGTAAATACCATTCCCGCGCTAGTTCGTCACAGGGGTATTCTTGAATGCTGTGGGGGCTTTGAAATTCAATGTTAATATCTGTCACGTCGTAGAGGCGCAGCGCTAGCTGTTGTCCGCCTTGGCGACGCAGTTCTTCTTTGTGGTCGTTGGGAATATCCCAGTACGTGTACGACCATTGCGGATCGCGTGGCATCAGCACAATTCGGCTTTCGCCATAGCCTCCGGGTAAATCCGCCAAACCCTCATCCACGTCAGCTAAGGAACCACCAGTCCGGTCTTCTTGTCCCAGTTCAAATTTAGCTGCTTCCACTGTTTCTTGTGCCTCCAGATTACGCGGTTGAGTGCTAGAGAGTTTAGTACGCTCGGCTTGTTGTATTGCTGCCAATAGTTGCGACTTACGCATTCGACTGTAGCGAGAGATGCTATATTCGCTAGCAACTCGACGCAACTGCCGCAGTGTCATGTCGTCTAGAGGTGGGCGTTCTTTCGCCATAAATTTGACCTCCGATATGAAGTACGAATTCGGAATTCGGAATTTCGGAATTGGAATTCAGAATTCGGAATTTAGTGCAAGAGAAGCTGCCTTCTCCCTTTTCCCTAATTACAATTCTTGCCTTGCGGCAGACATTATTTTTTTGGGATCGCGGGGATCGCTTTGTTAACTATTTGTAGCAGAAAAACTCTTAGCAAGATCGTTGTGAAAAGACCGATTTCAATCGATCCCACGTAGGTATCAGTTTTTGGGGATCGTTATGTCATGAATTTATGACATAATGTCGATTGCGATCGCCTACCTCTATCCAAATGTCAATTTTTCGTGACATTACCCTATTTCACTCAAGCTATGTTGCAGACGATTTTCTATCGCCCCTTTTTTTAAGGGGAGCCAGTCGCGTGCGGGGGTGGCACTATCGCGGACTTCGTCGCCCCCCGTTGAGGAGGCAGCGCGTTGCGGGGGGTTCCCCCGTTGTAGCGACTGCCGTGCGACTGGCATGGGTTGGGGAGATCTTTCTGCCGTAGTCAAATTGACGATCGCACTCAACAGATTTGGGCGATCGCTCTTTAAGTTGACATCAATACACAGATGTGCGTCCCTACGAACGTATCTCATCGGAAGGAGAATTGCTATATACCGAGTGTTAACAGCTAACCCATTAACTATCAACAAATACAGCAATCGGTTTATGACTTAAACAAAATCGCTGTAGCTGAGATTTCAGTAAAATTACTTCGATATATAGCTTCAGTAATAATTCGCTTGTTAGCTAATTAGAGATAAAGTTGAATAGATTTATAGACTATATTTTTGCAGTCAATTTTAAATCTTTCTGCAAAAAGTTTCAAGAGTGACCGCATTAGATTAAACTGTACATTTGCTAATTCTTTTAGCAACAGTTCAGTCTCGAAAATAAACTTGCCTGCTAATTCTTTTAGCAGCGATTCATCCTGAAAATTTTCAGTTTCACTTGCTTATTCTTTCATTGGAACTCATTGCATGAAGCATTCTGTTTTGTTCAAACTAGCCTTGTGTTCAGTCATTTTCACCGCTGGAACAACAATTGCGGCTAACGCTAAAACCCCTACTTCTCACCGGGAGATCGCTAAGAAAAACATACTTGCAAAGCCGAAACCTAATACGACTATCCTAGCTCAGGCTGATACTTCCTCCATAGAACGGGCTGTTTTCAACCGAATTAATCAGTATCGTCAAGGACGTAATTTAGCTCCTCTAACTTGGGACAATACCATTAGCAATCAAGCCCGAATTCACAGTCAAAATATGGCGAGTGGTGCAGTTCCTTTCAGCCATAATGGTTTTCAGCAGAGAGTGCAAGAGATTGCCAAAGTCATTCCCTATAGAGGAGCGGCAGAAAATGTTGCTTATAATCAAGGTTATGCCGATCCTGCTGCTAATGCCGTTCAAGGCTGGTTAAATAGTTCTGGACACCAACGGAACATCGTAGGTAGTTACAACCTAACTGGTGTTGGTGTTTCTAGAAATTCAAAAGGTGAATATTACTTCACGCAAATATTTATCTTGAGGCGATGAAGGTAAAATTTGTCCGATTGTTTGAAACCTAATCAACATTGCTAGGGTGCGCCGATCGCGTACCCTATTATTTTTTGATAAAATTAATCATATTTTCCGTGGATTTACCGACATAAGTGACACCGCCTCTACCCTCAGAGGTATTTTCAGTAAAATCTACCTTGAGAAGAAAGGAATTTCTCCTTAAACTAATCGGTTATGGTTTTTCTATTCATAGTCTACTGACAAAATAAGCTATTTTTATTTATGTATAACCTTATCAAATCTTGCCTGTAAACTCAAACTGAAGAATCAATAATAGAGGATGATTTCAGCTAATATGACAAGGATTATTGCCCCATGATTGAGACAACTATTAAGAATTTTCTCAACTTGCCAGGAGTAGTGGGATTAGGAATTATTCTCATTCAAGAGCAACCAAAATCTTACCTATGCTTGAAAGAGCAAACTGTACAATGGCAAGTCAAAGAATTTCTCAATCATAATTTTATCCGTAACATCATCAAAAATCCCGATGCATTTGATGTTTTTGAATTTCCGATTCACACAAATTACGTTTATACATATAAAGTGAGTTCGCAAGTTACCTTGTTAGTTTTGACTAGTATGGGACTAGCGGCAATTAAAACGATCGCTAACCTACAATTAAAAACTGTACTCAAAAAAGATGTCGAACAAACAATTACTATATTTCAGCAATTAGCTAAAGAATTTCCTCTCGTTCGCGCGATCGCGCAGCCAATTTCACAGACAGTTTCTCAAGTATGCGATGGCACTCAGAGCGTGTCGATCAAACAAAAAGAAAAAATTATAGTTTTAGAATTATTGAATGCTCTCAACCATTTAAGTAAATTTACAAGTACTTATATGGGAAGAAAATCGACAATAAAATATTGGGATTCTACTCGTCCCAAACAGATTGAGTGTTTGGCATACTTTCAGATGAATGAGAATGCTGAATTCATTTTTACGGGCAACGATGCAGAGATTATCAATCAAATGCAGCACTATTGGATTAGAAAGTGGACGAGTACCTTTCTCAGAAAAACAGCACTTATCTTACCCAATTTACCGGACATGGTTTCGCAAAAATGTTTGAGCGATCGCGAAAAGTTTTTAGTTTTTCCTCTTCAAGCTGACAATACTGAATCTCAAACTCCAATTACTGTATAATAAATCACTCCGAAATTAAATTGTATTCATAAAAAAATATTTAAATAAAAATACCTACTTGATTGGGTATAGGAAAAATTTGTGATATAAAAACTCAGGCTAGCTAGCTTACAATAAATCCATACCATTTTGCTTTTTGACTGCGACAAAAGCGATTTTCTTCAGCCTACGAATTACTAGGGAGTTGAGAGATCTCAACTGGTTTAGTTCAAGTGTAGGCATAATTGACCAACTACCAACAAGAGACAAACAATGCACTTGCGATCTGTTGGAGAATTATTAAAAGAGACATTTCAGGAGTGGAACCAGGATAAAGCATCGCGGCTAGCAGCAGCCTTAGCATATTACACGATATTTTCGATCGCACCACTGCTGATGATCGCGATCGCCGTGGCAGGTGCAGTATTCGGGGAAGAAGCTGCTAGAGGAGAAATTGTCACCCAGATTCAAGATTTAGTAGGAGAAGCGGGGGCAAAAGTCGTACAAACTGCACTGGCTAATGTCAACCAAACTAGAACGGGTATTGCTGGAACTTTTGTCGGTATTGCTACACTTCTGTTAGGTGCGACAGGTTTATTTGGTGAAATGCAAGACGCACTCAATACAATTTGGGAAGTTGCACCAAAACCAGGACAAGGAATCTGGGTATTAATTCGCCGCCGCCTGATCTCATTTAGCATGGTTTTAGGGATTGGCGTTTTATTGTTATTATCCCTATTGTTGAGTACGGCACTAGCAGCATTTAGCAGCTTTATGAATAGTTGGATACCCGGTTTAGCCACTGGATTATCTATCCTCAACTTTGTCGTTTCTTTTAGCTTGATGACATTATTATTTGCGATGATTTACGTTATCTTGCCCGATGTCAAAATAGCTTGGAAAGATGTTTTAGTTGGTGCGGCAACAACGGCTTTCTTATTCACAATTGGCAGAACATTATTGAGTATGTACCTCGGTAGTGCAGCCGTCAGTTCGACTTTTGGTGCAGCTAGTTCCCTTGCCGTTCTTTTAGTGTGGATTTATTATTCTGCCCAAGTTTTCTTTTTAGGGGCTGAATTTACGCAAGTTTATGCCCGTAAATATGGTTCTGAAATTGTGCCAACAAAACATGCTGTTTCTGTTGCTGCTAACCGACTACCATCTGTAGATCCTCAAAATTCACCGCGTATCCGTCCTCGCCGCCGTTCTGGTTTTTTGACAAAGATAAAAAACTGGTTTGGCAGACAGTGATAGAGGTAAAACCAAACTCATACCTACTACCGAGGCAGAGCGGGCATAAAATCTGTTCAAATAGAAAAGGTGTAATAACTCTGGATTGATGACAGATCGAGTTTTAATTCTTGGTGGCAGGGGAAGAATCGGCAGCAGTGTAGCCCAAGACATTGCCAGTTATACATCAGCAGAAATTACCATCACTAGCCGTAACCCCGATACAGCAACCTCAGTCAGCAAGCAGCTGGGTTCTCAGGTTCGATCGCTAGCATTAGATATAGCAGACAAAGCCAAATTAAGAGAAGCGATCGCTTCTTCCAATCTCGTCATCCATTGTGCCGGACCGTTTCATTTCCGTGACGCTAGCGTTCTGAAAACTTGTATCGAAACGGGTATAGATTATCTCGATGTCAGCGATCATCGGTCTTTTACCCGCAAAGCTTTAGATTTATCTCCAGCGGCTTCAGCTGCTGGGGTGACAGCAATCGTCAATACAGGCGTTTTCCCTGGAATCTCAAACAGCATGGTACGTCAGGGAGTAGAAAAATTAGACCAGCCAGAACGCATCCACCTCAGTTACTTAGTAGCAGGTTCTGGAGGTGCTGGCGTAACGGTGATGCGAACGACATTTTTGGGGTTGCAGAAGCCTTTCACCGCTTGGATTGACGGTCAGTGGGTGGAAATTAAGCCATATAGCGATCGCGAAGTCGTAGATTTTCCCGCACCTTATGGTAAATCTGGCGTTTACTGGTTTGATATGCCAGAAGCTTTTACCTTACCGGAAGCCTTCCCCGTCAAAACCGTAATTACCAAATTTGGTTCCGTTCCCGATTTTTACAATCATCTCACTTGGATTGCTGCCCATGTCTTCCCCAAATCCTGGATGCAACGGCGCAGCGCGATCGAATTTTTATCCCATGTCAGCCACTTTATGACTGATGTGACCAATCGTTTTAGCGGAATTGGAGTGGCAATTCGTTCCGAAGTCACTGGGTTAAAAGACGGACAGCAGGCGAGTTATTGTTCGACGTTGATTCACGATAACACCGCGATCGCTGCTGGCTGCGGTACTGGTAGTATTGCCCAACTTTTATTATCAGGTAAGCTCAAGCACCCCGGCGTTTCGACTGTAGAACAAGCCTTACCCACAGATTTATTTGAACAAACTATGGCAAGTCGTAATATTCACATTCAGCAGCAATGGTTGTGAATGAAGTAGGGGCGCGCAGCTGTGCGCCCCTACCTACATTGAATGGGAAATGGTAATATTATGCTTCCTTTGATAGAAGGAATAGATATAGCAAAAAATGTAAGCTGCTCTCATCGTCAAAATTTTTGAGAGACTGTTATGCGTGGGATTTTATCCAATCTAAAACAAGCACTTTTGCAAAAGCTTTTACTGTTATTTCTCGTGAGTTTACTTGGCTTTTTTGGCATGGCGATCGCGAACTATTCGCCAGTTTATGCAGCCACTTTAGAAGAGACAAAACTCATCCCTCCAGAGTATAAACCTACTCCAGAAGAAAAGATCGAGCGGGCATATGAATATAGCGAAGCCACGGGAAGAATGGAAGAGGCAAAACAAGCAAGGACTACTAACTCTAATCGAAATTTCGATCCTAACCTGAAAGCTAATATCAAAAATATTGATGCTCAAGCCCAAGAAGGGAAAACTAGTCTCAAAGATAAGACAAAAGGTTTACTGGAAAAAATTGCAAAATAGCACGGATGTAGAGACGGACCGCGATCCGTCTCTACGCAGTATTTACTCGCTTTGTTCGGGTAGAGTTGCGTGTTTTGCTCGTCTGCTTTTCCCTCTGATTCTACGCTCGTACCAATTCATTAAAGGTGTGGCACTAATTCCATGTAAAACGACAGAAATAACGATTGTCGTGAAAGTAATCCAGGCAATTTGTTCTGCCGCACTGTCTTTTAAACCTTCACCAAAAGCGTAGAAGAGATAGTACAAAGAACCAACACCGCGAATACCAAACCAACCAAATAACCACCGACTGGCAGGATGCAAGCGACGGCGATCGCATTCTACCGGAGGATTTGTTGCAATCGTGCTAATCCATGCTCCTACGGGACGGATGACAAAGAGTAATAAACCTGCCACAATCAGTGAATTTCCGAGATATTGCCACAAGGGTTGCATTCTCAACAGCGACCCCAGTAACAGAATTGTTCCGACTTCCATTAACTTTTCAATTCGTTCGACGAATTCTAGTTCGGATTCGCGTTTTTCTGGATCGTCTGCGTAATTTCGCTGGACGACTAACCCCGCTACAAATACAGCAATAAATCCATAACCATTAACAATTTCTGTCAAGGAATAGGTAATCAAGATCGTTCCTAGAGCAACAAAATCCTCCATCAAAACATCAGCAGGACGACGTTTTTGTAGCTTGCGATCGAGCCAAGTAATAGCTTTAGCTACGGCAATTCCCATCACAATGCCAGATGCGATCGCCCAAATTAAATCTACGGCTACCCATTGTTTAAACCAGTTATCTAAATTGGGGTCTTTGAATAAATGCAAGCCAAAATAGACAAAGGGAAATGCCAGTGCGTCATTCAAACCTCCTTCGGAAGTCAGACCAAAACGTAATTCATCCTCATCGTCAATGTCTGCTAGCTGTACTTCTGAAGCTAATACGGGATCGGTAGGGGCGAGAATTGCACCCAGTAACACGGCTGCACCCCAATTCATCCCCAATAACCAATGTCCTACTGCTGCCAGCGCTACAATTGAAATGGGCATGAGCAACCCGATCAATCTGGCTGTAATTTGCCATGCTCGCAATTGTAAGGGACGGTTCATTTTTAAGCCGCAACTGAACACCGAGACAATCACGACAAATTCGGTCAGCCGTTGCAAAAACTCTGTATTTGGTTGTACTTGAATGAGTTTGAAGCCGTAGGGACCGAGAATAATTCCTACAACTAAGTAAATGAGGGCAAAAGAAAAAGGTAAGCGGGAAATCCAACCCGAACCAAGGGTGACTGCTAGCAGTAGTACCCCAATGACAAACAAATCGAGAATATAAATATCCACCATAGCGATCGCCAACGAGAAAACGCTAGGAAAGTTTAAGGCGATCGCGGTTGACTCTACATCTGCTTGCGGTAGATTATTTTCAGTAATGCAGTATCTATATTTTGACTACTTAAGGCTGGCGTAACAATAAAAAAGATTTAGAAAGAGATTTAGAGACAGAAATTATGTTCCTACCCCAAGGTCCAAAAACTCCACCGCTCGTTCAACTGATACAGTGGATTGCTAATCCCTTTGCTTTAATGGAGTCTTGCGCTCAACGTTATGGTGACTGGTTTACCCTCAAGGTAGGTTTAAATTATCGTCCCCTTGTTTACGTCAACAGTCCCCAACTGTTACAGGAAATATTAACCAACGATACTTACAAGCAGTTCGATGCACCTGGAGAAATGAACGAAATTCTGACTCCATTATTAGGAAATTCTGGAGTCATGATGCAAAGTGGCGATCGCCACCGCCGCCATCGCCAACTGATGGTTCCTCCTTTTCATGGCGATCGAATGAAGGCATACGGTGACATCATTACCGAGATTACCCAACAAGTTATCAGCCGATGGAACCCGAATCAGCCTTTCTCCATGCGTGATTCCATGCAAGCCATTTCCTTCAACGTCATTTTGCAGGCTGTTTTCGGCTTGAGAGAAGGAGAATCCTATCAACAGATTGAAAAACTCCTCTACGATATGCTGGAGTTAACGAACTCGCCCCTCAAAGCCAGCCAACTATTCTTTCCCTTCTTACAACGAGATCTTGGTGCGTGGAGTCCGTGGCGGAAGTTTTTACGTCAAAAACAGCACCTCAACCAAATCCTCCAAACTGAAATAGAAGCACGTCGCGCCAACCCCGATCCCGCGCGTACCGATATCCTTAGCTTACTAATGGCGGCGCGGGATGAAGCCGGAGAACCAATGAAAGATGAGGAATTACGCGATGAGTTGATAACTTTGCTAGTTGCAGGTCACGAAACCACGGCTACAGCTTTGACATGGGCATTATATTGGATTCACAAACTGCCTGAAGTCCGGCAAAAGTTGCTGGCAGAACTCGATAGTCTAGGCGATACACCAGACCATAACGCGATCGTGCGACTACCCTATCTCAACGCCGTCTGTTCCGAAACCCTGCGGATCTATCCAATCGGAATGCTCACTTTTCCTAGAGTCGTGCGATCGCCCGTTACTCTCTTAGGACAACAGTTAGAACCAGGTACGGTATTAGTAGGTAGCATTTATCTCGCCCATCATCGCCCAGACCTTTACCCCGAACCAAAGCAATTTAAGCCAGAACGCTTCCTAGAACGGCAATTTTCTCCTTACGAGTACTTACCCTTCGGTGGCGGCGTGCGGCGCTGTATTGGTGCAGCTTTTGCTCTGTTTGAGATGAAACTCGTCTTGGCTACCATCTTATCTAACTTAGAACTCTCGCTAGCCAACAACCGCCCCGTACGTCCCATGCGGCGAGGTTTAGTCTCAGCCCCTACTAGAGTAGAAATGGTTATGACTGGACGGAGGAAGAGAGCTGAGGGAGCTGAGGGAGCTGAGGAAGCTGAGGGAGAGAAGAGATCACAGTATACAGGTAAGAATTCATTAACTACTAACTATTAGTGAAGCAGTCAACTGTCAGATGTCAACTAACAACAAATGAAAAATGACATAGGGCGAAGCCCTTCCCGAAGGGTATGACAAATGACCACTTACCGAATATCCCGATACAGTCGCTTTAAATATGTGGGGGAAATACCAAACCCCCACAAAAAACCAATATATAGATATATTGCTGTTGCTTTCCAGAATCCCCAACGGGCAACACGGCGATCGCTACTTTGAACGATGCGATTGACTTGCCGGATGCGCCCTTGCCGCACTAATTTCAAGCAGAAATCGGCTTCTTCCATAATTGTCAGAGTGCGATCGAAGCCACTACATTGCCAAAAATCAGTTCGACGACAGAAAATCGCCTGATCGCCAAATAGTAACCTCAAACCCTGAAAAAATAAGTGGGGACGAAATAGTAACGGCGCGTAATAAGTTTTGAGAAAATTGTGCAGAGACATCAACCAACGAGTTTTGGAGGAACCTGCCATGAGGGAAACAAAACCCCCACCTGCAACTCCAGGATCTGCCAAAGTCTGCTCGATTATCTCGACGAGATCGTCTGGAACCCAAGTATCGGCATGGATGAAACAAAGAATTTCTCCAGTGGCAGCTTTTGCCCCCTGGTTCATTTGAATTGCACGCCCTCGATCGGTACAGAATAAAACTTGCACTCCCGCAGCTTGAGCGATCGCAACCGTACCATCTTCACTACCAGCATCGACAACTAACACCTCCCACGCTGGAGGATCGAGTATGCTTAGCTGTCGCAGAGTACGTCCAATACAGCCTGCTTCATTCAACGTGGGAATAATAATTGAAATCCGAGTCACAAAAAGAGGGAGTAGGGAACAGTTATCAATCAAGAAAGGGTGTGGGGTGTGGGGTGTGGGGTGTGGGGTGTGGGGTGTGGGGTGTGGGGTGTGGAGATTTTAAATTTCTTTCTCCCTCAGCTCCCGATCGCTCCCTCAGCTCCCGATCGCTCCCTCAGCTCCCGATCGCTCTCTTCCCCCTGCTCCCTGCTCCCTGCTCCCTATCTTTGAATTATCGGTCGTTCCACTGAGTCGCGGAAGCGCTGGACTTCATCTGTAAAGCCGATGGGTAGTACAACTTCTACGTTTTCGTGCGGGCGCGGAATGATCACCCAAGATTCAAGCGTGCCTCCGTATACATTTTCTATTGCCTCAATTCCTGCGGCAACAGCGGTTTTGACCTCTTGGACATCACCCCGCACGTTAACATTGAAACGAGCGCTACCAACTCGAATATAACCAACTAAAGTTACTCTTCCGGCTTTAACCATCGCATCTGCTGCGGCTAGCACAGCAGGAAAACCTTTCGTTTCAATCGATCCAACTGCCTGTGGCACTGCTATCTCCCCAATATAGATCGTGGCAAGAATTTAAAGTATAGAGCTTAAGAAATACATTCTATAAATGCTCATCCTATATTTTGACAGAGCGAAAGCACTTTGTGTCAGTTCTCATTTGTCAATAGATATTTATTCCTAATTTTGACAATAAGCTCTGACAGGCGATCGCATCCTTACTTTCATCGCCAGTCGCCTTAAAACGTTCGGAACTGCTCCACTTTTTGAGTGTATTGAATTGGTAATACCGTTTCTATGTTTTCTGTCGGGTTAGGAATGATGTAGTGAGCGATGACTTGAGCGCCAAACACTTCTTTTGCAGCTGCAATTCCTGCTTCTACAGATCGATTTACCTCTGCTACTTTACCGCGAACCGCGACTAAAAACTCTCCTTTTTCGGCAATCCCATAGTAAACGAGGGTGACTTCGCCTGCTTTCACCATTGCATCTGCTGCGGCTAGCACTGCTGGAAAACCCAAAGTTTCAATGACTCCTACTGCTGCTGGCACGATCGCGACTCCTAGTATCAATTGCATCAATGCATTTTACTGTAGAGCATTTTAAGAGCCGCGATCGCCAATTTTGTACCACGCGATCGATCGTCTAAGGAGACTGCGTTCTCGCTGGTAAACGGTTGCCAACCTGAAGATAAATATCCCACCCCAGAACAATTTTGGAGTGGGAGTGTTTTTATTCCCTAGATTGCTTAACGCGATCGCTCGGCAAGCAAATAAATTACACGTCTTTTTGTTGAGTTTCTAGATGATTTTGCACGCGGGCAACAACATTATAATCATCAGCACCAGGAGGGGTTTGCGATTCGACTATACCTTCTGTTGGACCACCAATCGCCTTCCATGCTGGTAATCCACCTTTGAGTTCTGACACATGCTCGAACCCTGCGTTGCGAAGTTGTTGAGCTGCCTCAGCCGTTTGCTCGTCGGTTTCGCCATATAGATATATGTCTCTAGTTGTAGCCAAAGCAGGCTTTGCTCGCTCTACCAATTGTTCTATTGGCATTGTCATAGCACCCATGATATGACCGTCGTTGAAAGCCTCGCGGTTACGCACGTCAATAACTGTGAAAGCAGGTTCGCCCCATTCTAAACGAGATTTTAGCGCGTGAGCATTTGATTGAGCATCAATAGGTGGTTGTGGCGGAATCACACCCCCTAAAGGATTGTTACTCATAATAAATTCCTTCCAAATTGCATTGTTTTGTAATTTACCAACAAACACAACTTGAAACGATCTTTCTCTAGAAAGAACGTTCAAAATATCCTACGAAAGATAGACTAGCAGACTCAAAAAGTGACACTCAGCCATAGGCTTACCACTCTCAATTGTTTAAATATTTGTAAGTATTTGCAGGTAAAATTTGTTGCAATCTCTGTTGCAACACTTATCTACAGTAATGGAACCACATTTCGTCACCATCAATCGTAAATCCTAGAAAATGTTTATAAAAAGTCAGTAGTGACTGGTGACTGGTAACTAGATAAAGAATCTCGCCACTAGCTCTCATCGCCACTGATAACTGATAACTGACAACTGCTCGCTGTCACCAAGCGCTCCATTAGACTAGATCTTATGACACCTGGGATTTTACCTTTACCTACTGAAGTCGTGCATCTCATTGCTGCTGGAGAAGTCATTGATTCTCTGGCTGCTGTCGTGCGGGAACTGGCAGAAAACTCCTTGGATGCTGGAGCAACGCGAATAGTTATTTACCTTTATCCGCAACAGTGGCGCGTTCGCATTGCCGATAATGGTTGTGGCATGGATTTGGAGAATTTACAAGCGTGTGCTACTGCCCATAGCACCAGCAAAATACGCAATTGTGAAGATTTGTGGCAGGTTACAAGTTTGGGGTTTCGTGGCGAGGCGTTGCATAGTCTGGCTCAACTTGCTGAATTAGAAATTTTCAGCCGTGCTGCCGAGGCTGGCGAGGGATGGCGCGTGAAATACTGCGATCGCGGCGAAGCGATAGAGACAGAAACAGTGGCGATCGCTCCTGGTACAGTCGTCACCGTCTCCAATTTATTCGCAACTTGGGCAGAACGCCGTCAGGGAATGCCTTCTCTCAGTCAACAAATCAGAGCGATCCAAAATACAATTCAGCAAATTGCCCTGTGTCATCCTCACGTCACCTGGCAAGTCTGGCAAGACGATCGCGAGTGGTTTACCCTCTCCCCTGGAGCTACTACCCAGCACTTAATACCACAAATGCTGCGCCAAGTCAGTTTGAACGATTTGCAGTATCTTAAGGTTGAAGTGCCGACTCCTTTTGAGGGAGCAGGGAGCGCTTCGGTGCAGGGAGCAGGGGGGAAGAGAGCTGAGGAAACAACTCAAAATTCAAAATTCATTCTGAATTCTGCATTCCGAATTCCGAATTCTCACCACTCATTTCTTCAATTGGTTTTGGGTTTACCGGATCGCTGTCATCGTCATCGTTCAGATTGGGTGAGGGTGGCGGTGAACGGTAGAATGGTGAAGTTTGCAGAATTGGAACAAACGATCTTTTCAGCGATGGCACGGACTTTACCCCGCGATCGCTATCCAGTTTGTTTTCTCCATTTGCGAGTTGCGCCGTGGCAGATCGATTGGAACCGTCAGCCAGCGAAAACCGAAATTTACCTACATCATCTGAGTCATTGGCAAGAACACACGACAGGCGCTATAGAACAAATACTGCGCCTCAATAGTAACAGCGTGTCTGACTCGGCTCATCATACACGAGTCACTCAACTGATTAAAGTCGCGGAAGAAAAAGGCGTATATGGTACGAGTCGGGCGATCGCAGAAAACGGGAGTCGGGAAAAGAGAGCTGAGGAGGCTGAGGGAGCTGAGGGAGCTGAGGGAGCAACTACCAACTACCAACTACCAACTACCAATTACCATTATCTCAAAGCGATCGCCCAGGTACACAATATGTATATTTTGGTAGAACATCCTGGTGGTATGTGGTTGGTAGAACAGCACATCGCCCACGAGCGAGTCTTGTACGAGCAACTCTGCGATCGCTGGCAACTCATCCCCCTAGAACCGCCAGTAATTCTGAATCATCTGTCGCTGGCTCAAATAGCTCAATTGCAACGGTTGAACTTAGAAGTCGAACCGTTTGGCGATCGCTTGTGGGCAGTCCGCAGCGCCCCGGCAATGCTAGTACAGCGCGATGACTGCGCCGATGCTTTAGTAGAATTAAGCTTGGGTGGAGACTTACAAGCGGCTCAAGTAGCGACTGCTTGTCGCTGTGCCATCCGTAACGGTACGCCTTTGAGTTTAGAAGAAATGCAAACGCTACTCAACCAGTGGCAGCGCACCCGTAACCCCCGCACCTGTCCCCACGGTCGTCCGATTTATTTATCCTTAGAAGAATCGACTTTATCGCGTTTTTTCCGCCGTCATTGGGTCATCGGCAAAAGCCACGGAATTTAAGCAAGTCTAGAAACTAGGCAAAATCTATATTTCACGTTTGCTGCTATCGTTTTAAACATGGTCGAATGGAGATGAATACTTCACCATACCGCTAATTCCAGTTAATGCCTCAGGTACGAGTTCCAGTACCATAAATACCTCATCTGGAACTGAAAAAGGCGATCGCAATCCTTTATTTATCGCAGGTACAAAACCAAAGCGACTGTAGAAGATTGGATGACCCAGAACTATCACAATTTTGTATCCTAAAATCTGACACTGTTTCAATCCTGCTCTCACCAGTTGAGAACCGACACCTTGATTTTGAAACTGAGGCAGAACCGCTAATGGAGCCAAAGCCAATGCTGTAAACTCACCTTGAGGACTGGCGATCGCAATTTCGCTAAATAAAATATGCCCGACAAGGCGATCGCCTGCAATTGCTACTAAAGATAACTTGGGGTTAAAATTAGCTAATTGACGAACATTATCAACCAATCTTGCTTCATCTTCTCGCCCAAATGCAAGTTTATTTGCCTTAAAAATATTAGTATAATCTTCAACAGCTTCAGCACGAATTATCATCATAAGTTCTATTTAAACAACACATAATATAAATCGATTGGCTTGCATTTCCCTGTCAAATTGCAAAAGCACTAATTACCCTTTGCGCCTCTGCGTCTTTGCGTGACAAAATTATACCGAACTACAAAATTACCAACTATTCTTTTTGCCTTTAAAATAGAAATAAAACCTTTAACTATACAACTGTGAGATTAGTCCATGTCTGAAGTCATCCCCAACCCAATTGTCAATACAGCCGAACTTTTAAACCAATATGCGGCTGGAAAACGCGACTTTACAAGTATAGAACTAAGCGCAGTTGACCTTAAAGCTGCCGATTTGAAGGGTGCAGACTTAAGTTATGCCGAACTAAGTGGAGCCGACTTAAGCGGCGCTAACTTAAGAGGAGTAGACCTCAGCTATGCTAACCTCAACGAAGCTAATCTCAGCGGAGCCAATTTGCGCGGAGCAATTTTGATTGGTACAGATTTACGTCACGCCAAACTAGAAACAGCAGACTTACGCGAAGCAGATTACGACCCCGATACCACTCACTTTCCCCCAGGATTTGACCCCATACAAGCAGGAATGCGATCGGATCGCTCTAGCTAATATTAAACAGTAATGAAAGCAATTTAGGATGGGATGAGGACACAATCCGATCTCTGACCAATTACCAATCATCAAGGAGATAATCATGGATCTACAAGGTAAAAAGAGAATCGAAGCTGTTTTAGCGATCGCGGGTTATGCTGCTAGTGGTGGCGCTGTGTCAGCTCTCCCTTCTCCAGGCGCAGAAATGCCAAAACAGTTTGTCTTAACTGCTGCTGATATTGGCATGTACACCTTAATTTGGAAAATCTATTTTGAGGAAGATCTATCACAGAAAAATCTATTAGAAATTTTGGCTGAGTTAGGTATGGTTACTATTGGCGCGGTGGGGACAGCCTATGTCGTTGCTAAAGTTAGTACGGCGATTTTAAACGAAATTAATGATTGGCTGGGACCCGTGGGATGGGGTGTCAAAGCTGCGATCGCAGGTTCTCTATCGAGTTTATTTGGATTGGGTTGGATGCTCTATTGCGATCGTCTATACTCACAAAAACAAGTAGCTTTTTAGGCTTTGATTTTCAAATTTTACAACTAGGGATTTTTGACTGCTTTAACAGTCACTTTCTTGCGAAGTTTAGGACTTTTATCTCGCTCTCGCAACCATTGCAAAGAAACAATATTTAACAATAGCCCATTCACAAATAACAAGACGATCGAAACAATTTGATGCCAAACGATCGGTTGCACTGATAGATCGAAGACAATGTGAATAAAATTTATGACAGTGAACAGAACTGTCATGCAAAAATGTATGAGTCTGTATCGTCTCGAATTATTAAATGCAGTCACTACAATTGCGATCGCTGGTAAGATAAACATGCCTAACATTAACCATGACTCGAATACAGGCATTTTTCCCTGAGTATTAAGCATCACTACATTTTCACCATACAGCAGCGGCATTAAAGCCAACTGCGTGTGAAAAACTGTTCCGAATAGAAATACTATCCAAAGAGCAATTATTTTTCCTTGCTTACTGATGCTCATATATCGGGTTTAGGGGTTAGAGGTTAGGACAGCGACCAGTTCGACAATAACTGGCGATCGCAACTAAAAACCTTGGTAACTAGTATCTGACAACTAGTCACTGATAACTGACAACTGGTCACTGTGTCCATTCTCCCTGCTAACAGCTAACAACCCAGGAGAGATAAACTATCTTTTAATTAATAGTTCAGAAGCGTTAGCTCGATTCCAGACCGATTGACCTGTAATTAATTCAACCACATCCATACCATTGCCAATGACACCTGGGACACTGGGATATCCAGCACTAGCACCGACGAAGAAAAGATTTGGCAATTCAGTTGTATATCCCAAACGATTTAAACCGACTTGCTTGGGGATTAACTTCGCACCGTAAATGTTTCCCTGTGGTTGTCCGAGATAGTATTCGCTGGTAGTGGGAGTTCCAGAAATCTTCATCCGAGTATAAGCATTTACATCAGGAATTAAATCTCGCACGCTTGTCATCATTTCTTGATAAAATTGCCGTTTTTTCGCCTTATAAGCTTTAAGATCTGTTGAGTGCAACTGTTTAAACGGTTCGTAGGGACACACAGTAGCAATTTCTAATACGTGATGTCCTAGCGGAGCCATACCACCTGCTGGAGATTTCATCGTAGGACAAGAAAGAAAAATCCAAGGATGGTGTAAGTCACCCAGCAATTGTTGGCGATAGGCTTGATTTAAATCGCCATTGGGATAATACCAAATATTCCAATTGCCAATCCCATATTTTTCTGGCTCGAAGCGGCTATCTAAACCTAAATAAATATTAAAAGCACTAGCAGAATATTCGTAACCAGTCAGGCGTTGACGCTCCCGGTTACTTAATTCTTCGACAGTTTCCCGCATTAACTGTAAAGTTAACTTGGGGTCTAGGTCGCTGATATAAGCACGAGTAGCCTGATAAGTTCTACCTCCAGCAATGACTTTTTGGACTTGACGGTCTTCAACTTCGATATATTCTACGGGAGTTGAAAATTGCACGACGCTACCACCAGAGGTAATGGCTGCAACAATCTCATCAACCAAGTGTTTGAAGTGATGCTGAGGGTAATAGGCTCCTTCCGAGTAATCCCATACTAAAGAAGTATGAGTAAACAGCGCAATTTCCTC
This sequence comes from Scytonema millei VB511283, assembly GCF_000817735.3. NCBI lineage: Bacteria > Bacillati > Cyanobacteriota > Cyanophyceae > Nostocales > Scytonemataceae > Scytonema > Scytonema millei. The sequence goes on along the minus strand of NZ_JTJC03000001.1, from coordinate 1,089,296 downwards.
GGGTGGCAAAGCATAGTCTCCGCTCTGTCCTGCTAATATCGTTTGCAGTGCAGGTGACAAACCAACATGATTGTAGAGATCTTGTAGCGTCCAATTTCGCCTCACAAATAAATTCCAATACTTGGGTAACTTCAGCCAATCTGAGAGATGGCGATTGTACCAGCGGACTTCTTGAACTAGGCTGCGAATCTCTTGGTGTACTTGCTTAATCTCGTCACAATAGCGATTAATTGGCGTGGCTTGCTCTAGAAAAGTTGAGAGCAAACGCTGACGCAAATTTTCCCAACCTAGAGGAATTTTAAAGTCAATTTCTGGAGCAATGACGCGATCGATGCAATCAGGGTTGAGGGAAACAAAGGGGACATCCCGCTCGATGTAATTGAGAAATTGCGCGATCGCCTGACCCGATCCACACTGAGAAATATAGTGAACGTCCGCACAAAATCTATATTCCCCATAATCAAATGTATGACAGCATCCTCCCGCTAAGTAATGCTGCTCTAAAACTGCTACTCGATATCCTTGTCGAGTCAAACAAGCGGCAGCTGACAGTCCTCCTAGTCCAGCTCCCATAATGACAAAATCGAAGCTTTCCATATCAGACTCTCCCCGGAATATGTCTACTTTTACACTAAGTAGAAAAGTTGAGAATCTTGTGAGTTTGTTTCAACCGAATGAAGTTAGTTGAACAAATATGTACAAAGTTAAAAGTCAAAAGTCAAAAGTCAAAAGCCAAAATTTGGCTCTTACTATCACCATAACAAATGACTAATGACTAATGACTAATGACAAATTATAAAAAAGTTCCGCACTCACCACCATAGAACGTGCGGAACTCTATCAGCGCAAAGGCGTAGCATCTACCAGTCACACTACCGTCATTCACAGATGACTCAGATGACTTGATATTTAATATAGAAATAGAATTTGAGGAACTTGTGAGGAAACGGTTGACAGTTATCAGTTGTCAGTTATCAGTTATCAGTTATCAGTGAATCTCAACTTACGACTTACGACTTACGACTTACATCGCGCTATGCAAACTGAAATTGCCCTTCATCTTTGGGATCGACTCTGGCAACAATACCGTGCTAGAGTCAGCTACGCTCAAGTTTACGAACAAATGATTTTACAAGCAGGTGGTACGGTTGCTAACGACCATATTGCCTTTCGTTCGCTGCGGTTAAATATTGATACACCTGAAGGAACGCAGAATTTAGGCATTGAGTATTTAGCAAGTGTTGCCGAGACTTTAGGATATAAGGTAGCGGGAGAATATGTTTTTCCCGCACAGAATTTATATGCTCGCCACTATCAACACCCAGAGCAGGAACAGTTCGATCTACCCAAACTATTCATCAGTGAATTGATTGTAGAAGAATTACCAGAGGCGATCGCATCTCTCATTTACCAATCTGTCAGCGATGCCTCTGTAGGGTTGGCAATGCCTACTAATCCAACGAAACCAATCGACATAGAGCTGATTATAGATCGACTCCAAGGCGTATTCACCCGTCCTTGGTCGCCTCCCAAACAATCTGTGGTAGAAGCAGTTAATCGAGTTACCCAATATGGAGCTTGGGTATTATTACATGGATATGCAGTCAATCATTTCACTGGCTACGTCAACCGCCAGCACGCTCTACAATATCCAGATATAGAGACTACAGCTAACGGCTTAGCTACTTTGGGAGTGCCGATGAAAGCCCAAATTGAAGGTAGCTTAGAAGTTGGTTTGCGTCAGACTGCAACCCATGCAGTGAAAGAGATGGTGACAGTCATAGATGATGTGACTGGGAAATTGATTCAAATTCCTTGGACTTATGCTTATTACGAAATTGCCGAACGCTACCCAGTAGAAGCATCAGGAAAGAAAGTGTTATTTGATGCTTTTTTGGGACAAAATGCTCAACATTTATTTGAAATGACGAGGAAACAATCTTAAGCTATTTATTATTTTATTCATCTAAATATAACTTTAAATAGCTCAAGATCAATTTCTTGGTCTCGCCTATAACCTTACTACGGAATGCCTCATTTCGATGCAAAGATAGCCACTGCAAAGTCCCAACAACTTCTACAGAAATAGTGGCAATTAACTCGCACTGCGCCGGATCTAAACTTGGTTTTCTCCGCGCTAGAAATTTTTGCAACTCAGCGGTAAGGGGTATTTCCATCTCTTCATACATCGAAAGTGGAACTTCTGGCATTGCCTTCAATAACTGCTCGAAGACAATTCGATAACCAGGATTGTTACTATAAAAGCGATCGTATGTGTCGAGAACTCTTTCTACATATACAGATAATGGTAATGCGATCGCCTCTTCAGTATGCAAGTCGGCAAATATCTGTCGTTCCTGTTCTATGTATTTTGCTGCTAATGCTTTCAAAATTGCAGCTTTGTCGGGAAAGAACTGATACAGCGAACCTACAGGAATTTCAGCACGGGAAGCGATCGCTCTTGTGGTTGTATCCTGATACCCTGATTCAATAAACATCTGCTCTGCTACATGCAATATGCGATCGACTCGCTCTTGACTCCGCGCCTGCTGGGGTTTTCGCCGCATTCGAGCATTTTTTTGAGAATTTATTGCCATCTATACTTGACAAAACATGAACGATGTTCGTATTTTATAAATATGAACATTATTCATATTCTATCGTAGAGGCGTTACAGCTAACGTCTCCACAAGGAGATACAACTATGCAATCCCTCAGTTCTCAAACCTGGAAAAGCATTTCGCATCACCTTCGATTTCTCAAGGCAATGAAAGCCTTCTTCTTCCTACTTTTCGAGCCAGAAAATTTAGATACTGTTGATGAATTAAGCCACTGCTTGATACACAGTCGTGCTTTTGAGTTAGCAGCAGAGGCAATGAAGGCAAATCCAGAAGTAGCAGCAATGTTAAAAGAACGCTACATTGCTCCAGCTCACGATCTTGACGCGCTGTTGCGATATCCTCAAGATTCTCTTGGCTACGCTTACGCTTCTAGTTTGAAACAACAAGGATTCGATCGCATCGATCCCGAAGTACAAATAGATGCCGATACCAGCTACATTGAATATCGTTGGCAGCAGACTCACGATATTTGGCACGTTGTTACAGGTTTTGGTACGTCAGAAATTGCTGAAATTGGTTTGCAAGCATTTTACTTGGCACAATTTCGGTTGCCTTTGGCTGGTATGTTGATTGCTAATGCTTTAGTTAGTACCACGCTGATGCATCCAGAGGAACTACCCCAACTACTCCAAGCCATCGCTCAAGGTTGGAAAATGGGTATGTCTGCAAAACCCTTTATTGCTCAAAAATGGGAAGAGGCTTGGGAAAAACCTGTATCGCAGTGGCGACAGGAATTAAACGTACAGGCGATCGCTTTTGTCTGACTTTTTGAATAACGAACGTTCGATATTATGCGAATCTGGATGTGATAATACCATGCCCTTCTGCTCTCTGCCTCCGTACTTCTGCCTTCTTCATAACACCGATGCCAAACCAATTTTGTCCTCTGTGGTTCCGACTGCTGAGAAAAACTTATCCCTGGCTACCTCTAGCTGCTACAGTTTGGCGAATTGCCTTTTTTGGGGGTAGCCAAAGACAGCGAGAACAAACACGTTTTTGGTTGTTAGTTGTCAAGATTGATTTTGCCAATTTAATCGCACTAGCGATCGATCTTTGCCAGCCGGAATATTGGGCTTAATATCTTAGGCTTAACATCATTGAGCGCGTTAAATTTACGCCGTAAGAGAGATATTTTAGCTCGGTAGCCAAAGTCTATCTCTTAGATACTTTAAATTATCAGCGATCGTGAAATCATTGCAGTAGAGGTGGAAAACTAAATTGCAGAGATTTTAGCCATGACAGAAGCAATACGGCGACTCGGATTTGAACAAGAGTTTTTCCTCGTCGATAAAACTGGGGCAATTGCTCATCGTGCCGATGAGTTTTTATCGCGCTGTCAGGCGATCGCAACTGAAAAAGGCAGCAATCCAGATTGTTTTGCACCGGAATGGGTTAAGCATATTGTTGAAATTAATACAAATCCTGTCACTTCGGTAACTCAACTCGCTCAAGAGTATTTAAGTAACCTGCAAATAGCAATTCAGGCGGGGCAAGAATTGGATTTGAGACTCTATCCCTTGTCTACTTATCCCTTGCATGTCATGCCGATAATTCGTAATAAGCTATGGTATCACGTTCAACTGCGTACCGTGGGTTACGATCGCTTCTTACACGCAGGTAGGTGTACGGGTACGCACATACATTTAGAAGTCTCGCCAGGGGCGATCGATCCGCGTATAGGGATATCTTACGACGCTACGCCAGCAGCCCAAGCGGAAATCCTGAATCTCTTCAATCTAGCTACAGCTTTAGACGCTGCACTCATCGCACTTTCCCGCGCTTGTCCGTTTTACGAAGGACGGGGAATGAATGTGTCAGCGCATACCGTACATTACCGAGGACGAGATATTTTCGGCTGGGAAGGAGTTTACACCCATCTCCAAGCAGTGGGAGGACTTCAGCCTTACGTTCACAATGTGGAAGAATTAGTCGAGTTACAGTTTTCACGCTACCATGCTTGGTTATCAGCAATGGATCGCGCTGGGGTAGAACGCCACCTGTTTTTTGAGGCGGGAGGTAGCTTGTTAAAAACAGCATGGAACCGCGTCCGGCTTAACAAGATTGGGACGATCGAATTGCGCGGTACGGATAGTAACTATCCCGATCGCATATTGGCGATCGCAACTTTAGTGAGTAATGCTGGTGCGAGAGTCAGACGCGAGAATTTAACCGTCAGACCGAAAGCAGGAGTCAAGACTTTTCAATTAAATGGCGATCGGTTAGACGTACCAGAATTTGAATATTTAGATAACGACTTGCTTTATGCAGCCGTAACCGAAGGAGTGAAAAATCGGGAGGTTAAGGATTATCTCGACTCCATATTTGAATTTGCGACTCAAGACGGTGAAGGAATAACTTTTTTGACGAAGATGCGCTCCGATCTCGGTGAATATGAAACTACAGAAGCGGAACTTCTGCAAGAATTCCAAACCTCCACAGGCGAAATTTCTCTAGATGAAGGACTGAGACTCGTACGCCAGTCGTGCGATAAGTTAGAGCAACAAGTTTTTAGTATTATCGGTCATTAGTCATTGGTAGTTGACGGTTAATGGTTGACTGATAACTGATAACTGATAACTGAATTACGCACATTTCACCGGAGGAGATGCGACACCGCGTAGCACGTCTAAAAAGGAAAACACGGCTGGAGTTAGCAGCGTATTTGCTAATACAGCGACCCCAATGACTCTTTCTAAGGGGACTGGTAAGCTACACACCCGTAAGGCTGACGGGATTGGTTCTGCTGCTAGCCGTGGCATAATTGTTGCGCCTAGACCTTGTAATACCATACTGACAGATGTAGAGTCTTCGTTAACTTGGTAAGCAACCTGATTATCGATCCGAATACCTGCGCTCAGTAGGTGGTTGCGGAGCGTGGTAAAACACGCATTATTGGTACTAGGAACAATTAATGGATAAGCAAATAGTTCTTCCCACGTACACTGATTTTGCTTAAGATGAGCAGACGGTGGTAGTAGAGCGACATATTCATCCCGCAAAATTTCCCAAGCCTCAAATTCTGCACTGGTGGGAAGGTGGGTAAAACCAACGTCAGCCTGACCTTCGCGTATAGCTTGCTCTACATCTAAGTGGTCGAAATGTTCTAAGATGTCGATCGCAATTCCTGGGCTGCGGCGGCGAAACTGGGCGATCGCAGACGGTAAGATATGGGTGGCTGCACTCCGTATACAAGCAACTCTGACAGTGCCACTCTGCAAGCTTTTTTCTGACTTTGCTGCGGCAACCATCTCTTCCAACAGCTGCAAGATTTGCCGAGCGTATTCAATTACCTGTTCCCCTACGGGGGTGGGAATTGCGCCTTGCCGACCGCGAGAGAATAATAAGATTCCTAATTCATCTTCTAATGATGCGATCGCGTGGCTGACTGCTGATTGAGACAAGTCCAAGCGTAAAGCGGCTTCACTAAAATTACCATATTCGGCTACTGCCAATAATGCTCGCAGTTGGGAGAGTTTGATCTGACTATTGTTAAGCTCAAGCATGGCTCCAATAATAAACGATTTGAGAATTTAGCTTAGTGCCACCCATTCATAACTTACCTTATTTTCGAGCTATCGATTTTATTCATACAACTATGCATAGATTGCTTTGTCATCAGAATTAACAGTTGTTAGATTAGATTTGTGCCGCAAAGCAAAGACTTATTTTTACTTTCAATTACCTTAAACTATGAAAGCTAATTGCGATTACTTAATTTCCCCTGGAAATGAAACAACTGACCGTAAATCTCAAACTAAATTTATTGTGGCAAAGCCAAGGGACTATGCCAAGATTACCAGATTTTTGCAACATTTATTTGCTTGGTTATTTCAAAGCAACGAACTACAAGTAAAGCAACGCCGCGATCGCCAAGGCAATACATGGTGGCAAGCATTCGATCCAAATACAAATGAGTCAACAAGTTTTGGTTCTGAAGCAGAAATGCGTTCTTGGATCGAGCAAAGATATTACCGCTAATTTTGTCAGAAACTGTGATTATTTTTAGGAGAAAAACATGAGAGAAACTTCTTATCAAAATACCGATCGCGCACCTGTTAGCCACAGACAGCAAGCCTACAATTTTGCTAAAAAAAGCTATCGTTCCGTGCGGCATCTAATTGTCGAATTCTGGAAATTCAGCAACTATTATGCAGAATACAAAGCCAGAATGAGAGGACAATAAAAGCGCGGTCGCACTAAGAATAGATCCCATAACCCCCTTTTTAAGCTTTTTCAAAGGGGTTTATCAATTTTTACCTTCTTCCTGAAGAAGCAGAAATAATAAAGCTTAAATTTAACTCTTGAAGAATTATAAAGCCCGACCGCATGAAGAATTGCCTCAACTAAAATCATTGGGTGATTTCCGTACTACAACAGCATCTTATAGATTACACTTAAGAACAGACCTAACGAAGTTGGTAACTTATCTGTATCTATGGTACTTAACACCTCTAAGAGGATGTTTGAAAAGTTTTGAAGGGTGAGATTTTATGCCAGCCGCCTAACCATGATACGGATCATGGCAAGGTAGATAAAAGTCTCGGAGGTNNNAGAGGATGTTTGAAAAGTTTTGAAGGGTGAGATTTTATGCCAGCCGCCTAACCATGATACGGATCATGGCAAGGTAGATAAAAGTCTCGGAGGTTTGGGGCAATAATTCATAGTCTCTGACTAATCGCCGACACCCCATTAGCCAGCCGAAAGTGCGCTCCACCACCCAACGTTTTTTGAGCAACACGAAACCCTTAGTTTGTTCTGGTCGCAGCACCACTTGCACAATCCAACGGCAGAAGTCCATCACCCACATCATGAACGATGTACCGTCAAAGCCGCCATCGACCCAAATGGTTGTCAAACGGGACACCTTTTTACCCATCTGTTTTACCTTCTGGAGTACTTGTTTACCTCCCTCTCGTTCTCCAACACTGGCGGCTGTGACCAATACCCGCAATACTAACCCCAAAGTATCGACACTCATAAACCGCTTGCGTCCTTTGATTTGTTTGCCCGCATCATAGCCCACCGCTTCATGTACCATCGCGGTGCTTTTCACACTTTGGCTATCGATAATCGCTTCTGATGGACTGGGATGACGCTGCTGCTCGATTCTGAACCACTCTCGCAGGCTGTCGTGAAGCTTCAACCATGTCCCATCAATGCGCCAGTTACGGAAATAAGTGTATACAGTCTGCCATGCTGGAAAGTCACTCGGTAGTGCTCGCCATTGTACCCCTTCGCACAACACATAGAAAATTGCGTTGAAAATCTCCCACATATTGACTGTACGGGGACGACCACCTAGTTTAGGCTCTGGAATCATGTCACTCAGAAATTCATATTGGG
>NZ_JTJC03000001.1:919709-1081132 GCF_000817735.3 Scytonema millei VB511283 | reverse complement strand
TAGAAAATTGCGTTGAAAATCTCCCACATATTGACTGTACGGGGACGACCACCTAGTTTAGGCTCTGGAATCATGTCACTCAGAAATTCATATTGGGCAAGAGTCAAGTTGCTGGGATAAGCTTTACTCATGTCGCTCTCTCGGTGCTGTGTACTAGTTATTCGCAGCTTACACCGAGTGAGCTTTTTTACTACCCAACCCACTTTTCAAACACCCTCTAAGTTTCAGCAGGCGATCGAAACGGTAGAAGCTTTATCAATCGATGAGCAAGCAGTGTTGCTAGAAATTCTACACAAAAGACTTTTACAACAACAGCATGAGCAACTGTTGCAGGAAGCCATAGCAGCAGAACAAGATTACGCTAAGGGGAATGTAAAGAGTGATTCAGCCGGAGACTTTTTAGCAGAAGTGGACAATTTTTTACTGAGAATTGCACCTAGAAGTAAATCCAAAAAGGCTGAATCTACTTTCTGAAGCTATCGCTTTAATGCTAAAGTCAATCCATCAGCAATTGGTACTACACTTAAGGCTACCCTTTCATCATGATGTAATTTCTCATTGAGCGCTCGAATTGCCTGAGTACTTCGATTTTGAACTTGAAAATTAGCCACATCTCCACCCCAGAGAACGTTATCAATTGCAATTAATCCACCAGGACGAACTAATTGAAGCGATCGCTCGTAATAGCAGTCATAATTTTCTTTATCTGCATCGATAAAAGCAAAATCAAAAGATTCTGATTGTCCCGATGCCAATAATCGATCTAGTGTCTCTATTGCTGGCGCTAAGTGCAAATCTATTTTGTTAGCAACTCCAGCCTGCTGCCAATAACGCCGTGCTATATTTGTGTATTCTTTACTCACATCGCAAGCAACTATCTTACCATGAGCAGGTAGCGCTAGAGCCACAGACAAAGAACTATAACCCGTAAATACTCCTATTTCTAAAGTTTTTTTTGCTCCTAACAATTGAACTAGTAAAGCCATAAACTGACCTTGTTCGGGAGCAATTTGCATCATTGCTGCGGGATGATTAGCTGTTTCTTGCCGCAACTGATATAAAACTTCTGGTTCCCGTAGAGAAACAGATAGAAAGTAATCGTAGAGGCGATCGTCTAAACCAAGGGATCTTTTTTGCATAATTGACTGCTCGATAGAGTCATCCACAGTTTATACTAACTCTAGAAAGTTCCATACACCTAGAGTTCAATTGAGTTGCTGTCTCTTATCGCCCACGAATGCAAGTTCTATGTGCCGAAAATTACCGCTCGTTTTAATTGGAATCTTGCTAATATTTCTGACAGCATGTAGTAGCACTCCAATCGTAGTACCGAACGAGCAACTGGTGCAAAAAGCTTTAGCAGTTCAATTATCTCAAATACAACAACAAATCAGTCAGAAACTCCACCTGTCTACACCACTTAAACTAGAAATCGATCGCCTGCGAATACAAGAACAGCAACAGCTCAAAATCGGTAACTTACCAGCATATCGAATTGTCGGAATTTACGATCGCACCTTACAAATCTCTCAACGACGGATAACGCAAGAAAACAATCCATTCGAGGTCTATTTACAACTTCAGAAAGAGGGAAAAACCTGGCGTTTAGCAATTCCTCAAACTACTGATGAAGCTAAAATTCAATCTTGGCGTACTTATTTAATTGATGGTTGGTAGTTGATAGTTGATAGTTGGTAGTTGGTGGAAGTTGTGATTCTTAACTTTTAACTTCTGACTTTTAGTCACCAGCTACTCATCAAAAACCTTGTTCGCGCAGTGTAGCGGAGCGTTTGCCAACACTAACAACCGTCAATTGTCTTCTGACTTACGACTTACGACTTACAACTTACGACTTATAACATGGCATTATGTTATACGGAAACGGCTACAGGAAAGGAAAATAATGCGCCGACAACGCTTGTTCCTACTACCGATCGCCTGCATTGGTATAGTTGGCTTAGGAATAACTGGTTACAGTCTCACTACCCAGACTAACGCTCACACTCAAACAATTGCTCAAGATACGCAAGCACCACTCCGCGAACCAGATGTCGTCTACGTACCTACACCCCAAGAGACGGTAGACGAAATGCTCAAAGTTGCTAAGGTGACTAAAAATGATACGCTCTACGACCTTGGTAGTGGCGACGGACGCATCCCAATTACTGCTGTACAAAAATATCAAGTGAAAAAGGCAGTTGGGATAGACATCAACCCAGAACGGATTAAAGAAGCAAAGGAAAACGCGAAAAAGGCAGGCGTAACAGACCGCGTGACGTTTCTCAATCAAGACCTGTTTAAAAGCGACTTCAGCGATGCAACTGTCGTGACGCTTTATTTGTTACCCGAACTTAATGTTAAGCTGAGACCGCAGCTATTCAAACAGCTCAAACCTGGCACTCGTATTGTGTCTCATGCGTTTGATATGGGCGATTGGAAACCAGAAAAAACCTTGCAGACTCCTGGTGGTTCTACAATTTATTACTGGGTAATTCCTAAAGAGATTCCTAAGAATTTAGGTGACGGTTAGATGTAATGGTGCTAAACGCTGAAAAAAATTAGGATTTCGTAAAGTAGGGGCGCACAGCTGTGCGCCCCTACCAAATTTTACGCCCCTACCTGATTTTACGCCCCTACCAAATTTTACGCCCCTGCCTAATTTTACGCCCCTACCAAATTTTACGCCCCTACCAATTTTGTGTATTCCTACCACTTTTTATGAGGATTTCTCAAACTATACTTCACCACTTCGCGATCGATCTCTGGGTGAACGTACTTCAATTCAAACTTTAATCCTGCTTTTTCCATCACGCGACTAGAAGCTCTGTTATCTGCTAATGCAGAAGATACGATGCACTGAGTCCCTAATTCATTAAAGCCTTTTGAGACAAGGGCGCGAGACCCTTCAGTTGCGTAACCTTTACCCCAAGAAACTCGACGCAAACGATAACCTAAGTCGATTTCATCAGCATGAAATACTCCTGAATCGACATTAAATGGACGGTCTAACGCTGGTCGTAAATGAAACCAACCGATGAATTCTTGACTAGATTTTTCAATTGCTGCCCAAAATCCATAACCTGGGTATTGTTGATAATATTGCAGCCATTTGGGTAGAACATTATTTTGATAGTCTTCGTAACTTTTCTCTAGAGGTTCACCCCCTTTAATGATACCTAAATCTACATAGCGAATAACTTCAATGTCGCTATCTAAATCTAATAAGTTTTGGGCATCATCTGGCGTAAATTGGCGGAGAACTAGTCTAGGAGTTTCCAAGAAAATTTTCATGACTATAGAAATCGTATTTAATTGTTAATTGTTAAAATCTACGTAGAGCGCGTTACGTCAAAGAAATTTCGTAAGGTGGGCATTGCCTACCGACTGTAAAAAGCAATAACAAAACTACAGACATTTCACCATCGCCGCACTGCACCTGCAACTAATAATTCAATTTGATACAAGGCGTGTTCGCTCGTCATAAATAAAGTTTTACCATCTTCCTCACCAAAGGCGAAATTAGAAATCGCGCTTGGGGTTAAAATTTTACCGAGTAATAGACCTGTAGGAGAAAAAATATGTACGCCATCGCCGCAACCGGCATAAATATTGCCATTGGCATCTACATCAACACCATCAGCTCCCCAATCATTGTTATCAATTTGACAAAGCTTTTCTCCCCCAGACAGAGTACCATCGGAGTTAACTGTAAAAGCCCAAATATAGCGATCGCCTGCTGCTGAGTTCCCTACATATAGCTTGGTTTCATCTGGAGAAAAAGCAATGCCATTCGGCATACTCAAATCTTGAATAACTACTGTTAATTCTTTAGTATTTGGCTCGTAGCGAAACACACCATTAAAGTCTATCTCTTTAGTTCGATCGCCCAAACCATAAGGTGGATCGGTAAACCAGATCGTCCCATCCGATTTAATTTCCAAATCATTCGGTGAATTGAACTGCCGATTTTGAAAGCGATCGCATAAAATTGTCCGGCGATCGTCTTTATCTGTAATACTTATTGCCCGCGTTTCGTGTTCGCAAGTATAAAGATTACCCGCAGAATCAAGCACATTACCATTTGGCTGATAACTGGGTTTGCGGTAAGTTTGCAATCCTTGAGTTTCACTCCAAGATTTATGTTCGTTTGCCCCAGTATCGCTAAAAATGAGTTGTTGATGCTGCTTGTCCCAAACTGGTCCTTCATCAAACAGCATTCCATCAGCAAGTTGTATCAGTTCGGTATTGGCTGCTAATATGTTTGCAATTCCAGTATCTTGATTGTTGATTGTCATAGTTAGGGAGCAGGGAGCAGGGGGAAGAGAGAGTCGCGGAGCTGAGGGAGCTGGGGAAGAAAAAACAACCATCAACCAACTACCAACTACCAACTACCAATTACCAGTTACCAATTTTAATCCTGCATTGCCAGCACCTCAGTTGGTAACGATGGCTTGAGTAAACCATTGAGTAAAGATGCTGGGCGATCGCCATAGGGCCAAGCAAAGGCATGGCGGAAGGCTGCATCTTGACAAGCTTGCAATTGGTCAAAGTCAATAATATCCAACGTCAGCAGATTTTCATACTCAAATGGCAACCGGACGTTATGCAATCCAGCATTATCCGTGCAGATGGCAATATCTACCCCAGCGTCCAAACAACGGTCGAATACCAACTTCAACTGGCGCATGTCCTGTAAGGTTCCCGTCTTTAAATAAGTGGTAGGGCAAACCTCTAAACATTGCTGTCTGCTGGCTAATTCTGGTAACAGTTCGGGATGTAGCAGGGGAATTTGGATACCGTGACCGATCCGCATTAGATAGGGTAACAATTCGGGATAACAACCTGCGGGAGTTTCATATAAGTGTCCCGTAGTATTTAAACCAAGCGATCGCGCGTAGGCATACAATTGCACGAACTCTTCTAGGCGTTCTGCATAATGTCCGTCTCCACCAGCGACATCCACAGCACAAACATACTCTCGTTTTTGGGCAGCCAAGTCCACAATTGCCCGATTTACCTCATAAGGTAGCCGCGAATGCATACACAAAATTTGGCTAGTGACAATCGGATATTCGGAAAGTTGGCTTGCTTTACCTACCACGTCAACAATCTCCGCCATCTGTTCGATCCGTTGGGATTGAGTTAAATGCTCTGACGTGCGTAAATATGGCGTGTAGCGAATTTCTAAGTACGCCAAATTTTCAAAAATATACGCCCCACGAATCAAGCGATAGACAAAGTAAGGCAAAGTCTCAATCGTTTGCACGCTCTCAACTAAAGTGTGCAATTCTAAATACTCGTCCAACGTGTTGCGGGGACGGGTATAGAAATCTTCAAACGCAGCATAGTCAGCAAACCGCTCGATTTTGTCGTCAGCGTGACGCTGGAAGTAGCGCCAGAGAACGCGAGGCACGACCGAACCCCCCAAGTGGCGGTGCAATTCAGCGTATAGAGCCACAATACCTCTCTTAATTATTCTTAATAATATCTATGGTTATTATCAAAGATAGCAATTTTGTCCAGCAGTCGGAAGTTTGCTGGAATACTGGGAAGAAGTCGTAAGTCGCAATTACTAGCCACTAGCCACTAACCACTAGCCACTGATAGTTGACTGTGCAGGGTTTACGGCAGCCTCACGATGGTGAACCAAAAGTTTTCAATCGACTGCACGATTTTGACAAAGCGGTCAAAGTCAACTGGCTTAGTAATGTAGCAATTAGCGTTGAGATTGTAAGCGTTGAGTATGTCTGCCTCAGCTTGAGAAGCTGTCAGCACGATCGCAGGAATGCGCTTGAGGTTTGGGTCTGCTTTAATCTCTGCTAGCACTTCTCGCCCATCCTTCTTAGGTAGATTGAGATCGAGCAAGATGATATCTGGATGTTTTGCATTAGCATACTTTCCCTCTTTTCGCAAGAATGCTAATGCTTCTACACCGTCCTCAACTACATGCAAGTTTACAGACATTTTGCTTTCTTCTAAAGCCAATTTAGTTAACTGCACGTCACCAGAGTTATCCTCTACCAACAAAATCTCAATTGGTACAAACAGCACAATAGAACTTACCAGAATTCACAAGTTGAATATGTAATGTTTCTACATCGATCGCCGACAACTGATAACTGTCAACCGATCACTGTCAAAGACAAGTCACCCCACTACCATTAATGTTTTCCTCAACTTGTAGACTTTTGACGGAGCTAATGGAGTCTAGTCTTTTGGATTCTTCTATAATTCTCTCTCTCAAGTCATCCTCCAGTAAAGCTCTCTGTTCGTTTAAATCAAAATTGTTGTCGTTGGTGGAGTGCGATCGCTCTGATAGCTGCGTCTCCATGCTGGGAGGAGACGGTAAAGGATCGACTAATGGTAAGCTAATTTCTACAGTAGTCCCTAGACCGATACCAGGGCTACTGAGGGCAATGCGACCCCCCATTAATTCAATTAAATTGCGGGAAATTGCCAACCCTAAGCCAGTCCCGCCTAGCTTGCGAGTAGTCGTGCCATCGACCATGACAAAGGGGCGAAAGAGCTTGTGTTGTTGAGCCGGGTCGATTCCCAGTCCCGTATCCTCTACAGCCACAGTGACCCAAAATGTAGTACTACCATCTTGTACGGGTTGGGCAGTAATTTCTAGTTTGACACTGATGCTGCCGCGATCGGTGAACTTGACAGCGTTACCGATGACATTGATCAGCACTTGCTTAAGTTTGGCAGCATCAGCATGAACTAGCAGCGGTTCTTGCCACTCTGTAGCGATCAATTGCAGCCCTTTTTGCTGAATTTGTACCTTTTGCAGGTCGATCGCTTCTCGCAAGACTTGCCGTAAATCCAGCGCTTCTGTAACGACTGAGAGTTTACCAGCTTCAATTCTGGCAATGTCGAGCAAATCGTTAATAATGCCTAATAAGTGAATAGCTGCCTCATCAGCCCGTGCCAAAAACTCTAGTTCTTCAGTGCGATCGTCGCAGCAGCCATCGCGGACGAGGCGAATACATCCGATGATGGCATTGAGAGGGGTGCGTAACTCGTGGGAGGTATTGGCTAAGAATTCACTTTTCATCTGGTTGGAAGCCTGGGCTTCTTGCCAAGCGGTTTCTAATTCTGCTGCCGAAGCATTTAGCCGTCCTAGCATTGCTTCCAAGGCTTCTGCTAGCTGTTCTACCTCGCGTACTTTGAAATTGTGCGGGACTCGCTCGGCAGCGTGGTGGCTTTGTAGGTTGAGGGCGTAGTCCCGTAGTTTTTCTAAAGGTCTTGCTAAATCGCGGATGATATGTAGTGCGGCGATTAAGGTCGCTACTAACAAGCCGATGGTCAGTACGACAAGGATAACTTTAATTTCTTGCAGTCCGTAGAGGGCATGATCCAGACGGGTAACGGCTAAAATCAGCCAGTATCCGTTGGCTCGATCGATCGGACTGGGAATGACGTTATAGCCAGCTAGCAGGTCGGGACCGTTTCGATCGAACGACAAGTGGATAAAATCTTGGCGCGTGCGTCCGGCGATCGCATTTTTGAGCAGATGTTGTAGTTGTCCTGCATCTTGCTCTTGCGCGACGTTGCGTCCAATGCGGTTAGCAATTGGGTGGGCTAAGATCGTGCCGTTGCGATCGATCACGACGGTGGAGCCAGCCAGCAATCCCGGTCGATCGCGTTCTCTTTTGTGCAGTGCCGATAATACGTTGAGGCTGTAGGTTAATCGCCCGCTACTGTTGTATACGGGAGCCGATAAAACTAATTGTAGTTGTCCCAGAGAGCGTTGAGGGTCTAGTGCTGCCGATAGCTGTAGCGATCGCCGCGCGTCAATTTCGACTAGTGGCTGGACGCGAATCAAAGGTGAGATTTTTTGATTTTGCTGCCGTTGCCAAGCAGGATCGGCTTTAGCAGAAGCAATTTGAGTATTACCACAAGTACTGGCTACCAAATTACCCGTGTCGATCTCAGTCACCTGCAAGCACTGAGTATTTGGCAGCGTTGACGCTAACTGTTGGAGAAACTCCCGAGCCTGTGCCGGCGAACCAGTTCGGATGACGGTGGTTTGACTTGCCAGCAGCAGATTTGATTTCAGTGCCGCGATCGCGTTGCTGATATTTTCTCCCTTGTTCACCGCACTTTCAGTTAAATTCCAGCGCGCAGTTTCTAGCAAGCTAGAACGTGCTTTCCTGAAAGTCACCGCTTCCCCAATCAACAATACTGGTACGGTCAGCAGCAGTATTCTTGCAAGTAAGATACGACGAAATGAGGATTGACTGGGCTTAGCCATGGAAGCTCCCTCAAAATAGATGCAAGACCCTCTAGTAATCGCTTGCTAGCAAATAGATTAGTTTTAGCATTTAAATACCATTAAACGCGATCGCTGCCAAGCAAATTCCGTCAAAACCTTTGTCTAATTTAACAAATCATCCAAAACAAATTTCAAGATTTGCGGATGCCGATCTCAATGACGTTCTTGATGCTTTCGACATTTTCACAGCATATCTAAAAGCTCTAGCTGCTACCATATATGTTGTATAAAAAGATTCGTTGGCTAATCATAAGAAATATTTTATCTTTAAACATTAACTCAAAATTAATTAAAGCGTGACTTTTTACGCTAGAACTTCCGGCAGATTTTGCCAGCGTAGAGACAGTGTTTTTTACTCCTCTATGGTTGCCAACACGCTCGATTGTTTAAAACTGGTATTGAAAGCTAGGTAGCAGATCGTGGCTCGATATCGAAGTCGTCCCCATACAACAGTTATCTTGGCAATGAGTGCCGATGGTAAGATTGCCGATGCGAGGCGATCGCCTGCCCGTTTTTCCTCCCAGCGCGATCGATTCCATCTCGAACAACAAATAGCTGCTGCCGATGCCACACTATTTGGGGCTGGTACGCTTCGCGCTTACGGCACAACCTTAAGCGTAACTAGTGCTAAATTACTGCATCAAAGACTACAAAATCAGCAAAGATCGCAACCAATTCAGATTCTTGCTTCTGCTAGTGCCAGCCTCGATCCTCAGTGGCGATTTTTTCGCCAACCCGTACCTCGTTGGTTGATCGCATCTGCGGCTGGGGCGAAGTTTTGGCAGGGGCGATCGGAATTTGAGCGGGTGATTGTGGGGGAGCAGGGAGCTGGGGGAGCTGGGGAAGAGAAGGGAGCAACTACCAATTACCGACTCCCGACTCCCGACTCCCGACTCCCGACAATCAACTGGAGATTTGCTTTAGAGCAGTTATTCTCTTTGGGAATCAAACGCTTAGCCGTTCTCGGTGGGGGTGAGTTGGTGGCGGCGATGCTGGCAGTTGATTTAATTGATGAGATGTGGTTGACTGTCTGTCCTCTACTCCTCGGAGGAACAAACGCCCCTAGCCCAGTGGCAGGGATGGGTTTCCCAGAAAATTTAGCGCCGCGACTGGAACTATTATCAGCTCAAGTTGAAGCACAAGAAGTATTTCTCCACTATCGCCTGCAACGATCGCCATAGTTAGATTAACTTAAGTAACAGTTATCAGTTATCAGTTATCAGTTGACAGTTGACAGTTGTTTTTTGCTCCCTCAGCTCCCTCAGCTCCCATTCTTCGAGAAGGGCTTCGCCCTACAGCTCCCTCAGCTCCCTCAGCTCCCTCAGCTCTCTTCCCCTACTCCCTACTCCCTAAATAATGGTGGAACAACTTAAACCGCAATATTCTGTTGCCTGGACGAATAAGATCGCTGAAATTCCCCAGTTGGCATGGGATGCTTTGGCATTACCTCTAGCAACTCCGTTTTTGGAGTGGGAGTGGTTGAATAATCTAGAAACTTCTGGTAGTGCTACGGCTAGGGCTGGATGGCTGCCCAATCATTTAACTATATGGCGCGATCGTACGCTGGTTGCAGCTGCCCCGATGTACCTTAAAGGTCACAGTCAGGGTGAGTTTGTCTTCGACCACCAATGGGCAGATCTAGCACAGAGGATCGGTGTAGAGTACTATCCAAAACTCTTAGGCATGACACCTTTTACCCCTGCTGAAGGCTATCGGTTTTTGGTTGCGCCAGGGGAAGATGAGGATGAAATGACGGCGTTGATGGTGAGTGCAATCGACCATTTTTGCGATCGCCACAATATTTCTGGATGTCATTTTCTCTATGTCGATCCTACATGGCGACCCACATTAGAACGACACGGATTTACAACATGGTTGCACCACAGCTATGTCTGGCAAAATCTCGGTTTTGCAACTTTTGACGATTATCTCGGAGTCTTCAACGCCAACCAACGCCGCAACATTAAGCGCGAACGCAAAGCCGTAGCAAATGCAGGCTTAGAGTTGGTGACTCATACGGGAGATGAGATCCATAAGTCTTTATTTCCGCAGATGTATCATTTCTATGCCGATACCTGTGATAAATTCGGCTGGTGGGGTAGCAAGTATTTGACCAAGAAGTTTTTCGAGCAGTTACACGCCCGTTATCGTCATCGCGTGTTGTTTGTGGCGGCTTACCATACAGCAGATAAACGTCAACCGATGGGGATGTCATTTTGTTTAACGAAGGGCGATCGCCTCTACGGTCGTTATTGGGGCAGTTTTCAAGAAATCGATTGCTTGCACTTCGAGGCGTGCTACTATAAGCCGATTGAATGGGCGATCGCCAATGGTATTCAAACTTTCGATCCTGGCGCGGGGGGAAGGCATAAAAAACGGCGCGGTTTCCCTGCTACTGTCAATTACAGCTTGCATCGCTTTTATCATCGACGCTTGGCGCAAATTTTAACTTCCTACATTCGTGAGGTCAATGAGTTAGAACGGCAAGAAATCGAGGTAATTAATGCTGAATTACCCTACAATCGGCGGGATGCATAGCCGGTGGCTGATAGTTCTGGCGATTGTCTATTCCCAGTCCCCTTGAGCTTTTTGTAGATTGTCAGAGCCTGAGCGACGACTTGATCCATGTTGTAATACTTGTAAGTCGCCAACCTGCCGACAAAATGTACGCCAGAGGTTGCGTCAGCTAGTGCCTGATATTTTTTGTAGAGCGCAGTATTTTCTGGACGCGGTACGGGATAATATGGATCGCCGTCGGCGCGTGGGTACTCGTAGACAATACTCGTTTTCGGATGCTCTTGTCCGGTTAGGTATTTGAATTCTGTAACCCGCGTATATAGGTGTTCGTTAGGATAGTTGACGACGGCAACTGGCTGATGCACGGGCGTATTCACGGTTTCGTGCTGAAATTCCAAAGAGCGGTAAGGTAGCTTGCCATACCGGTAATCGAAGAATAAATCGATGGGACCTGTATAAATCATCTCGCGATACGGTATCGTCCCCACAATATCCCGATAGTCAGTTTGGAGCATGATTTTGATATTCGGGTGAGACAGCATATTCTCGAACATTCGAGTATAGCCATGCAGGGGCATTGCTTGATATGTATCCGTAAAATAGCGATTGTCGCGGTTCGTGCGGGTAGGTACGCGGGCAGTCACCGATCGATCGAGTTCGGATGGATCGATGTCCCATTGCTTGCGCGTGTAGTTGCGGAAGAATTTTTCGTAGAGTTCCCTGCCAACCTTATTAACTACCACATCTTCAGAAGTTGAGATCCGCTCTTTAGGCTCAGCCACCGAAGCGAAAAACTCTTCTAGCTGGAATGAGGTTAAACTGAGTCCATAAAGTCGGTTAATCGTGTCGAGATTGATCGGAATTGGCACGAGTTGTCCGTCAACGCTGGCAAGAACGCGGTGTTCGTAAGAACGCCATTGAGTAAATTGCGAAAGATACTCGAAAACTTCGCGAGAGTTGGTGTGAAAGATGTGGGGACCGTACCTGTGGATGAGGATACCTGCTTCGTTATAGCAATCGTAAGCATTTCCACCAATGTGCGATCGCGTATCGATAATTAAAATCTTTTTTCCCAACTGACTTGCTAACCTTTCAGCCAAGACGCTACCCGCAAATCCCGCTCCTACAATTAAGTAATCGAACATTCAAGCACTCCTTGTTCCGAATTTTTTCGAGTCATCTACGAAAGCATGAATCGCTAAATAAAAGCTTGTTTAAGGACTTATTGTTCGAGTACTGAGTTTGATATTTTACTTTTAAAGTACGCGCTTTTGACTTCAGTTGGCTAAAACATCATAGTTTTTCTTCATATAAGATTTTAGGCTTATTGTTATCAAAATAACCCTTGAGACCATCCTGATAAGCTTCCGTGAGAAATTGTAGGCGCTTAAACTTGCGATCGTCAAAGAGCAAAATAGCAATTAAAGAGCGACAATAGTATTTAATCGTTCTAAAATAAAATCTTGTTTTACTGGCATAGTTTTTTCTTAGCCAAATTGCATTTCTGGTCTCAAAATAAGTCAGCCAGATTCTGCTATATTTGGTTCTATAAGAAATTTTTCCTAAAAAATGTTTGACAATTGCGCCTGGATCGCCAGCTTCTTTGTGAAGAATAACGCTATTAGTAACTAGCAATATTTTGCCTGCCTTGTTTAACCTAAGACAATACTCTAAATCGTCGCCTCTAATAAAAAATTCTTGATTGGGAAAACCTACTTCTTCAATCGCTTTTTTACTAACTAGAATACCAACAAAAGAACTAAAAGCTATTTCTAAAGCTTGATGTTTTTTTACTAAATCGTCTTCTATCTTCTTATGAATTTCAATATCAAAATCAAAATCATTTTGATGAGTCTGGCGATCGAAAAAGCCTAGATGGGGATGTAATATCTCTCCTTCTAAGTCGATTTTGAGATTTGCTAAAGCACTTACATTAGGTTCATCTAGATATTGACTGAGCTTTTCTAAAGCATCTATTTCAGGTTCGGCATCGTCATCCATTAGCCACAGCCAATCGTAACCTGCTTCATATCCATACTTTACACCTTGATAAAATCCACCTGCACCCCCAGTATTTTCTGATAAGCGGATGTAATCGATGAGCTGATTTGTTAGATATCCTTCTGCCTTCAGAAAATTAGGTGTATCATCAGTAGACCCATTGTCTACAAGGATAATTTTATCTGGCAAGCGCGTTCCAGCAAGTATTGCGTCTAAGCATTCTATTAAAAGTTTCTTTCGGTTATAGGTGACGACTACAACAGCGATTGTGGCTTCAACCATTGTCAATTCCTAGTTTCTATGAGTTGATTTGAAGTGTCTCGATCGATGAAAGCTAGAAGGAATAAAAGTTAAAATACGCGCGATCGCTAATAGGTAATCCCTCACAGGATGATATACAACAGGCAGGATTCAACTCTTTAGAAAACAGACTAGCAGCATAATAGCAATTTCTGCAACAATACTTGGGGAACGCCAAAAATATAGCCGAAAATTATCAAATACATCATTTACTACTTATGTATTATGCAAAGTCACCCTTCAAATGACAAAATCGTACACTGCAACTCTTTCCAAGGATATACCACTTTTGGTAGAAGCGATGCTTGCATTTGTATAGTCGATAACACTTGAGTTGATTATGAAAAAACTCTCATGAAACATTCATCTACACTTCATAAAATCCCTGTACCGTGTAAATGTTTTATGAATTACTGTCAAATACATGACTCTGTATAGTTATTACCCTTATGAGGCTACGCGGATTAGCGTATGGTATTGGTGGAAGTAGCCTAATTCTGCAATCTTGTGTAAGTATTTGCAAGTAGACAGACTTGCAAACGATTGATTTTATAGATGACAGGGTTGTAAATGGACGTATTAAAGATGGCAGAACCACAAGTCACTATCGTAGTCGTACCACGCGAGCGTTTCAGTTTAACTCAAAAGTCCCTTGAAAGTATCTATGAGAATACAACAATCCCTTTCAAGTTGATTTACGTAGATGGTGGTTCCCCGGCGCGTATCCGAGATTACTTAGCAGCTCAAGCACGCGAGAAACATTTCCAACTGATTCGTACCGATTATTACCCTTCACCAAATTATGCTAGAAATCTGGGTTTAGCCCAAGTCAATACAGAATACGTTGTCTTCATGGATAACGATGTTGTCGTTGCTTCAAATTGGCTGCATAATTTGGTTCAATGCGCTGAGGAAACGGGAGCTGCGGTAGTCAGTCCCCTCGTATGCCAAGGTCAAGCTTTACACGAAATTGTACATTGTGCAGGTGGAGAATCTGCGGTCATTGAAGAAAACAAAGGCGATCGCCCGACGCGGCGCTTGCACGATAAAATTTACAAGCAAGGTAAGCGTGTAGCAGATTTAGGCGACTTCCTGCAACGACAACCAACTGGTTTGGCAGAGTTCCATTGCATGTTGGTACGCACGGCGATAATTGAAAAAATCGGCGGTCAGCTCGACCCCGCGATGATGAACACAAAGGAACACGTAGATTTTTGTGTAGCGGTATCTGAGGCTGGAGGTTCCATCTACCTAGAGCCGTCATCCCTCGTCACATACATTAACGGGATGCCGCTGGAATTGTCCGAAATTCCTTTCTACATGGTACGTTGGAGCGATGCTTGGGGTACGACTAGCTTAAACCGCTTGCGCGAAAAGTGGAATCTGACCGAGGATAACTACCACAAAAATTGGTATCGCAGTTGGTCGGAATATTTAACCGGAAGACGCAGGGTATTTATTATTAGACCACTGCTGAACAAATATTATGTCTTTGGTAGGGGCAAGACTCGAATAGAAAATATGCTAGTGCGGATGGAGAAGAGGCTGAACCATTATCTCACCGATCGCCATACTCGCCAACATCCGCAAGAAGTGCAACAGCAGCCTGCTAAGTCGTTGCCGAAAACTCCAGTATCAGCATAATAAGGTAGGGCTAGGAGACAATACATCGTGGGAGCGCAAGAACAAAGATCTTGGAGATCCCCCAATCCCTTTAAAAAGGGGGCATTAGTCATCTCCTTTAGGAAAGATCTTGGAGATCCCCCAACCCCCTTAAAAAGGGGGCATTAGTCATCTCCTTTAGGATTGATAACTAAAAAATGATTCCTACAAAGGAGGCATTATTAGTTCCCCCCTTATTAAGGGGGGCTAGGGGGGATCTTTAAGCCAAATGCTAGCAACGGTTACTATTGCGGGAGTATCCTTCAGATGTATAAAGGATCAAGCACTTGAAGCAAAAGAGAAATCTCAATTCAAATCCGATGCCGTTTGAAGTGGTGTACACGCCTGAAAGCTTATTAAGGCATCCGATTCAGTTGTTTAAGCAAATGGGACGAGACTTACTCGCTTCTCGCGAATTGGCGTGGCGGCTGATGGTGCGAGATATTAGCGCTCAGTACCGTCAGTCGTTTCTGGGTGTAATTTGGGCTTTTTTGCCCCCAATTGTAATGGCAGCAGGATTTACGTTAGCTAGTGATGCAGGTGCGATCGCAGTTGATAGGACAGATTTACCATATCCAGCTTATGTCATGTTCAGTACGGCGTTGTGGCAAACTTTTGTGGAAGCGCTCAACGGTCCAGTACAAGCGGTAACAGTAGCTAAGCCGATGCTAGCTAAGGTTAATTTTCCGCGAGAAGCGATCGTGTTGGCTAAGTTAGGTGAGGTCTTTTTCAACTTCGCGATTAAGCTAATTTTAATTGTGGGATTGTTTATTTGGTTTCGAGTTCCGGTCGGTTGGACGGTAATTTTGGCTCCGGTGGCGTTGATTCATTTGATTTTATTCGGTACATTTATCGGTGTTTTATTAGCGCCGTTGGGGATTTTGTACCAGGATGTATCAAAAGGATTGACCATGATTACAGGGTTTTGGCTGTTCTTGACTCCGGTAGTTTATCCCGTTCCTGGCGAAGGAACGTTTGGATTTCTGGTGCGGCTGAATCCCGTGACTCCTCTACTAGTAACAACACGGGAGCTAGCAACGACGGGAGTTATCTCAGACCCGGCGGGATTTTGGATCGCCAGTATTATTACTCTAGTTGGCTTATTATTAACCTGGGTGGCATTTCGCCTCGCCATGCCTTTCGTGATTGAAAGGGTGAGTTCCTAATGACTGAATTAGTAGATCGAGAAATTGCCATTCAACCTCAAGATTCTGAAGTCGTTATTTCGGTAGAAAGTGTCTCGAAAAAGTTTTGTCGAGACTTAAGGCGATCGCTATTTTATGGTGTCCGAGATATCGCCACGGAGTTAATAGGTGGAAAGAGAACAGAAACGCTGCGTTCCCAAGAATTTTGGGCACTAAAAGACGTTAATTTCGAGTTGCGTCGAGGGCAAGCACTAGGCTTAGTTGGGGCAAATGGAGCTGGAAAAAGCACGCTATTAAGGATTATTAGCGGTCTAATTAAGCCGGATATTGGCACTGTAAAACTTAAGGGTAGGGTGGCTCCACTGATTGCTTTAGGAGCAGGGTTTAATCCGCTATTGACGGGGCGAGAAAACATCTATGCCAATATGTCAATTTTAGGATTATCAACCAAAGAAATCGAAGCCAGATTTCAAGAGGTCATAGACTTTGCGGAAATCTGGGATGCAATTGACGCACCCGTGCAAAATTATAGTTCGGGAATGGCAGCGCGGTTAGGGTTTGCCTGCGCAATTCATACAGAACCGGAAATCTTATTAATTGATGAAGTCTTGGCTGTAGGAGATATCAAGTTTAAAGCCAAATGTTATCGCAAACTACACCAGCTACGCCAGCAGGGAACATCTTTTGTTTTAGTCAATCATAATCCCCAGGCAATTTTAAACGTATGTGACTCGGCAATCTACCTAGTCAAAGGTGAATTGATTGCATCTGGCGATACGGAAACAGTTATCGAAAAGTATGAAGAAGATTTGTTTTTAGACAGTAAGAAAGCAACTGCACAAGTCATGTATTTGCCAGAAAAATCTGCTGGTGAAAGTTTTGGCTTAGACATCACTCATCTATTTTTTCGAGACGTTGAAGGCAAGATTCTAGAATCGCTTAAAAGTGGCGAACCTGCTTCCTTTTGTATCGGCTGTAAAGCTCATCAAAAGTTTGACAACGTGACATTGCATTTAAAAATTACCGAATTAGGTGGCGAAGGTGGTACGGGAGCAGTTTTGTTTTTAAGCGGTGAAAATGATGAGCAGTTCTTTGAAATTGTCCCAGGAAAACATGAAATTCAATTGCAAATGCCTTATCTAGGTTTAGCCCCTGGAACTTATACCATGAGTGTCAAACTCAAGCAAAGCTCTATCTATACTTTCGATGTCTTTGAGTCTTTTCGATTTAGCGTTAAATCGGACGGGACGATGAGTCAATGTAAGTTTTATCAACCGCGATCGTGGCAGATCGTTAGTGAAAATCGCGCTGAGTAAAGAATGAGAATAGCGTTTGCTGCTACATAGTCGGTTTTCAATTATCAGTTTTCAATTGGGAAAACTTAATATGTCATACAGAGTACTTCATTATAACTGGGCTGCCTACTTTCAGAAACCTGCTCCTGGGGGAGGTGTATCTGTTTACTGTAAAAATTTAATTGACTTTACAACTCAAAAAGATAACTGGCACGTCACTTTTTTGTATTCTGGAACCGATTATAGTTACTTCAATAAACGCCCTCATATCAAATCAATTCGCAACCAAAATCATCCCCAAGTATCCACTTTTTCACTCGTTAATTCTCCAATTATTGCACCTTCTCACTTCGCTTTTGACGATCCATTAGGCAACGTTAAACAACCCGTTCTGGAAAAATGCTTTCAAGAGTTTTTAGACACGCAAGCACCTTTTTCTGTGATTCACTTTCATAATTTGGAGGGCATAACTGCTAATTGCCTCAAAATAGCTAAAGAAAGTGGTGCTAAAGTCGTGTTTAGTTTGCATAATTATTGGGCTGTTTGTCCGCAGGTCAATTTGTGGAGGTTAGAACAGAGCCATTGTGACGATAATTTAGACGGACGAGCCTGCCTTGCCTGTTTGCCTATACCACCAAATTCAGAGCGAGAATTGGCAATGAGGAGATTAGAATTTTTAGGCAACTCGCTCGATTTGAAAGGACGATCGCTCCCTTTAAACTTGTTAAAAAAACTCGTCGCTATTTTCTACAAAATTCAACGACCGCTAGTCGTACAAACGCGATCGCCCCTACTCAGATCGCTAGAACTTAAAGGTTCAAATCTGCCTCAGCAAGCTCAGGCATATCAATTTCGACGGCAGGAAATTGTTTCTCTCATTAACCGTTATGTTGATGTAGCGCTGTCTGTTTCCGATCGCACCGCTGCAATTTATCGGTACTATGGAGTCGATCCGGCACGGTTGAGTACGCAATATATAGGTAGTAAAGCTACGCAGTTTCCAGTCCCGCCGCATAACCCAGCAGTATACTCTCCAGGGCAGCCGTTTCGGTGCGTTTACATGGGAGTACCGCGAAAAGATAAAGGATTTTACTTCTTATTAGAAGAATTACGTTGCCTGTCAGCAGTAGAATTAAGCACGTTAGAACTCGTTGTCGCCAGTAGAATTGCAGATCGCACCGAGTTAGACCTGGCAATGCAGCAGAGAGGACCGTTGCTCTCTTTAGCTCAGTCGTTGCACCGTTTAAATTACCATCCTGGTTACTCTCACGAAAATATTCCTAAAATCTTAGATGGCATCCACTTGGGAATCGTCCCGCCACTATGGGAAGACAATTTACCGCAAGTCACCTATGAGCTTTTAGCTTGTCGCGTACCCGTACTTTGCTCGAATCGAGGCGGCGCACAGGAGTTCGTGCGACATCCGGCGTTCATTTTCGACCCAGGAAAAAAGGGCGACTTTCAGCAGAAACTCTCGACGATTCGCGAGAACCCGCAGTTGTTAACCGAGTTTTGGCAAGAGGCGCGAACGGTGCGATCGCTAGAACAACATTTTCAAGAGTTAATTGAAGTTTACGCTGGCTGTGGTAACTGAGGATAGATAAAGATAAATGATGAAGGTATGCTTCATTGCTGCCTGTCCAGGCACGGATATGCGGGGAGGACCGCGATCGCTGCTGGAAACTATAGACTCGCTTCAGAAGTTGGGAGTCGAGTGTTTTGTTTTATTACCCGCACAAGGGCGACTATTTGACGAATTGAGTCGTCGCCATATCCCCATTCGTGTCATTCCCTACGAACGCTGGCTGGAAGCCACAAACTATCCCTTACGCGATCGATGGCAGAAGCTAAAGCGAAGCTACCGTATAGCATTCGCGATCGCCGCTCAAATTAAAGCATGGCAGTGCGATGTAGTCTACACGAATACTGTTGCTATAGGCGTTGGTGCTTTTGCCGCATTTCTCTTGAAAAAACCCCATGTGTGGCACATCCGCGAGTTTGTTTACGAAGATCACGGACAAGTTTTCGATCTCGGTCGCAATCTTACGTTAAAACTAGTAAATTTGCTGTCCCAGGTTTGTATCGTAAACTCTAAAGCTGTAGCTCAAAAATACGAGCAGTGGATCGCGCCTGCAAAGTTGAAAGTGGTTTATCAAGCAGTTAACGTCACTCCAGGCGAGGCGATCGCCTTACCTCCGACAACAAATTTTAGATGCATTATTGTGGGTGCATTGGTGGAGGGAAAGAGACAGGAAGACGCGATCCGCGCTGTTGCCCAACTAGTACGTACGGGTGTAAGAGTAGAGCTATTAATCGTTGGCGATGGCGATCTCCAGTATCGAGAGTATTTAGAGGCGATCGCAACCTCAAACCAAGTAGAGCAATATATTAAGTTTTATGGCTACGCCGACAATCCCTTTCCGTTAATGCAGAGTGCCGATGTCGTACTTGTATGCTCTAAGTGCGAGGCTTTCGGCAGGGTGACTGTCGAAGGGATGCGGGCAGGTAAGCCAATAATCGGTACGAGGAGTGGTGGTACGCAAGAGTTAATTCGCGATGGATTTAATGGGTTGTTATATACTGCGGAAGACGAGCGAGAGCTAGCGCAGAAAATTAAACATATTTGCGATCGCCCAGACTTGGCTAGACAGATGGGCGAAAACGGTCAACAATGGGCTACCGAGCAATTTACTCCAGCACGCTACGGCAAGGAAATATATTTGCTGTTAAAACAGTTATGCGGCAAAAACCTAGAGATTTAAGCAGATCG
This sequence comes from Scytonema millei VB511283, assembly GCF_000817735.3. Classification (NCBI taxonomy): domain Bacteria; kingdom Bacillati; phylum Cyanobacteriota; class Cyanophyceae; order Nostocales; family Scytonemataceae; genus Scytonema; species Scytonema millei. The sequence continues at coordinate 1,061,164 of NZ_JTJC03000001.1, read as the reverse complement.
CAATGTGCAAATTTCTTTTGTTTCCCCCCTTGTCAAGGGGGGCTAGGGGGGATCTTGTGAGGAGGTAACTTAGTTTTTCGATCCCCCAACCCCCTTAAAAAGGGGGCAATAGATAAGTCATACATGGCGTGATATTTGGCAAAACCCACACAGAGAAGAAAGATTTAAAATTAAGTTAAGGGCAAAAAATAGTTATTGATGGGATGAAACATGGAGCGGACGCTAGAAGACTTAACGGCAATTGATGATAAACTTTCTAAGCGTCATATTGACCTTGACCCAGGCGGATATTTCATCATTTATCTGGATCGAGAAGCAGGGTTAATTTGTGCGAAGCATTACACCAATGCGATCGACGATCGCGGTTTAGCCGTCGATCCTGAAACGGGTAAACCTATTCCCGCACGCGGTAAAGTCCAACGAACTTCCACCACACTCTATCGGGGTAGAACAGCAAAAGAAATTTGTGTGGAAATTTTCGAGCAAGAACAATCTTGTCCCGTGACTTACTTAGATCACGCCGCTTATCTTGGACGAGAATTTGTCCGCGCCGAAATCGCTTTAGTCAACGGGCAAGAATACGTTCAGGATTAGAGTTGACAGTCACCCGTTAGCTGTTAACTGTCAACCGTCAACTGACAACTGTCAACTATCGAACATAAAAATAATAGGTCACCATTGGAATAATCGTCGCAGCGACAAGAAAGCCAATTACCCAAATAGTAGCGTTGCTGGATTTTGTCTCTTCGGTGTTTTTGTAGGTACTTTCGACAGCGACATCAGTTGCTAGCTGTTCGGGTGCGCCAGGATCGGGTGCGCCAGATAAAACAGCTACGAGGCGATCGCTAGCATCGAGAAACGCTTGATTGTATTTTTCACCTTCACGCAGGGGATACAAAATGGTTTGAGTCATCACGCTTTTGGCGATGTCATCTGTCAGCAGCGACTTAGCTTTATCTCCGACGCGGATTCCAGTCCCGCTGCTCAGGGTGTCTAGTACGACTAGAGTTTGATTGGCTTGCGCTTCTGGAGTTGGAAACCACTGCTCGAATAATTTATCGGTAAAAGATTGAGCAGTCTCGCCATAGTCGAGGCGGCGAATGGCGACAAGTCTAACTTCATTTCCCGTCGTTTCTGCCAATTTTTCCAACTCGCTACCAATTTTACCTTCATTAACCGGACTGATTGCTTTTGCCGGATCGATCACCCAAGTCCGCTCTCCTGGAGCAACTGAAGGAATTTCATATAGACTCGTTGCGATCGCTGGAAATGGCAGCATTAATGTAGTGAGAACAACTAATCCCAAAGAGAAAACTAAGGATTGCAGATATTTTCTACTGCTAGTTATTTTGCTGCGTAAGTATCTCATTTCCCCGTCCTGAAAATTTACATATATTTAAAATTACTATACATAATTGGTCATTGGTCACTGCTCCCTGCTCCCTGCTCCCTACTCTCTTGTTTTACAACACTCGCACCGCGATATTTGAGGTTAGTGGGATTTGGGTGTGGTGCAGGTGTTTTTTCCTGACTCGATAACCAAGGCGCACCGCGATACATTCCTTTCACTTCTGCGACGACATCGTTTTCGCTGGAGCTGCTAGGAATTACTATCTGAGGGCGATCGCTCTGGGTTATGCTTTGGGCGACTGAATTAGACTCGCCTTTAGATAGATTTTTTAAAAGTAATTTTTTTGTGCCGAAGATTGTTACACACAGGATTAATAATTGGATCTGCCAAGGAGCTAAAATCAAAGCCAAAATCAGGCTGACGATTGTAGCCGTTCCTGTTAGGTAAGCCATCTCATCAGCAGATTTTTTGCAAAGATACCCAGAGATCAGACTAGTTGTTAAGGGTAAGAGAAACAGTAATCGCATACTCAAGTCACAAGTCGCAAGGCAAAATTGAATGACACGAGCAAGACAGAGATAGCTGCCCTGTCCAGAAATGAGGCTGCAAGCGATCGAAGTAGATAAGAATATATGTTACCTTATTCCCATTAGAAAAGTTTATATTGTGTTTTCTTCTACCTTAAGTTAGATTTTTGTAAAATTTGATGACTTCTTTGTAAGATTTTGTTACCAAAAGTGACTGACAATTTAACCTAACAATATTTAATCTTTAACTTTAAACTTTCAATTTTTGACTTTTGAGTTTTAACTTTTGACTTTCAACTAAGGATTGCAATACATACATTGAGCTGGATCGGCTACTTTCACACCATGCGGAAATAGTTTTTCTTGTTGAAAACTGCATTTCTGACACTGATAGACTACCGAGCGGATTGCAGATGTGGGAAGATTGCATAATCCACAGGGTAAGCCGCGACGTTGGGCGATCGCATCAAAGCCAGGACAACCACAATTAGGACATATTTGATGAATTTTTTGAATTAAATTTTTAGTAGCTTTAGCAATATTTTGCATTCTAGTGGGGTTATATAGCGCCCGCATATCTGTTTCTATATGTACTTTGCCTGTTGAAGATTTGCTTAAAGCAAAAGTCACAATTTTTCTTAATTTATCTTCTGTATTGATACCTTTAAAAATCTCTTCTCGTTCTGACGAGTCAGCACTGAGCATGACAACTAAACCATGAGAAGGAAAACCAATTTTACGAGCAAAAGATTCGGCTGCTTCAACAGTTCTAACCGATTGACTATTAAAATTAGTTTCTGTAGAGATTTCCTGACCAACAATTTCTAACTGATTTAGCGTATCGACGAGAACGACTATTTCTCGATTCGACGCAATAAAAGGCAAATCGGGATGAGGTGCAAAAGAACCTTCACTGGCGATCGCAATTGTTTCACCCGTAATTTCTAAAGCTTTTTTAGCTTTGAGTTTAGCCGTAGCAATTTGGTCTGCTGGTCGGGCAATATCGCGAGTAAACGTACCAAAAATATCCGTATTAAAGCCATTTGGAACTATACATTGTACTCCCAATTCTGATTCTAAAATGGGTGCGATCGCTTTTTCTTTCTCGTGCATAGTAGCAATGACTGCTACGCGACCTGTAAACAAAGAATTTGTTGGCATATAGCAGTTTAATTATATTCAGAAATTATTGCTATTTAATGGTGGGCAATGCCCACCCTACTTACTTTTGTACGGGCGGGTTCACCAGATCGTTTGTTGAAGTCAAAGATTTTTGGTAAACCCGCCCCTACGAATGCATGACTTACCAGCGTTTATCTTTATAGCGCTTACGATGCAGAAATTTTTCCGGCACAACGCTAACAGATTTCCAGATTGGCGTTGCCCAACCCCAGCCAATGTCATGTAGCATGACGTAGAAGCAGGGAATGATAAATAGAGTGAGCAACGTTGCTAAAGCTAATCCTGAAAATACCACAATTCCTAAAGGTTGGAGAAATTCCGAACCTTGACCGATACCCATAGCCAGGGGAAGCATTCCCAATACAGTCGTAATTGTCGTCATCAAGATCGGACGCAAGCGTTGCGGCGCAGCTTGTTGAATTGCCAGCCAACGAGAACAACCCTCCCGTTCTCGAATTTGATTTGCCAGTTCTACCATAATAATTGCGTTATTGACCACAATCCCCACCAATAACACCGCACCTACCAAAACCGTAGCCCCAATTGCCGTCTGGGTGATGTAGAGTCCGAAAATACCTCCAGCTAGAGCTAGCGGGACGGTAAACATGATGACGAAAGGATCGATTAAAGAGTTATACTGCACTGCCATCACGACAAATACGAGAAAAGCAGCCAAACCTCCTAAAAGCTTTAACGAGTTTTGTAACTGTTGATTGGACTGCGCCGCCGAACTCGGGATGACGTTGACTCCCTGCGGTAAGTCTATACTTTGCATCACGTTGTTAACTTCAGCTAGCGCTTGCCCTAAATTCGCTCCCTCTGCTAGGGTTCCGGCTATGATAAATACTTGTCGTTGGTCGATTCGCTGCACTTCTCCTGGTGCTTGACCGATTTCAATTTGGGCAACATCACCAAGGCGAATTTGCCGATTTCCTTCAATAAATAAGGGAAGACTGGCGAGTTGAGAAGGACGCTGGATTGTAGTTTCATTCAATTGGACGCGAATATCAACTAAGCGATCGCCTCTTTGTAGTTGCGTTGGTATGGAACCTTCGAGCGCAGTTTGGATTGTCTCGCCAATTTCTTGAGTTGTCAAGCCGAATTCTGCGACTCGTTCCCAGTCAGGACGAATCTGGACTTCCGGTTGTCTGGGAGTGGCATCGGGTCGAAAACTTGCTAATTTTGCCTGCTGTTCTAAAGCTTGGAGAACTTGCTGTCCGGCGCGATTCAGTTCTTCTGTGTCCGAACCCTGAAGGATGACATCCAACTCTGCCCCCCGTACGGGAGAATTATTTAAGATTAAACCTCGCACTTCTCCCGGTCGCAAGCGGATCGTTGTTTCCACTAAGTTGAGGCGATCGAATTCCTGGCTTACCTTAGTGACATATGCTTCTACGTTAGTACCTGGTTTAAGAGTAATATTACTGCTGCCACGCAGAGGATTTTCACTGGTATTATTGCCAAACAAAAAGCCACCCGCAGTCGAAAAGATATATTCGGTTTCTGGCTGTTTGAGTAAAATGTCGTCTACAATTTCCATCACCTTGCGGTTCGTTGCCAACGCCGTACCAGGAGGAAACTGCACGAATAATCTCGCTTGTCCAGTATCAATGCGAGGCAGAATTTCCTGCGGAATTTGTCCTGCCATCCACACACTACCACCACCCAGGATGAGAAAAGCCAGCAAGACAATAATAAACCGCCAGCGCAACAGCCGATTTAAGAAGTTACCATAGCTACGAGTTGCAGCCTCAAATTTGCGATCGAATTCTCGCAACAACCAAAATTTCCCAATTCCACTCGATCGCTTTATTCCCATGAGTCTTGATGTCATCATGGGTACGACCGTGACAGCGACCAGAATTGACGCGGCAACGGCAAAGCTGATAGTCAGAATTAACTCCCTAAATAGGAGAGAAAACAGACCGCCAATCAGCAAAAACGGCAGCACCGCCACCAAGTTAGTACTGGTAGAAGCAACCAAGGCAGATTCTACCTCACGGCTGCTGCTTTCGGCGCGATCGATTATGGAGGTTGTTGGTAGGGGCGCACGGCTGTGCGCCCTAACTCCTTCGACAATATTCTCCAACATGACGATGGAGTTATCGACGACGATGCCAACGCCGAGGGCAAGTCCGCCTAAGCTGAAGACGTTGAGGGAAAGACCGAATAACCCCATCAAGATAATTGCAGCGCAGGTCGCTAGGGGAATGGCAAGAACGATAATGATGGTTTGACGTAGCGAACCGAGAAAAAGTAGAACTGCGATCGCGGCGAGTCCCGCGCCAATTAACCCCGAACTGGTAACGTTAGAAATTGAGTTTTGAATGAAAACTGACTCATCTAACGTGGGAGTTATGACCGCATCGGCGGGAATTAAGCCCGATTGCCGCAGAGATTCAATCCGACGCTTGACCCCATCAACCACTGCGATCGTATTGGCTTCTGGTTGCTTTTGGACGCTAAGTTTGACCGCTGGGGTTTTGTTCAGGAAAGCAAAAACCCTTTGATCTTCCGTCCCGTCTATGACTTCGGCAAAGTCCCGCAGGTAAACGCGCCGCGCTACCCCTGGTGTGGAGTTATTTTCCTCAAAGGTAGCGGCTTCAAAGGATAAGTTGCGAATTTCCTGAGATGTTTGAAATCTACCGCGAGTCCGCGTCAAGGGTTCGGACTCTCCCAAAATGCGACCCCCAGCAATATCTTGGTTGCGGGTTGTCAGTTCTTCCAATACGTCAGTTAAACCCACACCCACAGCTTGAAGGCGATCTAAATCGATATTAATTCTTACTTCTTCCTGCACGCCACCGGACACATCTACAGCTGCTACTCCTGGGACGACGCTTAATTCGCGCCCCAGTTCTTCATCGGCAAAGACGCGCAGATCTACAGGCTTAAGTGTCGGAGAGGTCAACCCAAATTCGTAAATTGGCGATTGCGAAGGATCGACTTTGAATAATCGGGGTTCTTGGATATTTAAATTGTCGGGCAATCCACCTCGACCTCGGTTAAAAGCAGCAGTAGCGTCATTTAAGGCTTGATCGATATTCCCACCAGGCTGAAAGAACAGATCGATACTGACTTGTCCTTCGCGAGTTTGGGAATAGACCTGGACTACGCCTTCTGTAGCTGCTAAAGCTTCTTCTAGCGGTCGAGTAATTTCGTCAACTGCAACTTCTGGCGATACTCCGGGAACATCTAGCCGCACGCCGATGCGAGGATAGGTAATCGCAGGTAAGAGATCGACTTGCAGAGTCGTCAAAAAAAAGATACCCAGGACGATCGCGGCTACAGTTAACATCAGTGTGGCGATGTGTCGTCGGATCGAAATGGCGCTGATACTAAATCCCGATGTTGGCGGCTGCATTACCTATACTCTGTATCGACAAATTCAAGCGTGGGCGGGTTTTAGCCAAGATTTACGGTTGATGCTGTCAACTTGTTTGCTAAACTCGCCCCTACGATTCCTGTTGCTGTGTTTCCGATAAGACCGACAGTCGCACGGTTTCACCATTTTTCAACGGTCTACCACTTCTCGCCACAAACCTTTCCCCTGGTTGCAACCCAGATAAGATTTCGACTCTACCATCTACCCTTTCCCCCAATTTCACCGATCGCGCTGCTACTTTTTCTCCATTCAAGACAAATACCGTCGCTGTATTCGGGAGCCGGGAGTCGGGAGTCGGGAGTCGGGAATTGTCTCCCTCCTTTGCCCTCGCTCCTCGCTCCTCACTCCTCGCTCCTAGTTGAGCAACAGCCGTCTCAGGAACCACCACCCTAGAAGCGGCGTTACTTTCAAAACTCACCCGTGCTAACAATCCACTGCCGATCCGTCCATTGCCGTTGGGAATGATGACTTCTATGGGAACTAGTCTTGCCGTGCGATCGGCTGCTGGAGAAATTCGACTGATTTTTCCCGTAAAAGTCTGGTTAGGGAAAGCATCTAGTCTCACCCTCACCGTCTGTCCGACGCGCAGATTTGCCAAGGCTAATTCTGAGATTTCTACATTCACCTTGACGCGGCGAAAGTCTCCTAAACGCAGCACTTCGCCGTTAGCTTGCAGAAAATTGCCTTCTTCCGTGACTTTTTGCGTGACTACACCATTTATGGGAGAACGGATATTGGCGTAGGATAATTGTTCTTGGGCTTGAGCGATCGCCGCTTGTTGAGCGTTGACGCGATCGCTAGCTGCTGCTACCGCTTGTTCTTCGGTACGGACTTCTTCTTCAGTAGCTTTTAACACTTTGGCAGCACTTTGAGCGTTAGTCCGGGCTTGTTCGGCAGCTTGTTCGGCAACTGCACCCTGTTCGACTAATTGCTGTTGGCGTTGGGAGTCTGACTGTGCTTGGAGAAATTCCAGGCGTGCCTGTTCTACCCTAGCTTTGGCATTACTGACTTGATTTCTAGCTCTAGCAACTTCTGCTTTGAGGGCTGCTAATTCTGCTTGTTCTTGGTTCAGCGCCGTGCGCAATATAGTATTATCTTGCTGGGCGAGGACTTGACCTTGTTTGACGCGATCGCCCACATCGACTAAGAGTTTTAATATCCGCCCTTCGACTTGCGCCCTCAGCGAGACTTCTTGCAGTGGTAGAGTCGTCCCTGTATACTCCGGTTCCGTGCGAATTTTTCCGGTACTGGCGATCGCCACTTCTACTGCTGGTGGTTGCTGTTGTCTTGCTGCCCTGCTCTGAGATTGAGCGTCAGCTGCTTCTTTCGGTAAAATGCCACAGCCTGCTGTAGCACTGAGTACAACAGCACTCAACGCAATTGCTTTAAATAGATGGAAAGCTCCCATAAAAAAATTCTTATTTTTGCTTTTGCCGTGGCAATTCAAATATATGAGCTAGTTTCTATAACTTGAGTATGGCTGAGACTATAATTTTTTACAGCCATAACTCAGATAATTGTTAAGTTATTTAAACTTTTCTAGTTGCAAAGCGGCTCCCTCTCAAGAGGGAAAACCTGGCAATGGCAAAAATCATCAATTGCTAACACTACAAATATCTAGGATAAGCAACAGATGTGACATAAATGTGTCATGAAGAAGTCAGAAGTTGGAAAAGAGTGGTGCGTGGTGCGTGATGAATGGGGTGTGGGGTGTGGGGTGTGGGGTGTAGGGAAATTCTGGATTTTGGATTTCTCCTCTGCCCCTCTGCCCCTCTGCTCCTCTGCTCCTCTGCTCCTCTGCTCCTCTGCTCCCTGCTCTCTGCTCCCTGCTCCCTAGCTCCTATATCTGTTGCCAGCAAGATACAATAAATCCAGCAAAAGTTCTCAACATATTATTATATTGAGACAAATTAGGAGAACGATCGCGCATGGGCAAGGTAGTCGGCATCGACTTAGGGACAACGAACTCAGTCATAGCGGTGATGGAGGGTGGTAAACCTGTGGCGATCGCCAATGCAGAAGGAATGCGGACTACTCCCTCCGTGGTTAGTGTCAGTCGTGAAGGGGAAGTTGTAGTCGGACAAATGGCGCGACGACAAGCTGTCCTCAACCCCAAAAATACATTTTACTCGGTTAAGCGTTTCATCGGTCGCAATTATAACGAACTCAGCCCTGAATCGAAGCGGGTTGCTTATACAATTCGCAAAGGCGAAGCTGGTAATATCAAAATCGACTGCCCGCGACTGAATAAAGAATTCGTTCCCGAAGAAGTCTCGGCAATGGTGCTAAAAAAGTTGGTGGAAGATGCCAGCAAGTATTTAGGGGAACCCGTCACCAAAGCAGTCATTACCGTTCCAGCTTATTTCAACGACTCCCAACGCCAAGCCACGCGGGATGCGGGTAGAATTGCCGGACTAGAAGTCTTGCGGATTTTAAACGAACCCACTGCTGCATCCTTGGCTTACGGATTAGACCGTCAGGAAAGCCAAACGATTTTAGTATTTGACTTAGGTGGTGGTACGTTTGACGTGTCAGTTTTAGATGTAGGCGATGGTGTATTTGAAGTTAAAGCTACTAGTGGAGATACACAACTAGGTGGTAACGATTTTGACAAAAAGATTGTCGATTGGCTAGCAGAGCAATTTTTAGAGACAGAAGGGGTAGACTTAAGACGCGATCGCTCCTCTCTACAGCGCTTGATGGAAGCAGCAGAACGGGCAAAAATTGAATTATCTGGCGTGACGGTAACCGACATCAACCTCCCCTTCATCGCTGCTACAGATGAGGGTCCCAAGCACTTAGAAACAAGACTCACCCGTTCTCAATTTGAAGGCTTGTGTTCTGACTTGCTAGGACGGTTGCGCGTTCCTGTCAAACGGGCGCTGACGGATGCTAACCTGCGACCCGCAGATATTGATGAGGTTGTCCTTGTCGGTGGAGGGACGCGAATGCCAATGGTACAAGCACTTGTAGAAGCGCTCATTGGCAGAGAACCGAATCAAAATGTCAATCCCGATGAAGTTGTGGCTGTTGGGGCAGCAATTCAAGGCAGCATATTGGGCGGCGAGATGAAAGATGTGTTGCTATTGGATGTCACGCCTTTATCGCTGGGATTGGAAAGTGTCAGCGGCGTGATGAAAAAACTGATCCCGCGCAACACGACAATTCCCGTGCGTCGTTCCGATATCTTTTCTACTGCCGAAAACAATCAAACTGTTGTAGAAATTCACGTCGTCCAGGGCGAACGGGAAATGGCAGCTGATAACAAATCTCTGGGACGATTCAAGCTAACGGGGATTCCACCTGCACCGAGGGGAATTCCCCAAATTCAAGTGTCGCTAGATGTCGATGCTAATGGAATTTTACAGGTAACGGCACTCGATCGCACTACTGGTAGAGAACAAAGTATCACCGTCCAAGGGGCTTCTACCCTCAGCGAGGGAGAAATTCAACGGGCAATTCGCGATGCAGAACAATATGCCGATATCGACCGCCAGCGCAAAGAACGAGTAGAAAAGCGGACGCGGGCAGAGTCTTTGACAGTCGAAGCAGAACGACAATTGAAGGAAGTCGCGTTAGACTTCGGAATGCAATTTGCGCGGAGTCAGCGCCAGCGGATCGAAAGTTTAGTCCGCGAACTGCGGGCAAATTTAGAGGAAAATAACGATCGCGGCATCGACCAATTATTTGTCGAACTGCAAGATGCCATCTACGAGTTAAAACGCGAGATCCGCGAATACTATGGTGAGGATGAGGAAGAAGGCTTATTTGACTCAATCAAGCGCATCTTTACGGGTGATGACGATGATTACTTTGACATACCCCGCCGAGACAACTATCGCGATCGCGATCGCGACTACTACGACTATGGTAGAGAAGACTATAGCCGCGATCGTTCCCCGTATTACGGCGGAGATAAGCCCAGCAGTCGTAAGCGTCCCACATACCGAGACAATTGGGATGATGACGATGATTGGCTATAACAGTTAACAGTTATCAGTTATCAGTTATCAGAAGATAGGAGACACAACTAACCACGCACCACTCTCTTTTAGCTAAATTGGCACGTTGATTGCTAGAACTAAACAAGAAAACGTTAAACGGTAACTTATAAAAGCTAACAGCCAAAAGCTGCAAGCGGATAGCTAAACTATGCAAGATTTGCGTAACTTTCGCGATTACTATGAAGTGTTGGGAGTCTCCAGAGAGACAAGCAACGAGGAGATTAAAAAGGTTTTCCGGCGCTTAGCCAGACAATATCATCCTGACTTAAACCCAGGAAATAAAGAGGCAGAGGAAAAATTTAAGGCAATTGGCGAAGCTTACGAAGTCCTTTCTGACCCAACTCGACGGGCAGAATACGACCAATATACTAAGTATTGGAATCAGCCTGGTTTCTGGAGCAAGCAAACTTCCCGCGCTAAGACTGGCGATAGTCGCGGTAATGGCAATAAAGTCGATTATGGCGCATTTCCCGACTTTAATAATTTTGTCGATCAAGTCTTGGGACGGCGCAAACAAGCCAGGACTGCAACAGCCGATGACGAACCAGTGACAACAGCACCCCGCGATCCGTTTCGTCCTGGGACGACTAAAGCAGCTTATACAGTTAATGCCCGTACTACGCGGCGCGATATTGAGGCTAAGTTAACTATACCCTTAGAACGGGCATATGAAGGCGGGCTAGAGCGCGTTCGCCTCCAAGAAGACGGGCGATCGCTAGAAGTCAACATGCCACCTGGAATGTATACCGGACAGATCGTTCGCCTGCGAGAACAAGGAATTGGCGGCGGCGATCTTTATTTGAAAATCACCGTTCCCCCTCATCCGTATTTCAAGTTAGAAGGTAACGATATTGCGATTCAGTTACCAATTACTCCTGTCGAGGCAATTTTAGGGGGTGCGGTAGAAGTACCAACTTTAGATGGTTTGGTACAAATGAATTTACCTCCAGGCGTGCGCACTGGGCAAAGATTGCGACTGGCAAAGAAAGGTTATCCCGACGCTGATGGTGAAAGAGGCGATCAAATTGTTGAGATTCAAATCGTCGTTCCCAGAAATATTAGTCCTGAAGAACGAGATTTATACGAGAAGATTCGTCAAATTGAAACCTTCAATCCCCGCGCTGACTTACCGATTTAGAGATAAGAAATATATGTAATGTATGTCAGAATGGCAAAAAATTAGACAAGAAGTATTGCGGCGAGACAACCGTATATGTCAAGTTTGCGGGAAAGAACATAGCGGACAAGTACACCATATTCTGCCGAGAAGTCAAGGCGGAACAAACGATCTGGCAAATTTAATTACCCTATGTGGTAAATGTCATATGGTAATTAGTCCGGTTCCTGAATGGTTAATTACTAAATTGTGGCAAATTCCGGCTGTAGAAATTAGCCCCGCAAGTCAAGCTATCCAAGACAAAATCGAGCAAGTCGTCAAGCAGAGACAAGCTGAGAAATGAATTATTTGGCGCACCTATTTTTAGCTGACGATCGCCCAGAATCGATTATAGGTAATCTTTTAGGTGATTTTCTTCAAGGGGTAAGCAAAGAACGATATTCGATCGCAATTCAGCAAGGAATAGAATTGCATCGGAAAGTCGATGCCTATACAGATTCGCACCCAATAGTAAAAGAATCTAAACAACTAATTTCTGTAGCGAGAAGAAGATTTGCAGGTATTTTGATAGATGTATTCTACGACCATTTTTTAGCTAGAGATTGGCAGAATTATAGTTCGATAACGCTCGATGATTTTAGCCAAAAAGTATATGCGATACTATCACAACATCAATCAACTTTACCCGATCGTCTCAAATGTGCATTACCACAAATGATTCAACAAGATTGGTTAAGTAAATATCAATATATTAGTGGAATTGAGGTGACGCTCAACCGAATGGCTCATCGCGTCAACAGGCAAAGAGAGATTTTAGCTAGTGGTATTGAAGAATTAACAGCTCATTATCAGGAATTGGATCGCAGTTTTCAATCCTTTTTTCCCGAATTGGTAGAGTACGTCAAAACGACCCGATCGCACCTGAAATACCCTGATAGGATGGAAGTAGGTAAATAAACCCGATCGCAAATGCAGTTATGACTTTGGGTAATGTCCGCGACCTGTACCAGCAGGTAATTTTAGAACACTATAAAAAACCTCGCCACAAAGGAAAAACCGATCCCGTGCATCGGTATCAACGGGGACATAATCCTTCTTGTGGGGATACGATTGAATTAACGGTGCAACTGAATGAAGCGGGCGATACGATCGCAGATGTAAAATTTGATGGTGAAGGTTGCGCGATCGCGATGGCATCGGCTGACTTAATGGCAGATGTTTTGCGCGGTAAGCCTGTCAGCGTCGCATTAGAGATGGTGCAGCGCTTCCAACGGATGATGAAAGGGGAAGACGAGTTTCCCAAAGAACAGCGCAAACTCAACGTGATGGCAGGAGTCGCTCAGTTTCCCGTGCGGATCAAATGTGCTAATCTCACCTGGCATACCCTCAAAGCAGCCTTGGAATCAACCAACGAGCAAGTGCCTGAAGGATTTATCAGTAACGAAAACGAGTAATCAATCTCACAATTTGATTTCACAATGCCAACTACAACTGATTTTCTCAACGCTTCTGGGTGGGTAGGAATAACCACCCTAGCTTTGGCGGCGATAACCGTCCTGGGTTTTCTGCTTAAATGGGGAATTCGATTTCGCCTCGTCGGGATTACTGGCTTTTTAGGCGTACTCACGGGTGGATTGTTTGCCCTTGGCTTAGTACCATTTACCCGCACGCTCATTCCAGGCGCAGTCCGCTACTCTTTAGTCTTCGACAACGGCGGGACGCAAACTGTAATTGCCGTACCGCCTACCATTGATAGCCAAGCGCTAGAAGCAACAATGCAACAAGCCGCCAGCGATTTATTCTCCTACGGTCGCTTAGGCAGACAGGACGATAAACTGACGATTAGAGTCAGGACAAATCTGCATCCAGAACCAGGAGTTACCAAACCCCTCTACTTGGGACAAATCGAGCGATCGCTCTCCAGCCGCACTGACAATGCAATGGAAATTAAGATCGATCCCGAAAGCTTAAAACAGTTACCAGTGACCAGTGACCAGTGAACAGTTATCAGTAACCAGTTATCAGTTAGCCGTCAACCGTCAGCTGTCTTCACGCAGTGTAGCGTAGCGTCTACCGTCAACCAACAACAATCGCTCGCTTATACTATATATTCAATCACCAAATACTAGTAAGATGCTTTGTCTGTCCGTAGCTCCAGCACAGGTAATCCGCGCCCCGCAAGCTTTAGAAACAGCCGGAAGCGCGATCGCGCGTTTAGGTCATCGTCCCTTAATTGTAGGTGGCGATCGCTCTCTTGTTGCCGTCCAACCTCGGTTACAAGCCGTATTGTCAGAGCAAAAATTAAAATTTACTCAAGCAAGCTACGGTAGAGATTGCAGCGAGGCGAGTTTAGCGGCGTTAAAGCAAGCGGTAGCAGCACACAAAGCCGATCTGATTATTGGTGTTGGTGGTGGTAAAGCGTTAGATGCGGCGAAATTGTTGGCGTATCAGTGCGGTGAGTTACCTATTGTCACGATTCCGACTTCGGCGGCTACCTGTGCGGCTTGGACGGCTCTTTCTAACGTCTATTCGGAAGACGGAGCGTTTTTATATGACGTAAACCTGCCGAATTGCCCTAATTTACTCATCCTAGATTACGATTTGGTGCAAACTGCTCCCAGACATACCTTAGTTGCAGGAATTGGAGATGCGATCGCCAAGTGGTACGAAGCTTCTGTGAGTAGCGGACACTCGGAGCAAACTTTAATTATTGCTGCCGTGCAACAAGCTAGGGTACTGCGCGATATTTTATTTCAAAAATCCGCTGCTGCTTTACAAGCACCAGGTAGCGAAGTTTGGCGGGAAGTTGTTGATGCTACAGTCTTACTCGCAGGAGTCATTGGTGGCTTAGGGGGCGCTCAATGTCGTACTGTAGCCGCTCATGCCGTCCACAATGGCTTAACTCACCTGCCGATTCACAGCAGCATCCACGGCGAAAAAGTTAGTTACGGCATCTTAGTCCAGTTGCGCTTAGAAGAAATGGTGCAGGGCAACCAACTCGCAGCCACCGCACGACAACAGTTAATTAAGTTTTATACCGAAATCGGACTACCCCAAACTCTTGCAGACTTGGGGCTGGAAGATATTACGATTACCCAACTCAAACAAGCAGCAGAAATCGCTTTAAATCCCAAATCTGACATTCATCGGCTACCCTTTAAAGTTGTTACAGAACAATTGATGGCGGCGATGGTTTCTACCACAGCTCCAGCTAACAGTAGTATCAACCCCATCACTACAAATCTCGTCAACGAAGAGGTAGCTCAATGAGCTTGGATTGGATTAGTCCGGCGGATCGCGTGCGGGCGTTACCACAGTATGTATTTGCTCGGTTAGATGAATTAAAAGCCAAGGCTAGAGAACAGGGGATAGATTTAATCGATCTGGGGATGGGAAACCCAGACGGCGCAGCACCTCAACCTGTGATCGATGCGGCGATCGCCGCATTAAAAAACCCTGCCAACCACGGCTATCCCCCGTTTGAAGGTACGGCAAGTTTTCGACGGGCAATTACAAATTGGTATCATCGTCGCTATGGTGTGAATCTCGATCCTGATAGTGAAGCCTTACCGCTACTCGGTTCTAAAGAAGGATTAGGACACTTGGCGATCGCCTATATTAACCCTGGCGATGTCGTATTAGTTCCTTCACCCTCCTATCCCGTCCATTTTCGCGGTCCCGTTATTGCTGGTGGAGAAATTTACAGCCTCATTCTCAAACCAGAACATGACTGGTTGATCGATCTCTCTACAATTCCCGATGCCGTAGCCGAAAAAGCTAAAATTCTCTATTTTAACTATCCCAGCAACCCCACCGCTGCCACAGCTCCTCGCGAATTTTTTGAAGAAATTGTTGCCTTTGCCCGTAAATACGAGATTTTATTAGTGCATGACTTGTGTTATGCCGAATTAGCTTTTGATGGTTATCAACCTACCAGCTTATTAGAAATACCAGGGGCAAAAGATATTGGCGTAGAATTTCACACCATGTCTAAAACCTACAATATGGCAGGTTGGCGCGTGGGATTTGTGGTAGGAAATAGCCAAATTATTCAAGGTTTGCGGACGTTAAAAACCAACTTAGATTATGGCATTTTTGCCGCGTTGCAAACAGCCGCAGAGACAGCTTTGCAACTTCCAGATGAATATTTACATCAAGTCCAAGAACGCTATCTTCGCCGCCGCGATTTTCTAATTCAAGGATTAGCCGAACTCGGTTGGAATATTCCCAAAACTAAAGCGACAATGTATCTGTGGATTCCCTGTCCCCCTGGGATGGGTTCTACAGATTTTGCTTTATCAGTATTACAGCAAACTGGAGTTGTTGTCACCCCTGGAAATGCTTTCGGTGTCGGGGGAGAAGGATACGTGCGGATTAGTTTAATTTTAGAATGCGATCGCTTGGGCGAAGCCTTACGCAGGTTTAAACAAGCAGGCATTAAATATTCATCTGTAGAATATTCACCCTCGTTGTCTTGACTTCTGGGATTGAGCTTTAGCACCATGCCCTCAGAATTCTATTCTGAGGCTATACAAACAAAGTCCGCCTACGCGGACTAATGAAAAATCAACAGTCTTTTAAGTTGGCTTTCATCTAGTAGACAAAACGGAAGGTTTTGCTCCGACATGACGATTCCTTTGCTTAGCTAATGAAAAAATTTATAAAAAGCATTATTATAATACTTATTACTATATAGCACTCGAAGTATAGATTAGGACGCAAGACGAACAGAAGCATCTACTCGTTCACGAAAGTTTTCAATGGTTCCTTGAGATTTCCTTACTCGGTTTTTAATCGGAAACCAGTAATGCTCAATCTCATTTAAATCGGGAGAGTAAGGCGGTAAGTATTCAAGTTCACATTTTGCTTGGGCGATTAATTCTCGGATTTTCTCAGATTTATGAAAGGTAGCATTGTCTAGAATTAAAGTCTGTCCTGGTTTTAAATGCGGTAACAACTTTTCAGATAACCATTGCTCAAAAACTAAGCGATTGCAAGCGCCTTCAAATGTGAATGGAGCTATCAATTTACCTTGACATAAACCACTGATAATGCTAACTCTCATACTTCTTTTTCCCGATTTCAAGTCAAAGAATCTTTGTCCTTTTTCATTCCAGCCATAACCATAGTCGTCTCGATTATCTATTCCTGACTCATCTATATATACTCGCTCTTCTATGCCTTTTTGACCAATCTTTTCGAGAAACTCTTGCCTTTTGGCTTCATCTCTTTCTTGATACCCGTAAGTTTTTTTTTCGAGTAAATCTAATTTTCTTCAAAGCTTTGCCAATAGTTCTGTCACTAATTTCTTCTTGCCAAGAAGAAGCCATTTCTTTTTGAGTTCGACTGCCATGTTTTCGGACAAATTCCTTAAACTCTTCTAAATCGGTAATTTTTGCGCCATAGCCTCGCTGATATCCATCTTCTGCTCGATAATCTCCTGTTTCTTCCCTTTTCTGAAGCCAGAGATTGATGGTGTTCCGGCTAATTTTAAAGATTTTACTGGCTTGGGTTTTTCCCATTCCACCATCTATTGCCTGTATGACTTTTGTTCTCAAATCATAACTATAGGGAGCTGGCATTTTTTCTCTCGTTGATTTCTCCTCTATTATGTCCTAATCTTTGTTTCGAGTGCTATACATGTAGCATGGTCGGTTTGTGAATACTTTTGGTATAGTAGTCTTATTCCAGCGAAAATTGAGACAACCTACGCCGTAAATATTAGCGGTGAAAGTAGTTTGATAGAAGGTTGTGGCGCAGCTATATTTTTCTTATTTTGGCTAGTTTCGCCAATCCAAATGCTATGTCTATTTTTTACAAAAAAATAAGGTGGGCAATGCCCACCCTACTATCTCAATTTTGATCGAAGATTACTAATCAAGAATAAGCCCAAATAAAAAATAGTAAAAATCCAAAAAATAGACCCGTGCAGCTAAATAAGATTAATGCGGTAATTTCTTCTAATTCTTTTTCAAATGTCATAATTATTTCTCAGGTCTTGGCTATTGACTTCGCTGGCACAGAGCCAAATATAGAATAATTGATTTTTTGAAGATTTCAGACTGGAAGAATTACCGAAGTTAGTGTGAAAGATTAGCTAGTAAAAGCTGTTGTTGTGTAAAAAGTTTAAATTGGCAGCTAAATTAAAAAGAAAAGGTAAAGCGATCGCCCTGCTGCTGATGCAGATCGATCTATAGCGTGTCTAACCAATTGTGAAAATATCGTCCATCTGTCTGCGATCTGCTAATTGTGCTTTCACAAATGACCAATGACCAATGACCAATGACCAATGACCAATGACTATATATCAAAATATTACGATTTTAAGTAATTGAGTCAACCAATGTTGTTTTGTGGAAGCAGAGATTTTATCTCTACTCAAACCAACAAAGGGAATTTTGCCATGAGTCATGGTTTGAAGCATAAACCACCAAACGAGTTATCGAATAAAGAAAACGAAACAGTTTTTTATCGTTTTATAGCTCGTTTTTTTGCGAAGCTAGCAGCTATTTTTTGGGCTGGCGTTCGCTTTTTTACTTCGTTTTTAGCTCGGCAATTCGGAGGAAATCAACTATCGAGAAAACTCAAAACTAGTATTACGATCGCCCTGCTTGCGATCTTTACAGTCTTAACCGGACATACTGTGTCGGCACAAGTTGGTAGTCCGCCGATTGTACCTTTAAACCAAGTCTCCATTCCCGAACCCGACAATATCGGCGAATTTATTCGCAACAAAACCGCCGCGATCGCTTTGGGAAAAACTTTATTCTGGGATATGCAACTCGGTACGGATGGTAATGTCACTTGTGCAACTTGCCACTTTAAAGCAGGTGCAGACAGCCGCTCGAAAAACCAAATCAACCCAGGATTAAGAGCAGGCGATCGCGTATTTAATCTTGCTGGCGCGCCTAATTATCAGTTAACAGCGGCAGATTTTCCCTTTCATAAGCTAGAAGACCCCAATAATATCGCCTCTAGGGTTATATCTGACAGCAATGATATTGCAGGCTCCCAAGGAGTATTTCGAGCTAATTTTGTCGATATCGTGCCTGGAAGTGATAAAGATAACGTCACGCCGCAGCCAGATGATATTTTCAGAGTCCAAGGTATTAACACACGGCGCGTCACAGATCGTCACTCTCCAACTGTCATCGATGCTGTTTTTAACTTCCGTAATTTCTGGGACGGTAGCGCCCAAAATATATTTAATGGAGTCGATCGCTCTGGATTGAGAAACCCAGAAGCGTTTGTCTTACAAGCCAATAACCGCAGACGCTTGCGGGATGTACCAGTCAGAATTAAAAATTCCTCTCTGGCTTCCCAAGCCGTAGCACCAATAACTACAGCAGTTGAGACAGCAGCCGAAGATTTGCCAATAGCACCATTAGTCATCGATTTATCTGATACGGATAACACCGTGAGGGTGAGAGATACTAACGGTAATGTAGTCGATAGTAACAGTGCTGATATCGCCGCCTCAACAGATGCGATCGCACAAAGCAGTGATACGACAGCACAATCGACCCGCCGCAGAATTATCAGGAGAATAGGGAGAAAGGCAGGTAAAAAACTCCTTGCTTTACCACCTTTAGCAAAACAGCTCGTCGCTGCCGATGACAGCGTTTTAGGTGCTTTCAGCAAAGCACCTCAGCCAGGTTTAAATAAAACCTACGAGCAGATGATTCAAGAAGCTTTCCAACCCCAGTGGTGGGACTCCAACATGGTGATTCGCGTCAATCCGAATACGGGTAGGCGAAGATTTTATCGCCGACCGCGAAACCGTCCCCTATCAACAATCGAGTATAGCACTCGAAACAAAGATTAGGACATAATAGAGGAGAAATCAACGAGAGAAAAAATGCCAGCTCCCTATAGTTATGATTTGAGAACAAAAGTCATACAGGCAATAGATGGTGGAATGGGAAAAACCCAAGCCAGTAAAATCTTTAAAATTAGCCGGAACACCATCAATCTCTGGCTTCAGAAAAGGGAAGAAACAGGAGATTATCGAGCAGAAGATGGATATCAGCGAGGCTATGGCGCAAAAATTACCGATTTAGAAGAGTTTAAGGAATTTGTCCGAAAACATGGCAGTCGAACTCAAAAAGAAATGGCTTCTTCTTGGCAAGAAGAAATTAGTGACAGAACTATTGGCAAAGCTTTGAAGAAAATTAGATTTACTCGAAAAAAAAACTTACGGGTATCAAGAAAGAGATGAAGCCAAAAGGCAAGAGTTTCTCGAAAAGATTGGTCAAAAAGGCATAGAAGAGCGAGTATATATAGATGAGTCAGGAATAGATAATCGAGACGACTATGGTTATGGCTGGAATGAAAAAGGACAAAGATTCTTTGACTTGAAATCGGGAAAAAGAAGTATGAGAGTTAGCATTATCAGTGGTTTATGTCAAGGTAAATTGATAGCTCCATTCACATTTGAAGGCGCTTGCAATCGCTTAGTTTTTGAGCAATGGTTATCTGAAAAGTTGTTACCGCATTTAAAACCAGGACAGACTTTAATTCTAGACAATGCTACCTTTCATAAATCTGAGAAAATCCGAGAATTAATCGCCCAAGCAAAATGTGAACTTGAATACTTACCGCCTTACTCTCCCGATTTAAATGAGATTGAGCATTACTGGTTTCCGATTAAAAACCGAGTAAGGAAATCTCAAGGAACCATTGAAAACTTTCGTGAACGAGTAGATGCTTCTGTTCGTCTTGCGTCCTAATCTATACTTCGAGTGCTATATACGCTGGCAGAATACAATTTTTCGCTATTCTTTGGATTAGCAGTTCAAGCCTATGAATCTACTCTAGTCTCCAGCCAAACACCCTTCGACCAATTCTTAGCGGGAAACCGCAGTGCTTTTACCCCACAGCAACAGCAAGGATGGCAGCTTTTCACTCGCAGGGGTTGTATTGGCTGTCATGCAAGTACAGAACTCACTGCGGCTTCGTTTCGGAATGTTACTGGTCGCGGTAGAATCGGACGAGCGCCAATCCCTGGAACCCCTGTGGAAGATACGGGATTTTTTGCCATTGGAGTTAGACCTCCACAGGAAGACGTTGCTTTAGGTGCTGATGACGGGTTTGGCAATTCGCTCTCTGAAGCACGGTTGGCACAGCAAGGGAAATTCTCGCAATTGTTAGGAGAAAATCCACCCACGCTCGATCCACCCCTAAGTCCCAGCGATACCATCCTGGCGAATGGAGCCTTCAAAACCCCAGGACTGCGAAATATAGAACTGACTGCTCCTTACTTTCATAACGGCGGAACTTTGACTTTAGAGCAAGTCATAGATTTTTACAGTCGCGGTGGAGATTTTGGCGGTTTGCCAGTGCTGAATTTGACCAATAATGAAAAACAAGCGTTTGTCGCCTTCTTGCGCGGACTCACCGACGAGCGAGTTCGCTTTCAAAGAGCGCCCTTCGACCATCCACAGCTTTTTATTCCCAACGGACACCCAGGCGACCAAAATGCTGTAGTTAATGATGGGAAAGGGCAAGCCACAGACCAATTACTAGAAATTCCTGCCGTGGGACGTAATGGAGGCAATCCGATTCCCGATTTTCTCTCTAATTTCTCCACTACGGGGACAACTTTGAGTCAGTGACCAGTTGTCAGTTATCAGTTAACTGTTAACTGTTATCAGTGTAGAGATGTTGCATGTAACCTCTCTACAAGATTTACGATCGCATAGCCCGATTTTTCGGGCTTTTTCTCTTTCAAAATATGATGGCTAATATTCGGTATATCTAGATTAGCGATCGCCATATGTAACTGAAATCAGCTATAAGAAATTTGCAATGATATGCATTCACTCGCCCTAATGTAACAAGCAAAACTTATCCTCTCAATCCCAGTTAACGCTAATATTAGCTGGGGTGGCGTGACCGAAAGGGGATCGGATTAAGAGAAAATAAAACTAACACAGTCAGTCCTAATGCTCAACGATCGCAACTGATTACATCGCAACTGATACATCGCAACTGATACAAAGAGTATGGATTTAGCCAATCTTGCAACCCAGTTGAATGCTGGGACGATTTTGCCAGAGAGTATCGTCCTCGTTACCCTCATGGTAGTTTTAGTTGGTGACTTGATTGTGGGTCGTAGTTCCTCGCGCTGGGTTGCTTATGCAGCGATCGCAGGGCTGCTTGGCTCCATAATCGCTCTCTATTTTCAATGGGATATTGCCAATCCAATAGCTTTCTTAGGCGGCTTTAATGGTGATGACCTGAGCATAGTCTTTCGCGGCATTATCGCGCTGTCTGCCGCTGTCACCATTTTGATGTCGATTACCTACGTCGAAAAAAGCGGTACGGCTTTGGCGGAGTTTCTTGTCATTTTGCTCACCGCCACTTTAGGGGGAATGTTCCTGTCTGGAGCAAACGAGCTAGTGATGATTTTTATCTCTCTAGAGTCTTTAAGTATTTCCTCTTATCTACTGACGGGATACACCAAGCGCGACCCCCGTTCTAACGAGGCGGCGCTGAAATACCTATTGATTGGTGCTTCCTCTACAGCCGTCTTTCTCTACGGCGTATCCTTACTATATGGATTATCCGGTGGAGAAACCGAATTGAGCGCGATCGCCACTGGGATCGTCCAAGCTAATGCGGGTCAATCTCTCGGTCTGGCGATCTCCCTTGTCTTCGTCATTGCGGGAATTGGCTTCAAAATCTCCGCTGCACCTTTCCACCAATGGACTCCAGACGTTTATGAAGGTGCGCCCACTCCAGTCATTGCTTTCTTATCTGTAGGTTCTAAAGCCGCTGGGTTTGCCCTTGCCATTCGCCTTCTTTCTACTGCTTTTCCCTTACTTTCTAGCGAGTGGAAGTTTGTCTTCACCGCCCTCGCTGTCCTGAGTATGATTTTGGGTAACGTCGTTGCTCTTGCTCAAACCAGCATGAAACGGATGTTGGCTTATTCTTCCATTGCCCAAGCCGGATTCGTCATGATTGGTTTAATTGCAGGTACGGAAGCAGGATACGCCAGTATGGTATTTTACCTGTTGGTATATCTGTTCATGAACCTGGGCGGCTTCTGCTGCGTCGTTCTGTTCTCCCTCCGCACGGGAACCGACCAAATTAGCGAATACTCAGGTTTATATCAAAAAGATCCCTTGCTGACACTGTGCCTTAGCATTTGCTTGCTATCTTTAGGAGGGATTCCACCACTAGCAGGTTTCTTCGGCAAAATCTATTTATTCTGGGCTGGCTGGCAAGCCGGACAGTATGGATTGGTATTGCTAGGACTAGTTACCACCGTAGTTTCAATTTATTACTACATCCGTGTCGTCAGGATGATGGTGGTCAAGGAACCGCAGGAAATGTCCGATGTGGTAAAAAACTATCCCGAAATCAACTGGACTTTATCAGGGATGCGTCCGCTACAAGTGGGTATCGTACTTTCTTTAATTGCGACATCTCTAGCTGGAATTCTCTCTAACCCACTGTTTACGCTGGCAAATAATTCCATTGCTAATACGGCGATCCTGCAACCCATCATTATCAGCTCCGCAGGAGCGCAAAGCTTTGCACCAGTACCTAAAACTGCGCCACCAGTAAGTTTGACAGATCGGACTTAATTGCTTACCTTTTAGCAGGAGATAATTCAATTCGTAATTGGCGATTTGCAATTCGCAATTACTCCTGACTCTTACGGGCGGGTTTGAACGAAGAATTATTTGTTCTAGTACAGATCTGCGAAAAAACCCGCCCCTACGACCTTCCGCTCGCTCGGGTGGGTTTGAACGAAGAATTATTTGTTCTAGTACAGATCTGCGAAAAAACCCGCCCCTACGACCTTCCGATAACTGATAACTGATAACTGATAACTGGTAAGATCTTTAAGGTTTCTGGAACTGTCATCAATGGGAAAGACTCGCGCACGAATCGCAATAGACGCTATGGGGGGAGACCACGCACCCGCTGAAATTGTTGCTGGTGCTCTGCGAGCAAGGGATGAATTAGGCGTAGAGGTCATACTGGTGGGCGATCGCCAGCAGATTGAAGCCGTCTTGCCCGCTAATACTAATCTCGGTCAGTTAGAAATCGTCCCTGCCCAAGGGACGATAGAAATGCACGAGGAGCCTCTGAGTGGCATTAGGCGCAAGCCCAAAGCTTCGATTAACGTAGCAATGAATTTGGTCAAGCAAAAACAGGCAGATGCCGTAGTCTCAGCCGGACACTCAGGTGCAGCGATGGCATCGGCATTATTACGTTTGGGAAGACTATCAGGAATCGATCGCCCAGCGATTGGAGCCGTGTTTCCCACAATCGTTGCTAGCAAGCAAGTTTTGATCCTAGATGTGGGTGCAAACGTCGATTGTCGCCCCAAGTTCTTAGAACAATTTGCGGTCATGGGGACGGTTTACAGCAAATACGTTCTAGGTATTCCCGAACCTAAAGTCGGTTTACTAAATATTGGCGAGGAAGAATCCAAAGGGAACGATCTCGCGCTTCAAGCTTACCAACTGCTCCAAGCTAATCCTAAAGTTCCATTTGTCGGAAATGCCGAAGGGCGAGATATCCTCTCCGGTGATTTTGATGTAATCGTGTGCGATGGCTTTGCTGGTAACGTGCTGTTGAAATTTGCCGAAGCAGTGGGAGAAGTGTTGCTGCAAATCCTGCGTGAAGAGTTACCCCAAGGATTGCACGGTCAGTTAGGCGTATCGCTGTTGCGACCAAACCTGAAACGCATCAAGCAGCGGGTAGATCATGCCGAGCATGGAGGCGGATTACTTTTGGGTGTCGCCGGGATCTGCATTATCAGCCACGGTAGCTCTCAAGCACCGTCGATTTTTAATGCCATTCGTCTGGCAAGAGAAGCAGTAGACAACGAAGTGCTAGAGCGGATTCAAGGCTCGGTAGCGATCGCGGAAGAATGAGGAGCGAGGAGCGAGGAGCGAGGAGCGAGGGAAAAGTTTAATCCCCTCACCCCTCACTCCTCACTCCTTCTACAGGGAGAAGCATGGTACAACAATCAGGCATAATTATTACAGGTAGCGGTTCCGCCACACCAGCAACCGTGTTAGATAACCAGAGTCTCAGTCAACTGGTAGACACATCCGATGAGTGGATTAGAAGTCGTACGGGCATCGGTAGCAGGCGGCTAGCCACGGCAGCGGAGTCTTTAAGCTCGATCGCTGCCGCTGCTGGACAAGAGGCGATCGCGATGGCAGGCATTACACCAGCCGAAATCGATCTGATTCTTTTAGCAACGTCCAGCGCCGACGATCTTTTTGGCAGTGCTTGTCAAGTCCAAGCACGGTTGGGTGCGAGTAATGCCGTAGCCTTCGATCTGACCGCAGCTTGTTCTGGATTTGTGTTTGGTATGGTCACTGCTGCCCAATACATCCGCACGGGAGTCTATCAGAATGTCTTGCTGATTGGGGCAGATGTGCTGTCTCGTTGGGTAGATTGGGAAGATCGGCGTACCTGCGTCCTATTTGGCGATGGTGCGGGAGCTGTCGTGATGCAAGCAGACAAACGCGATCGCTTACTCGGATTTGAACTCAAAAGCGACGGTACGGAAAATCACTGCCTCAACCTCGGCTATCAAGGCAACTCAAAACAACTCATGGATGGGGTGGAAGTGACTCAAGGAACTTATCAACCCATCACCATGAACGGTAAAGAAGTCTATCGTTTTGCCGTGCAGAGAGTTCCAGAAGTCATTGACAAAGCTCTATTTCGTGCCAATCTCACTGTTGACAACATCGATTGGTTGCTCCTACATCAAGCCAACCAGCGCATCCTTGATGCTGTAGCCGATCGCTTAAAAATTCCCGCCCATAAAGTTATTAGCAATCTCGCCCATTACGGCAACACCTCCGCCGCCTCCATTCCCCTGGCACTCGACGAAGCAGTCCGCCAAGGACAAGTGCAACCCAACCACATCATCGCCGTCTCTGGCTTTGGCGCAGGCTTGACTTGGGGAGCCGCCGTCTTTCAATGGAAATAGGTGAATCAGTTATCAGTGACCAGTTATCAGTGGCTAGTGGCTGGTGACTGGTGACTAGCCACTAACCACGAGCCACCAGCCACTCACAAATGACAAATGACAAATGACTAAAACAGCATGGGTATTTCCAGGGCAAGGCTCGCAAGCAACTGGCATGGGGATGGATTTGTTAGAAATCGACTATGCCAAAGATAAGTTTGCCCAGGCAGAAGAAATTTTAGGTTGGTCTGTAGTTGAAATTTGCCAGAGCGAAGATGACAGCCTGTCGCGTACGCTCTACACCCAGCCTTGTATGTACGTTGTAGAATCTATTCTTGCCGACTTGTTACGACAACAAGGACGACAACCAGACTTAGTAGCAGGTCATAGCTTAGGAGAATATGCTGCTCTCTACGTTGCTGGCGCGTTTGATTGGTCGTCGGGATTGCGTCTGATTAAACGCCGTGCCGAACTGATGGACAGCGTTTCTGGTGGGATGATGGCAGCTTTAATTGGTTTCGATCGCGCCCAATTAGAAACTCAACTGCAACAAATGTCCGATGTTGTCCTGGCAAACGATAACAGCCCAGCCCAAGTCGTAATTTCTGGCACTCCCACCGCCGTGCAAGAGTTGATTGCTAGTATCAAAACGAAACGGGCTATGCCTTTAAAAGTATCGGGAGCCTTCCACTCGCCATTTATGGCAGCAGCCGCCAGCGAGTTTCAACAAGTATTAGCAACCGTCACCTTTAACACGGCGACAATTCCAGTTTTATCGAACGTGGAACCAGTACCAACTGTAGATGCAGCGATTTTAAAAGATCGATTGACACGTCAAATGACAGGTGGAGTCCGTTGGCGCGAGACAGTTCAGCACTTTGTAGAGGAAGGCGTGCAACAGGTGGTAGAAATTGGTCCAGGTAGCGTCCTGACCGGATTAATCAAGCGGACTTCCCCTGACTTAGGTTTAGAAAATATTAGTGGTAAGTCGTAAGTTGACAGTTATCAGTAACTAGTGGAACTAGTGGCTGGTGGCTAGTGGCTAGTGGCTAGAACTGCTTCCTTGTCCCCCTTGTCTCCCGATTCCCGACTCCCGACTCCCGATTCCCCATGCCAAAAGAACGCGAACCATTTGCCAGTCTGCTGCTGTACTACCTATTTAAATATTCGGTGGTCAGTCCGATGCTGCACGCTTATTTTCGGGGACGAATTTTTGGGGCAGAAAATGTCCCCCAAAAGGGATCGTTGGTGGTCGTGAGCAATCATGCCAGTTATTTCGATCCGCCACTTCTCTCGGCTTGTATGAGACGACCAGTTGCTTACATGGCAAAAGAAGAGTTATTTGACGTTCCGGTTTTGAAGCAAGCAATTGAGTTGTACGGTGCTTATCCCGTCAGTCGCGGAGCGGGCGATCGCAAGGCTATTCGCGCTGCGCTTAAATGTTTAGAAGATGGCTGGGCAATAGGCGTGTATTTAGAGGGAAAGCGCACATCTGACGGACGCATTACCGATCCCAAACGCGGAGCCGCATTACTCGCCGCCAAAGCCCAAGCTCCACTCTTACCCGTCAGCCTGTGGGGAACCGAAAAAATTTTAATCAAAGGTTCTGCCGTTCCCCGTCCCGTTCCCATCACCGTGAGAATTGGCAAAGTCATTCCCCCTCCTACTTCTACCGACAAGGAAGAATTACAAGCCGTCACGCAAAAGTGCGCCGCCGCGATTACTACGCTGCACGAATTGGGAAGATAATCGGTTATCAGTGGCTAGTGGCTGGTGGCTAGTGGCTGGATTCTTTATCTAGTCACCAGTCACTAGCCGCTAGCCACTCACTGCTACCTCCTAAACGATAAACTGTAAAAATGTTGTTACAACCTCAGACTGATGGAAGATTTAAGAACAGAACTGGCGGAAAGTTTAGATAGAGCTGAGTGGGAGTGGTTGATTCCTCATGCAATGCGAGATGCACTGGTAGTTGTTGCACCACAGCTCGATATTCTTGATGTTGGGGTGGCGATCGCGAATGATAACGTGAGTGCGGTACAACATTGGATCGGTGAAGCATTGATTGCTAAGCCTTCTACCAATCAACTTTCTGATTGGAATAGCGATCGCGCTAGGCAGTTTAATACTCTGATCGTCCAACCATACGTCCTCGTACAAGAGCTATCTGTTGCTTGAGGTAGGTGATTATTTCCAGCAGTTACCATATGCTGTACTCCTAGCTGGAGATCTATGTTAAGCAAATAGCGATCGTACTTATGAAGCCAGATATGCAGGAACCACCGAATTTTTGGGAACGCTTAAATAATTTGGTGTTGGTGCGTTTCTTGCTACTCTTTCTTTCTGGATGGGCTTCTATCTTGCTGCTAAAATATTTCGAGGATGTGATTGCAATTTTCTCATTTGCTGCGATCTTAGCGTTTTTACTCAGCTATCCCGTACAGTGGTTGCAAAAATACTTGCCTCGCTATGTAGCAGTTGCTATAGTTTTCCTCATTAGTTTAGTATTAATTATTGCGCTCACAATTACTGTTGGTTTATCGTTAGTATCTCAAGCACAACAGTTAATTAATAGTATTACAGCTTTTTTGAACTCTTTAATTCCTTTAGTAGAAAACCTAGAGGTATTTTTACGCAATCGTAATATTATAGTCGATCTAAATGCTATTCAACAACAGTTACAAAATCAAATTCTCTCAGGACTGAGTGTGGGTTTATCTTATAGTTTTTCTACTATTCAAATATTTTTTACTAATTTTCTCAATTTAATTCTGATTGCGGTAGTTTCCTTTTTTATGCTGCTCGACGGTCAACGACTTTGGGGATTTATTCTAAAGTCTGTACCGAAAAATCGACGGGCAAGATTTGAACTTATTGTGAAGCGAAAATTTTCAGGTTTCGTACAAGGTCAACTCATTCTAATGTTATTCTTAACGACTTCTAGCTTTATAGTTTTCTTAGTATTAAGCGTACCTTTTCCTTTAGTTTTAGCAGCAATCGTGGGGGTTTTTGATGCAATTCCTGGGATTGGAGCAACTTTAGGAGTTGGAATTATTTTTCTAATTGTTTTATCTCAAAATGTCTGGCTGGCATTAAAAGTATTAGCTGCTTGTATTATTTTGCAGCAGATTCAAGATAATTTAATTTCTCCTAGAGTGATGCAAGGTTCTTTAAACGTCAATCCAGTCGTAATCTTTTTTGCATTACTGGTGGGAGCAAGAGTAGCAGGATTATTAGGTGTTTTTCTGGCTATTCCCATTACTAGCGTGATTGTCAGTTTGTTTGAGATTGATGAGATGAAAGCAGAAGTGTCTTAAATGTTATTTGTCATTTGTGAAGAGCTTTTATCGTAGGGTGGGCAATGTCTACCTCAGGTTATCATTATGGTGGCCAATGCCCACCCTACCAGTTTTATTGCTAAGCACGCAATTCATATAAAGATTTTTAAACTAGGGGATGCGATCGCCCGAAATTTTACGTCTTTCGATGAAAATATTAAAGATCACACTCGTTGAATGCATCGTTCCCTCAGTAGCAAAAATTTCCCCTGGTTGCAGAGATTTCTCGTAGCTATTTTAATTTTAGGTATATTTTTTCGCTTAATTAACCTCGATCGCAAAGTTTACT
Source organism: Scytonema millei VB511283 (assembly GCF_000817735.3). NCBI lineage: Bacteria > Bacillati > Cyanobacteriota > Cyanophyceae > Nostocales > Scytonemataceae > Scytonema > Scytonema millei. The sequence continues at coordinate 1,032,023 of NZ_JTJC03000001.1, read as the reverse complement.
GGTTTGACGAAGGCTTTACTTCTTTAAGAGTTGGCGGTTATGTGATTCGAGAAGTCGTACAGCAAACTTTTAACGGGAAAATTATTGATGTTAGCGAATTTCGGCAGTATTTAAGTCCAAATCATAACCGCAATTGGCTAGATACGATCGCATCATTAGCAATAGAAGATCCGCAGCATCCACCACTTTATTATTTAATGTTGCGTCAGTGGATGCAATGGTTTGGTAATTCGGTAACAGCTATCCGCAGTTTGTCTGCTGTTACTAGCTTACTTGTATTTCCTTGCATCTATTGGCTGTGCCGAGAATTATTTCCATTATCGCCCTTAACGGGATGGATGGCGATCGCTTTAGTTGCTATTTCTCCGTTTCACGTCCTCTACGCTCAAGAAGCGCGACAATACAGTTTATGGACTGTGACAATTTTACTTTCTAGTGCTGCTTTATTACAAGCCAAGCGCTGCTACAGTCGATTGAATTGGGGAATTTACGCGATTGCTCTTACATCTGCTCTATATACTTTTTTATTTTCTGCTTTTGTGGCGATCGCGCACGGAATTTATATATTGGTAACTGAAAATTCGAGTCGAAGGTGGCGCTGGACAAAAACAGTTCGAGCTTATTTATTGGCTACAAGTATAGCATTAGCAATCTTCACCCCTTGGCTAGCGATCGCTATTCGTAACTATGGCAGATTGCGAGATTCAACGAATTGGATATCCGCTGCTAAAATATCTGCTTGTCAGCTAGTCTTTTCGTGGGGAAATACGATAAGACTAATTTTTTTCAATGCCACTAATTTAGACTTTTTAATCTCGCCAGTGACTCTGATTTTAGTCGGATATGCAGCCTATTTCACCTATCGGTTCTCCGAACGTAAAGTTTGGTTTTTTCTCTTAACCCTATTTGGAGGTACAGCCTTATGCTTGGCAATTCCAGACTTTATTACTCAGGGACAAAGAACGCTACAAGCTCGATTTTTAATTTCTTGCTATCTTAGCATTCAAATTGCTGTTGCTTATCTTTTTACTACTAAAGTTGTTTCCCCTCATTTTCCTCAATGGCAAAGAAAAATTTGGCTATGGATAGCGATCGCTATCTTCACAGGTAGTATATTTTCTTCTACTAAAATTGCTTACTCAAAAGCTGCGTGGAACAAAGGTAAAAATCAAAATGACAACGAAATTGCTCGAATTATCAATCAGGCTACTCGTCCGCTAGTCGTTGTCAGTAATTATCAATCTCTGTACGATTGTAATGCTACTTATTTATTTTCTTTTAGTCATCTTCTAAATCCAAATGTTAAGCTTTTACTAATCAATCAAAAAAATATTGCAATTGATACAGCGCAATTTAGTGATGTATTTTTATATAATCCCTGCGGTTTGACAGATTTCAAATCTAGATTTGCAAGGGAGTTTTTAGCACTGATAGCTCGGCTTAAAACAAAGCAAAATTATATAATCGAGCCAATAAATGTCGAACAGTCTAATGTTATTTGGTCATTAAAATCTGTGCAATGATTTTAGAGGCGCATGGCTGTGCGCCCCTACGAATGTATTTTACCTGCATAAGAAACGCTATAATTATAGCCCTTCTTAAAAGATTCAGCCCCTAAATTTGACTTTTAACCTTGTAGTCTGTCCTCAAAACTTCCGAATAGCCAGTTGTCAATTTTGTTTTATTGATTGCGGGTTGCTTTATAGCTTCGATCGCGTGCAAAAACAACTTTGTGAAAAGCCTAAAGCAGTAAACAGGAATTAGCAAAACCCAGAAAAAGGTTGCTACAATTAGAATTGTAAAAGCTAAAAATTTATCTTCTACTGAAGGATCGGGCTGACGATGAAAGAAGGTCATCCAATTCATCAAAAAGTAGCAACTGCCAGCTAAGAAAATGCAAATTGATGCTGCAATGATAGTGTTCATGCCAAATTACACGGTTTTAGGTTAAACAGCGGTCACAAATAGTTCTTGAGATTTGCTATTTTGACGGTCATGCGTCATTTGCTAATTGCTAATGCTATTTCTCATCAGAACTTTTCAGCTCGAATGAGACGTTAGACTTAGCAATCTGAAATAACTTTAAAATCGCTGGCGATCGCGTTATTGAATACACGTCATCGGCTTTTTATATTGTTTTTATTATTACCAACAACAATCGAGCGATAACTCTCCTTACGAACAGTTTATGACATATGAAGTTGCGATCGACTCAAATTAACTTCAAATTAACTATTTTATTATTTGGCAGCAACCGCAAATTTGCCGATAGGTGAAATTATCTATATTTGTAATCGGGTAAAATTACGGAAAATCTAAAATTTTTAGAAAAATCACTGAATTTTGACATGTGTGAACTCAACAAATAAGCGTAAGGGAGCAGAAAGATAGAAATACTTGCTGCTCCTTCACAAAAACTCTCATCGCTCTAGGCTATTGACGCAGTATGGAAAGGATAGTTTTCTGACTGACGGTGAGGCGATCGCGCCAATGTAAAATGACTTTGGATCGAATCGGTAAGAGTAAAGAAATTTAATAATTGTTCCGCACCTTGCCGAGGATTCCAACCACATTGAAAATCAGGGAAAAACTGATAAATCTTGTCAAAAGTCATAAATAGACCGCGATCGCCAAAACCATGATGCCCAAAGCTAAAATTCTCAACTTGAAAAACTTCTGCTACCATAGCAGCAATTTCTATGAGTTGATAGTTATGATTTGTATCACCAACATTAAAAATTTGTTGATGAACGAGAGGACGCGGTGCTTGGAGAATGCAATTGATAATTTGGCAAATATCTAGAACGTGGACGACAGGACACCAAGATAGACCCTTGCCAGGAATATTAATCTTGTTAGCCGTCCAAGCTAATCCTGCCATATTGTTAAGAACGACATCAAAGCGAATGCGGGGAGAAGCACCGAAAGCTATTGCCGGACGGAGAATTGTCGGCGAGAATTCTACCGAGGCGATCGTCAGTAGATCGCTTTCAATCGCAGCTTTACAAGTAGCAGAAGGAGTTTGAGGACGAACGGGAGATTCTTCCGTGACGTATTCTTCCTCACCCGCACCATAAACGCTACAGGACGACAAATAAATAAAGCGGCTGACTCCAGCAGCTTTGGCTAAGTTTGCCAAGTGCATAGCATCTCTGTAGTGGATGTTACAGGCGATTTGCGGATGCAAGGCTAGATTCCCGCAGATTTCTCCCGTATGTATGACTGCGTCAAAATTTTGCAAGTCGGTTACTGCCAGCTGAATCAAAGATAAGGCAGCACCACCATTCGCTTGACTGACGCTAATCACCTCATGACCTTGTTGTTGGAAGCAGGCAACAACAAGGGAACCTACATATCCTTCAGGATCGGTAACGAGTATTTTCATTGTTTTCCGATAGCACCCTTGAATATCAGTTATCAGTTATCAGTTGTCATAGGGGCGGGTTTAACAAATAGATAGACAACTCATAGCGGTTTTCAATTGAAATAAAACACACGACCGTAGGGGCGCACGGCTGTGCGCCCCTACAGATGTCACGCACGCAATCGAGAATTGCTATCAGGCAGTTTTTCTTCGGTCAAAACCCGCCCGTTCAGTCGTAGGGGCGGGTTTAACAAATAGATAGACAACTCCGGCAGTTTTTCTTCGCTACAAAACCCGCCCGTTCAGTCGTCGAGGAAAGAGAGAGTCGCGGAGCAAGATAAGTCGCGAGTCACAACTGATTCCGAATTCCGAATTCCGAATTCCGAATTCTCCTTTACACTGCTACAGGAGATTTTGCGGTTGGCTGAATGCCGAAATGCGCTTCTTGTTCTGCCCGTAATCGATCGCACAGTCTACCTGTAGGTAGTTCTACGTCGTCGTAAGTGAGAACTTTATCTTTTGGCAAATCTCGCTTCAAGCGACAACCAACAGCCAAACCCATTGGTAAAAGATTTTGCGATCGCACCACGTCGGCATTTTCGCATTGTCCGTAAGTCATGTACTCGCCAATGCCATCGAGAGTTTCTCCAGCTTTGAGGTCGATTTTGGCAGTGGTGACGACTTCGACTACAGCACCAGCAATCGGAGTCATGACAGGATCTTGACATAAAACCGCCCGCGCTACTGATAAGGGAACTTCAAAATGGCAGAGGTGGTAGGGAGTATAAAAACTGTAGAGAGGACCTTCGCCCAACTTGTAGAGATTGAGATAGTGTCTCTGTTTCGGGTCGTCGTGAGTTCCAAAGACATACACCCCTGGACCGGGTTTAGCACCAACGGCATAATCGACAATCCCACCTAATGCTTTTAATTGGTCGAGATCGTATTTAGATGTCATTTCATCTACATGACCGTCATGGTAGTAGCCCAACATCCCGCGCTTGGCAACTTGCATACCTGTAGCGTTAGCCACGATCGCCTGCTCGAAGGAAATCTTGGTTCCGTCAGCAAAACTCGTTACCATACAAGGGTTTTGTCCCCAACGCTGAGCAAAACCCGCTTGGGTGGTAGGATTGCGGTAAGGATCTTGCAGTCCTTTAATGTTGCCGCAGACTAGCGGAGTTAAACCGATACTCTTGACAAAACGGTAAAGATTCATCTGCACGCCTGGTTGGTCGCCATCGCAAGCCGAGAGGATAACCCCAGCGCGATCGGCATAGACTTTGAGGATAGGACCGATCGTCCCGTCGAGTTCCGCATTCATCATAATGACATGCTTGCGGTGGGCGATCGCCTTCATAACGACATGCGCCCCAAATTCTACCGCGCCCGTGACTTCAATCAAAGCATCAATGCCCGTAGCTTGACACAACAGCATTGCATCATCTGTGACTGCATACTGTCTGGCGGCGATCGCTGCTTCTAAGCCAGATACAGTCTGGACAGCTTTCGCGTCTTCTATTCCCGCCTCGCGATAAGCACGCATGGCTTTCTCGACATCGCGGTTAAAAATCGCTACCAATTCCATACCTGGGACGGAATTGATAATTTGGTTGGCAATACCTCGTCCCATAAAGCCAGCACCAATCATCCCCACGCGAACGGGGTTGCCTGCTTCTGCCCGTGCTTGTAAAGCGCGATCGACAACGATCATGATGTATGTTCCTTAATTCAGTTATCAGTTATCAGTTATCAGTTATCAGTTGTTGTAGGGGCGGGTTTAGATCGATGGACGACTGAGATAGTTAGTCTTCGGTCAAAACCCGCCCGTACAAGTAGGGGCGGGTTTAGCGAAAAGACTCACAACCACAGCAGTAAATCTTTACTCAAAACCCGCCCTTGCAGTTATATAGGTATCTTGCCGCAGATAAAAATAAAGCAATTCTGGTGGAATAATTTCATAGTGTTTCTACAGGAGATTTTGGCATTCCGGTCTTGAGTGGAATTGAAGTATGGTTGCTGACATGGTTCAGCTATATCGTTTACACATCTCTAACATTGATTGAAAGTGATTTTTGGTTTATGGTTCCCAAGCAGTAAAGCTGGAATGATGAAATACAAAAAAAGGGACAAAAAGCCCCTCCTGCAAGAGTCTGACTTGGCGATCGCCTCAACTACGCCACTATACTAATTTGAGTTGGATTTAGGTTAGGTAAGCCACTGAACTGAGCTATGGTGACAGCTGAATTCGTACCAATACCATCCGCATCAAAACTCAATATACCTGTAGCGGTATCGTATAAAAAGTTGGCATTATTGCCGAGAGACTGGGGATTGTTACCACTAACAAACGTGCCAGTAGCAGCAGCAGTCAAACTTAACGTTACCCCAGCTGTTAAACCACCACCAAAACCGCTAGCAGAGATTTGAATTAAATCGTCGGTGGCGTTAAAGTCAGTAATCGTATCGCCGCCATCTGTATAGGAGCGATACACGAAAACATCTCTTCCACCACCGCCAGTTAGCACATCCGCCCCAGCGTTGCCCGCGATCGCATTTCCCACCGCATTCCCGATTAGCGTGTCATTGTATCTAGAGCCGTCAATGTATTCGATATTAACGAGCGTGTCGCGATCGACTGTGAACGTACCTTGGCTTATACCTAAATCTTGTAGGGCTTCGTACCATAAACTCGCAATCTTACTGTAACCTGTAGTCGTGGGATGCAGTCCGTTGTCATCTGGTGGTCTAGATATATCGTCCGTCGTCAGAGAACTCATATCGACGAACTTAACTTGTTTGCCCTCCGATCGCTTTTGCTCCACAATCCCAGGAATGGCAGCATTATACTCCGCTATCTTTTGTACCCGTTCCTGGTTGTTGGTCGGTGGAATGGTGGCTACAAATACATAAGTATCTGGGGAATACTGGACGATTTTGTCAATTAAATTGCTCAGCTCTTGGGACATTTGCCCTACAGAATCTCCGTAGGTGTCATTTGTGCCAATCGTTAATAGAACGACATCTGGTTGGGAAGTATTCAGCCATTCATTAACTTTGCCGTCGATCTGGTCGATCGTCCAACCGCTATGTCCTTCATGGTCTTTATCGCTGAGGGTTGTAGGTCCATTGGATAGGGAACCGACAAAATCTATATTAATTCCATTAGCCTGCAATAACTCCGACAACTTCAGGCGATAGCCGCCTGAGTCAGGATTTACATCACTGACAAAACCATAGGTAATCGAGTCACCCAGGGGCATCAACTTGGCTGTGCGCGTCGCTACGTCCGCATTTAGATCGACGGTAACACCACTGGTAGCGTTAAAATAACTAACCGTGTCGATTCCCGCGCCACCATCTAAAGCGTCTTTGCCCGTACCACCAATCAAAATGTCATTGCCAGTCCCTCCGATAAGCGTGTCATCGCCTTCTAATCCATAGATGATACTGTCCTGGGCATTGCCCTGCAAATTGTCAGCAGCTTTAGTACCAAATATTTCTGGCAAAACTCTACTCCCCACACTTACTGGTTGACTGTTCTATCCGCAAAATTACATCTATAGATAGATGTAACAGCTAGATATTTACAGAATCAACCCGGCGAAGAGTAGTTTCGCACGTTATGCTTCAGTTTTACCGAAATTAAGCAATAATTTGAATTTGCTCCCAATTTAAACTGGGTAAGCTCCTGAGTCTGGCTATGGTCATGGCTGCATCAATCCCAACTCCATCTTGGTCAAAACTCAGAATGCCCGTGGCAGTATTGTAGAGAAAATTGGCGCTCGTACCCAGAGCAAGGGGATTATCGCTGCTGACAAAAACACCTGTTGTTGCTTCCGTCAAGCTCAAAGGCGTACCCGCAACTAAACCACCACCAAAATAAGCAGCAGAGAATTGGAAAAAGTCATCTGTACCAAAATCGGTAATGGTATCGTTACCATGTTGAGGCGATCGATAGATAAAGGTATCTATACCCCCACCCCCAGTCAGAATATCCCTACTTGCAGCACCTTCTAGGACGTTATTACTAACATTACCTAATAATTTATCCTTATAAGCCGTACCAATCACGTTTTCGACGCTGCTGATAGTGTCGCGCTCCACGAGCGCGTCATACCATTTATTCCCAATTTTTTTGTAGCCTTGATAACTGGGGTGAACGCCATCTGACCCGAGATCGTCAATGGTTAAACTACCCTCTGCATCTACAAAAGCAACTTTTTTACCTTGGCTAACTTTGTTGTTAACCAGTTGGGGAAGCAGAGCGTTAAAGTCTTCAGCGTTTTCTGCTGCTTCTGGTTTTACACCTTTAGATCCATTTGGATCGATCGGTGCAATGGAAGAAACAAAAATCTGCGTGTTGGGTGACTGCTCAGCAATGCGGTCGATCAGGCGGCTCAGATCGCCATACATTTCATTGACAGAACTCGTTCCCGTGTCGTTCGTGCCAATCGTCAATAGTATAATGTGCGGCTGATAGGTCTTAAGTATACCTGTGTCGAGTAAAGCAGAAATCTCATCAGTCGTCCACCCGCCATGTCCTTCATGGTCTCGATCGCCGAGACTGCTAGGTCCATTGGATAGCGAACCCACAAAATCTATGCTCAAACCATCCGCCACGAAATTTTGCCACAACTGAATCCGGTAGGCTCCTGGAGTCGGTTCGACACGGTGTCCGCCTGCGGTCTTGGAATCGCCAAGGGGCATAATTCTCGGCGTTCTTGATGTTCCGTATATCGGCGCTAAGATAACACCTCGGTTGAGATCGGCTATAATTCCCCTGCTGGATTGGCTGTAATCTACGGTATCGATACCGTCACCACCAATCAGTCGGTCTTTCCCCTTGCCTCCGATGAGAATATCGTTACCTGCTCCACCATCAATAGTATCGTCGCCTCCAGCTCCATTGATGATGTCATTTTGGCGATCGCCACGCAAAATTTCGGTAGCTTCAGTACCGTTAATCGCGCTCAACTCTAGACTCCTACACTCGCGGGTTCTAACAGTAAAGACCAAGTTGCATCTTTAGGCGAAATCTCGCTCACAGGTAAGCGCCACTCAATCGCCAGCGCCGGATCGTTGTAGCGCAGTCCTTTTTCGGAACCTGGAGTGTAAAACTCGCTCACTTGATACACGACTTCAGCATTAGGCGTGAGGGTTTGATAGCCATGAGCAAACAAATCCGGTACGTATAAAGCTCTGCGATTTTCTGCCGAGAGTTCTACGCCAATATGTGACAAATATGTCGGAGAATCAGGACGCATATCGATAATTACGTCGTAAATTGCACCTTGAGTACACCGGACTAACTTAGTTTCTGTAGCTGGGGGAGTTTGATAGTGCATCCCCCTGAGCGTGCCTTTTTTGTAATTAAAAGACAAATTACACTGAGCGACAGTTGGCTTTAATCCGTGGTCGATAAATTCCTTCATGCAAAAAGTTCGAGCAAAGAAACCTCTATTGTCAACTCGCTCGTCTAAGTCAATAATGAATGCGCCTTTGAGTTTTGTTTCGATAAATTTCATGAATTTCTCCAAAAAAATTGCAATGAATGTCTATAACTAAACCCGAACTCTCCGTCCTCATCTTGAGATTTCAAGCAGTGCTTTATCTCTACAATTTGTTGTCAGCATCATGTCGTTGAGAAATTACCTTAGCAGGTACACCCACTGCCACAGAGTAAGGTGGAATATCTTTAGTTACCACAGCTCCGGCTCCAATGACACTTCCTCTACCAATGGTTACTCCATCAACAACTCTGACTCCACTACCCAGCCAGCAATCATCCTCGATCGCAATTCCCTTTTCTTTGTAAATAATTCCTTGTCCTCTAATGGGACGAGTACAATCCGAAAAATTATGATTGCCAGCATAAATTCCGCCATGAGAAGCAATCAAACAGTTGTTCCCAATGCTGATAGATTTACCAGACAAACATGTATAAGGTCCAATGTGAGTATTTGCGCCAATCTCAATCGTACCCAGAGGATGAACTTTGATATCAACTCCACGTTCAATTAATGTCCCATCTCCGATCCGAATTCTGCTATTGTGAGCGGAGCTTTTTAAGCGAACGCCAGACTCAAGAGTTACCGAATCTCCAATCCAGATTTTGCTATGTTTTCCGACGTTTTTTAAGATAACTCCAGACTCAAGCGTAGTTCTGTTGCCAATTTCGATTCCATGAGGACGCAAAAGTTGAACGCCTCGATGAATTTGAGCAGATGTACCTAATCGCGCCAAGATAGTGCGATAGATTGGCATTTTTAAAATCGAAAATGGAATCCATTCCACCAATTTTGTTACTACAACTTCTTTCCTACATAGCCACTTTGACAAAGACAGATCGTTGACAAAATCCATAATGCTGTATCTCTCTACTAAGCTTTAGTTTGTCCAATCTCCCATCTAAATTTTTTACAATCGAAGCTTTTAGTTGTTTGACAGTGCGTTTATGATTGGAATAGCTGGTGAGAAATCCTATAACTTTGCTTCAAGATACTACGCAAGTTTTTGATTTTAGGCAAAGAAGTATCGATGAGTTTAGCACTTAATTTAATTAAGTGCAGCCCGACCAGTTGTTAAGACTCCACTTTCAGAATTCTGATTTTCTTTTGGTAATATATTAGGGGTAGCTTTCCCTAATACTTGTTTCAAGACTTCTTGATACCGTACAGCATTGAATGTATTGACAACTTTTTGACGACTCTGCTCCCAATCGACAGGATACGCTACGCCATGAATAATATTTAAAATTGACATGACAATTGACTCAGCCGTAGGTTCGCATGTCCAAAAGTCTACTTCAGGGTTAAAAAATTCGGTCAAGGCAGGAGCATTCATAGTTAAAATCGGCAGTCTCATAGCAAGAGCTTCATTCAATTTATTTGGGAGAGCATGGCGTGCTGCATCTCCATCTCCAAAAATACCTAATGCTAGATCGCAGTTCTCAACTAAATATTTAGGTAAAGAGCCATCAGCGAAGTTGAGATCTTTTCTGAGAAAAACACAATCTCCAAGATTTGCTAGCTGAATCTTCTCAGTATATGTGGAGAAAATAGGTCGATCTACACCAAATAAATTGCAAGTAAACTTAACTTCTTTTTCCTTTAAAGTTTGCATTGCTTGCAAGATCTTATCTATGCCGTGCAGCGGAATAAACGTTCCCCACCAGCAAATTTTAAGTACGCCATCCTGCATGAAACTTCTTTGGTGCAGTAGCGTGGTAGAAGTATTGCAGTTAGGAGCAATAAAAACCTTACCGCGATCGACATGAATATCGAGTAGTTTTTCCCAATATACTAATTCGTAATCGGCACTATGGATCAAATAATCCGATTTCGTGAGAGCCAAGATATCGAACTCTTTAAAGGCTTTGGCTTTTTTATCATCGATTTGAATCGTTTTGTATTCTTTTACATAATTGTCGTAAAGCGAGATATGCATCTCTACAATTAATTTTTTCCGTAGAAGCTTTGCTACCCAAAGAGCATTTTTAATATAAATGGTATTTTTGGGCAGCAAATATATGACATCGGCAAAGATAGCCTTCACAAAAAGATCGATCCAAGCAAATATAGCTAAGAACTTGTTGCTCGTCCAATAAAAGTCAGGGTTAAATTGAGCAACACAGTAGTGCGATCGCTGAAGCAGATCGATCAAAACTTTAGAACGGTAATTAACCGGAAAAGACTTTCCATATAGTAGAATTTTGATTGCTCTTGTATCTGTTGACACGGTGATTTCAGTCCTGAGTTGAAATAGAGTGTGGGATGTAGAGACAAGTCACAAGTTGCAAGTCGCACTTAACAGCTAACAGTTAACAGTTAACAGTTAACAGTTAACTGTTAGCCACCAATTACCAAAATCTGGTGTTAACTAAGCTGACTGACTTCATGTTGCATTTGATGATATTTCCAGAGATTGCCGCGCTGTTGCAGCAACTCTTGATAGGTTCCTTGTTCGAGAATTCGTCCTTGTTCTAACACGACGACCTTATCGGCGCGAACGATAGTTGAAAGCCTGTGAGCGATCGCAATCACCGTGCGCCCTTGAGATAGCTTTTCTAATGACTCTTGAATCAGCCGTTCGGAAACGGAGTCTAAAGCACTCGTCGCCTCGTCTAAAATCAAAATATCTGGGTCGCGTAACAAGGCACGGGCGATCGCCAACCGCTGGCGCTGACCCCCAGATAATCGTACTCCCCGTTCTCCCAATTGAGTATCAAAGCCTTCAGGTAGTTTCTGGATGAATTCCAGCGCGTTAGCCAGTCGAGCCGCTTCCCAAACCGCTTCTTCATCTACCTCTTCTAAAGCGTAGGCAATATTGTCTCGCACGGAAGCATTGAAAATAAACGTATCCTGACTGACTACAGCTAGCTTGCGACGCAGCGATTTAATGTCATATTCTTGCAGATCGATACCATCAATGAAGATTTGCCCTTGGGTTGGGTCGTAAAATCGCGGAATTAAATCTGCTAATGTCGTTTTGCCAGCACCAGAAGATCCAACTAGTGCTGTCATCTCACCACGGTTAATCGTCAGTTTGATGTTATGCAATACTGTATGTTTCTTGTCGTAACCAAAATCTACAGACACAAACTCAATTGCTCGCTGTAACTTGGAAAACTGAAGTTTGCCGTTGCGTAAATACGTTTTATTATCAGTCCGCAACAGCTCTTTAACATTGCTGAACGATCCCTGAAAACTGCTGAGCTTTGCCCTGGCTCCATCCAATTGACGGCGAATTGGCATCAGACGTAACAAGACAAACAAAAATGTCAGCAATCCTGCTGGTTGCAGTTGTCCATTTGGAATTAAGACAGCAAACGCTAAGAACAAAATGCCAAACAAGATAAAAGTAGCTATCCCTTCTGAGACAGGTTCTACTAACGCCTGGGCAGCCCTGGACTTAGTACTAGCTTGCAATAGTTGCAAACTTGCATCCTGAAATCGCTTGCGCTCGAAGTCTTGGGCAGCGAAAGCTTGAACGGTGCGAATCCCATTGATAAATTCCAACGCTACTGAAACATACCAGCGTCGAGCCTTTGTGGTGGCAAAACTCGCTTCTCGGATTTGTCCTAATAGACTTGTTATCCCTACTGATAGCAAGCCGAACAGCATGGCTGTAATCAGCATCAGCTGCCAGGACAGCATGAACATGGAGAGCGTATATGCTATGAGAGTCGAACCCCGCGTGAAAAAAGTAGCCAGGACATCAAAAGCCATCGTAATTTGATTGACTTCGCTCGTCAGGCTGTTAACTAAATTTCCCGCACGGGTCTTGGTGAAAAAACTCAAGCTGAGTGCTTGCAACTGCTCAAAAACTCGCAAGCTTAACCGATATCCTAAAGTATACTGAGCCGTAAAAACGTAAAGCCGTCCTAAGTACGTCAAGCCCAACCGCAGTAGAGTTGTGAGCAAAACTAAAGCAGACGAGCGGAAGAGTCGCTCGCTGGCAGAAGCGTTGACCGCTAAAATCCACACATCAAACCAGCCCACCCCAGTTTGAATTGGTTTGGCGTTGGGATTGAGTACGCTATGTAAGACAGCTAAGATAAACCCAACTCCAAAGCCCTCCAAAACTGCCGCTGACAACGTGAAAACTGCTGCCAGAATTGCAATTTGCCGAAAGTGCTTGAACTCGCGCAGGATAAAATAATATTCTTTCCAAAAACTCGTAGCGACTAAAAAATTGCGAACTGGCGTGGGAAGTTTGATATGCATGTGATTTCTAGATATATGATTTCTAGATATTGGTTGCGATTGCGCGATCGCCAAAACTGAGCAAAATAAGTCAAAAGTCAAAAGTCAAAAGTCAAAAGTCAAAATGAAGGAGTTGTAAGGGCGGGTTCACCAGCTATATTGACTCCAATAAAGAGTTCGGGTAAACCCGCCCTTAGAGAAGCCTGCAGTGATGGTAGTTGGTAGTTGGTAGTTGGTAATTGGTAGTTGATTGTTGACGGTTGACGGTAAACGCGCTCGCTACACTACCCCTTCGGGGAAGCAAGCTACGTGAAGACGGTTGTTTTTTGCTCCCTCAGCTCCCTGCTCCCTGCTCCCTGCTCCCTGCTCCCTGCTCTCTACTCCCTGCTCCCTGCTATCAGCCAATTAGAAAAAAGCCTACGTAGTTTATTCAAACCATGCTGAGGCTGAGCCAGATAAAGGGTTGTATGGTAGACAAAGCTAACCATGCCGCGTTCGTCTGCCCAACGAGCGTGCAATTCTTGTAAATCCATAAGCAGTTGCCGATGCGCTGCTCCCTCTTGAGGGACAAATGATTTACTGAGCGCGTAACCGATTGTTCCCACCAAATCCAACTCGTGCTTGTAAGTAAAAGTATGGCGACGGACACGCCCGAATTTTGGACTCGACATCAAGACCCGAGCGACTGAGTTTTGCGGCTTGGTCGTTGGTAGCTCGCTCATCGATGCTTTCACGAGGCGATCGAATTCTACAGAAAATTCGTCATCCGCTGCTCGTTGATTCCAAGCGATCGCCAGCCGTCCAGATGGTTTGAGAATGCGGTGAAACTCTGCTAGGGTTGGCTGAGGATTAAACCAGTGAAAAGCTTGAAAGGATGTAATCAGATCGACAGATGCGGTTGGGAGATGAGTGTGTTCGGCACTAGCATCGCAGAATTTTACTAAGGGATGATTTTGGGCGGCGCTGCGCATTGAAGTATTCGGCTCGATCGCCCAGACGTGGATACCGCGCTCTGCTAGCAACCGCGAGGCTATACCCGTGCCAGCTCCCACATCTGCTGCTGCTAGCTGCGATGGTTCGCCCAGTTCTTTCAAAATAGTATCGATGACGTTGGGTGGGTAAGTCGGTCGATATTTGGCATAATCTACTCCGCGCTCGGAAAATGCGCTGAGTGGATCGATCTCGTAATATGCTGAATTATTTGCGATCGTCATGAGATTGCCTATTTTATAAAGTTGTATTTGTTTTTCTCTATGGAACGTGCAACAACTGCTCGTTGCCTATGGCGATCGCATCTAGCTTCATCACATGTTTAATCCGATCTGCCAGCCGCATTGCTAAAGCAACAATAGTCAGAGTTGGATTGGCAGCACCCCCAGTAGGAAAAACAGAACTGCCTGCCACGTACAAATTAGCAATGCCATGAATGCAGCAGTGTTCATCGACTACACCTTGCTTGGGATCGACGTGCATCCGGGTTGTTCCCATGTGATGCATTCCACCGTAGTATTTGGGTTTAGTACGTCCCGTCAGTTCGCGCCATGACTGAAACTGACCGAGATCGGCTTGAGCAATTTCTTCTCTCAGGATTTCTTGTACTTGCAAGTTGCTCTGAATTTCTAGCTCGCTCGAATGCCAGAGGATGTGTTGTATTTTTCTGAGTCCCAGGCGATCGCGTTCCTCGCCTAGCGTGACTCGAATGTCTGGATTCGGTATTTGCTCCGTAGCCGCCCAAACTTCAAACGCACCAAATCTTTTTTCATTATTTTGAAAATACGACCAACCGCCCTCGCTAATGCTATAGGGGTTTTCTTCAATTTTAAAAGTGCGTCTATAAATATGAGACTTAATTTCATCTATACCATTAATTGCTGCTTGCAAATGCGATCGCGCCTCTGGCAATTTGCCCCGTCGTATTGATGAGAGAAAGGTTTTCAGAGACTTAACAGCGGGTGACTCGTATGCTAACGATCTAGGAACGAGAATTAAGCTCGTATTTAATAATTGCCACTGGCGCATCACTGCGTCTGTCAAACTCAGTTTGCCCATAACTAAAATGTTATTTGCCCAGCGGAGATCGTATAGTGCAGTTGAATTAAATAACTGTCTATCTTTCGGTCGAAACACGCCAATTTGAAAAATTGGATGTTCCATAAAAAATCTGCCAACCAGATCGTTTTGGTTGCCTAATCCAGCCTTTTGAGTTTTGTTTGACAGCAGCAACAAACGAGCATTTTCAATTCCACCTGTGGCAAGAACGAAGATTTTAGCGGCTACCCAAAATTGATTTCCCGACAAACAAGCGACTCGGACGCGAGTTATCGCTTTAGCTGTATCATTAGTTTCAATCTCGACAACATTTGCATGGAGATAAGTTGTAATGTTGGGCGATCGCGCAATTTCGCTTTTGAGTTCGTGCGTGAAGACGTTGCGCGGTCCAAACTGATACATGGTCGTTTCCAGCCGCTCCTCAGCTAAAGGTAGCCGTGGCGTGCGATCGTCTTCCCAATCCTCCGCATGGTAAGCGAAGGGTCGCAGTCGGCATAAGTGTTGAGCGCGTTCGTAAAACGGATCGAGGTGAGATTTATCAAACGACCAGCCGCTATATGGCAACCAATCCCGCTTTTCAAAATCGATTTTGTCTAGCGGCAGCAGTCTGACGCTATAGTGATTTTCTCCGGTTCGATCTCTCCAGCGGTTGGCAGTACCACCAAACTGACGACAGCGAGACCTGTCAAGCTTTTGTTTAATTTCTTCAACTATTCTGCCCTGGGAGAGAGATTGCGTGGCTTCATCCAGCTCGGTTCCCCCGCTTTCAAGCAAACAAACGCGAAAGTTCTGCGAGCGAAACTCATGTGCCAGCGTAGTTCCGGCGGGACCAGTACCGATGATGCAAACTTCGCTGTCAATGACTGTGTCTTCTGGTAATGTCCTAGCATCAACAAACATAATTAATTTGGCGAATCAAATTCGCGGCTACACAGACAAGACCTAATACATTTACGTTGCAAGACCAAAGATCTTGGCGATCCCCCAACCCCCTTTTGAAGGGGGCAAGAGTTCTTCGGGGGCAAAACCAAAGATCTTGGCGATCCCCCAACCCCCTTTTGAAGGGGGCAAGAGTTCTTCGGGGGCAAGAGTTCCCCCCTTTTTAAGGGGGGTTAGGGGGGATCTGGTCTTAACGAAATGTATTAGGGTTAAAAATCTAATCTTCTAATTGCTGGGGCTGGTTGCGAGATTTGACTCTGCTAGACTACTGCGCAGTTTCACGACACGGGCAGGCACGCCCAAAGCGATCGCGCCCTCCGGTATATCTTGCGTCACAACTGCACCAGCACCAATGACCGCACCCTTACCAATGCGTACCCCATCTAGCACGATGACCCCAAAGCCTAACCAGACATCATCTTCGATCGCGATGCCTCCTTTGGTTTGTAAAGGTTGCTTCGCGATCGGCAGATCTGGCGCAATCGCGTGATCGTAGGGATAGAAAGCACAATTGGGTGCAATCAAGACATTGTTACCAATTTGAATCGCTGACTTGTAGGCTGAAAACTGACAGCGGGGCTGAACGGATGTATTGTCTCCGATTTGCAAACTGCCACCATTCCCCGTCTGAATGCAAACATCCTGATGCAGGCGCACCCGATCGCCTAACTTGACTGAACCACTATTGCGATCCTCAAAAATCAAGACGCGATCGCTAATAAAAACGTTAGCACCGAGTTTCAATTGGGAGTGATACACGGTGGCACTAGGCGCGATATATCCTTTTGAGTTGTATTGAGCTAAACGACGACGCTCGTAGTAGGGTGGAATGAACCAGGTAGCAAGCCAAGTAGCAAATCGCCCGAAATAGCCTAATCCAGCAAATTTCATCCAAAAGCGCGACCAGATAGTTACGAGAAAACCGAGTAATTTATCTGGTTGTCTTATTTTGCCAATTTGAGTCCAGATATTTTGAGTTAAACTGCTATCCATAGATTCAGTCACAACTGTTACTCTTTTAAATATGTTCGGGTGAATGTGGAGAATTATTTAAGACTTGAGCGTCAAGTAAGTCTAAGATTTCACTATCTATCTCGGCATCAAATTTTCTGGCAAAATGAAAACTACCGTTAGTGACGATCGGATAGTCTTTAACAGTTAGCAATCTAGCATAACCTCCAAGCTCTAAAGGATAGTCATGATAACGCTTGTCATCATTACAAAGATTGAACTGCTGACTATTGACTAACACAGTTTGAACTAGAGATTCTTCAGGACCAATCGTTTTTTTGTAATACCTCAAGATTTTAGGATGGTTGTTCAAGTAGTTCATTAAAAACTTGACACAGGCTTGAGAGAGAGTATTCCAGTGCCATCCTCTGTAACATTTAAAATTGCGATCGAACGGAGTTTTTGTTTTCATTCCGACCATAGAATATCGCCATTTGACAATCAGCGGCGTGTAGTGTTGAATTTTTCCAGAATACTTTCTGAGCAGCCAACTCATTGATTCTGGAACCTGCACGTACTGATTAAAAAATCGCTGAATACTCTTCTCATTCCAAGCGGATTTTTCTGCTAGCGGATCGTGATAGCGGATAAAGCCATCGTATTCAGTTTGAGCCAGAAACTCCTCAGTTTTAGAGATGGGTTGAGTTGGGTAATCTTGACCGGAAAGACAGACTAGCCAATCAAAATGAAAACCACGAGCGAGCAACCAATGAATTGCATCTAAATAAATTTCTAAAATTGAGGAATTGCCTCTTTTGACCAACTCATATCTTTTGATTACTTCGATACCTGAATAATTGCCTACTGCTTTTATATCTAAATTAGATACGCTAAAGTCATGATTGACTAAAACTAGAGAGTTAGGACTTTGTTGTTTAATAGTGCGAATTAGACGATGAATTTGCTGTGGATTTTTGTGACTTTGGATAAAGTAGCATACCTTCATTTTTCTGCATGTTTAAATAGATGAACAATGCAGATTACCCCCCTGATGGAAGTACAAATGACTTCGCATGATTCATAATTTTGATTTTTCTCGATCGCGAACTTATTGCGGTTTTCAATTAGGTAAAACACACGTTCTGTAGGGTCGCACAGCAGTGCGCCCCTACAAGTGTCATTCCTTTTTCAAAAGGGTAGGGGGATTGAAGATCGGTCAGAAACTAGAGGGCTAGAACTCGATACTTGATAGAACCTTGCAATCGTCCCCAGCGGCGGGCAAAATGTGCCACCCATTTAGTTCGATTTTGCTGAGAAAAAATCTGCGGGAATTGCTTGAATAAACGCCACCAAGACTTTAAGCCTGCCTTCCAAGAAAGCTTAGGCATACCTAGCGCTTTGTATTTTTTGTACAGGAGAACGTTATACTCTCCGGCAAGGCGCGCCTGACGGTAGATCGCCCTGAGGCGATCGCGCAAGCGGTAGTGAACCACTGCCTCTGGGACAAAATGGAGTTTTATCCCAGCAAGCTGCACTCTCCAGCAATAGTCGGTGTCTTGGACTTTGAGCATAGTTTCATCAAATCCACCAACAGCTTTATGGATCGAGCGTTTGATCCCGAGGTTGCTGCTAGATGCATGGGGTAAATAAGGGGGATGGCTAGTCAACAACTTATCTACCTGAGTCAGAGGGCGATACGCAAGCGTCCAAGGTTCGTTGAGTTTTGTGTACTCGCGTTTGCCAGCCACAAAATCGTGCTGGGAGAGCGCTTCACCCATAGCCGATACCCATCCAGCACCTACCTCATCATCGGCATCGCAAAAAGCCAATGCCTCACCCGCAGCCACAGATGCACCCACATTTCTGGCGTGTGCCGCACCTTGCCGACCGGATGAGTCTACAATCTGTAAGTTAGGTAAGCTTTCCTGGTATTGCTCGGCGATCGCCACTGTTTCATCTGTCGAACCGTTATCAGAAATGATAATTTCCCAAGGTGCGTACCACTGTTGGGTCGTTAGTGCTTCAAGTTGACCGGAAATAGTGCCAGCTTCGTTGTAACAGGGGATGATTACACTTAGTTTCATAACTCTTTTTTAGATGCACCCAGTTTGCGTTTGACGTTTAAATAGCGATTCTCATTAGATCGCCATAAATCGTAGGGGCGCACAGCTGTGCGCCCCTACTCGCGGATCTCGGTTAGCGATGCAAAGATCTTGGAAGATCCCCCAACCCCCTTAAAAAGGGGGCTTCAAGATCCCCCCTTGATAAGGGGGGTTGGGGGGATCTCTTTTGTCGTAGTCAAAGAGTAAATTGGTACAGTCGCCGACACAACAGCGAGTCGAGCAAGTTACCCGATCGCTCCTGCTGTGGCTTCAGCACGACTCATCTGCTCTTGAATTCGATCTGCTAGCCGAATGGCTAGAGCCACAATCGTGAGTGTAGGATTGGAGAGTCCGCTGGTGGGGAAAACGGAACTACCAGCGATATATAAGTTGTGAATTCCATGCACTTGACAATGCTCGTCAACCACACCTTCCCTGGGGTTGTGACTCATGCGAGTTGTGCCGATGTGGTGATACGAACCGCGCAGCGATCGCCAGGAAGCGTCATCGTCGCCCATTTCGATTTGCATTTTGCCAAGTCCAGAACGCTCGAATTCTGCCGCAATTAATTGCTGCGATCGCTTAATCGTATACTTGTCAATCGGACTCAAACGCCAGTCAAGCTGGACGCGATTCATCCCTAATTTATCGCGATCGCGGCTGAGGGTAATTCGGCTATCGGGATTCGGTGCTTGTTCCCCAATTAAGTGAGTTTCGCACAATTGCGGCTGTTTCGAGGAGCCTTTTTTCAGCAACTTCTGATAGGCTTTAGCTGCAATCCGATCGACATTGGCGATCGCCGTCGTCAGATCTTGAAGTAAAGTCGTATCATTGCTGTGCTTGTTACCTTCCTTAATGCTGGGGAAATACTTCCGCCTGTGTTCCTTATGTTCCTGAAGCTTAGGAAAAGCTTGATGTCCTACCGGGCGCGGTTTACCTAACCGCTTCAATCGCGTCACGGCTTGTACCCATTCTTCCTCGTAAGGTATCAGTCTCGCGGCGAAGTTGAGAATTTGCTCGCGCTCTTGCACTTCTTTCGATAGTCCTAGAGCCGTCGCCACAAATGTCTCATCAATCTGACAATTTCTGCCCGTGTATAGGGGGATTTGACGGGAAGGCTGTAGTTTCCCAGAAATTAAATAGGGATGCTCCATGAAGAATCTGCCCACCACATCGTATTGGTTGCCGACTCCACCACTTTGCACCCGGTTGGAAGCTAACAACAAGCGGGGATTTTCAATTCCACCCGCTGCTAGTACAAAGACTTTTGCTGCTACCGAGAACTGTTTCCCATCGGAGCTTGCTACCCGCAGCCGCGTCACGGCTTGAGCGCTGTCGTTGGTTTCAATCTCCAGCACATTAGCGTGGAGATAGGTAGTAATATTACTCGCCTGCTCGATTTCGGCGCGATAAGCGTCGCCAAAGCGTAAGTGTGTTGATGGGATAATCTGCCACAGATAAGTAGCCAGCTCGTCTGTCGAAAATGGCACTTGTCGCCGTTGCTGTTGCGCCAATCCCTCTTGCCAGTATGCCAAATCGTATTCAAACGGACCCAAATGACAAGCAGTTTGCGCCCGTTCGTAGTAGGGATCTAGCTCCGCTTTGGGAAAACACCAACCGCTATAGGGCATCCAAGCACGAGGCTCGAAGTCAATCTCATCCATCGGGCGACTCCAACCACCCCAGAGATTGGTCGAACCGCCAAAATAGCGCCCCCGCGCTTCTTTCAAGGGAAAATAGGGCAGACCTGTATTCTCGCCCGCATACAGCGATTGAATCTGTTCCTCATAGTCGAATCCGCCACTTTCAAGCAAACAAACTTGTTCTTGGCGATCGCGCAATTCGCGTGCGAGGGTGATTCCTGCCGCACCAGCACCGATAATACAAATGTCTGTTTCTACCAGCGTCGCGGCTGGTAATTTCAAAGCATCAACTAACATGATTACTCCCAGTCAATTCTGCTGTATTTAATGCGGCATCTAAGCTAGCTCTTAATTTCTCGGTCAAGCCTGCGACATGAGGTTCTTTGAGCATTGAGCCGTGATGACCGGAAACGTCGTGGCTTTCCAATTCTCCGACAAGGTTCCCCCAGCCGTATTGCGGATCTCGGTCGTACCAATCATCGGGTGTGGGAAAATCTCGTCCCATGTAGTACCAACCCATCGGCG
The DNA here is from genome assembly GCF_000817735.3 of Scytonema millei VB511283. Taxonomy (NCBI): domain Bacteria; kingdom Bacillati; phylum Cyanobacteriota; class Cyanophyceae; order Nostocales; family Scytonemataceae; genus Scytonema; species Scytonema millei. The sequence goes on along the minus strand of NZ_JTJC03000001.1, from coordinate 1,010,743 downwards.
GTTCGCTAGCGCGAAACAAAGTCACCTGACCTGGGTAAACTTGCGGTACGTAAGCTTTTACTGCTCGCCTGATACAAATTCCTATATATCTTCTTTTCCGTTCGTAGGGCCAGTCCAGCCAGTTAATTCTGAATAATTGATATAGCCGACAAACATTTTTGTTGTATACTCTCAGCCATGCACTTCTGAGCATTTTTAAAGGATATTTGGCTCCCAGTCGGAAAAGGTTGCGCCAGTGACGTGCTAGTCTTTCTGGAATTGATACTGGTGGGAAACTACCAGGTACAAAGGTATCGAACAAGCCTAAAAAAGCGACTTCTTCGCCTTCTGCGTGCAACTGCTGGGCGATCTCATACGCCACCAAGCCTCCAGAAGAAAAGCCGCCTAAAAAATAAGGTCCTTCTGGCTGGACGGTACGCATTTCTTGAATGTAGAAAGCCGCCATATCTTCAATTCGATCTAGGGCTGCTTCTTTGCCATCCACCCCGCGTGCTTGCAATCCATAAAAAGGCTGTTCCGTTCCCAAATGGTTAGCTAATTCGTTAAACACAAGCACGTTTGCGCCATTACCATGAACGCAAAAGAACGGTGGTTTCGAGCCATTTGGTTGAATTGGTACGAGCGAAGACCAAGATGGTGATGTTGTTTCACCGAGAACGCTTGCTAGTTGTTCCACTGTGGGAGACTGGAGCAAGGTAGATAGGGAAAGACTTTTGCCAAATGTTTGCTCGATTTGCGCAAACAAACGGACGGCGAGGAGCGAATCTCCCCCAATCTCAAAAAAGTTGTCTCTGATGCTGACGGGCGTAATTTCTAAAAGCTGTTCCCAGATCTCGACCAGTTGAGTTTGGGTAGAATTCTGGGGTGCTACATAGTCTGCTTCTAAATTGGATTGGTCTAATCTAACTGTTTGGGCAGAATGGCTCATAATAGCTGTTGGCGATGGGATGAGATACACGACTTGTAGGGGCGCACGGCTGTGCGCCCCTACAGATGTATGGCAATAATGCGGTTCAGTCGCTCAATTTCGGCGTTTGAAAATATTCCCCAACGATTTGAGTACGCCGCCGCCGCTTGTATCGTTACTAGGCACTGATGTTGTAGCGACTAAAGGAATTGGTTTGGCGATCGCCCCTACAGCAGCATTGCCTTTTTTCAGCGCGGCTTCGTTGGCTGCTTCATCGCGCAAAACTCGCTTCAACACTTTGCCTGTGGGGTTTTTGGGAATGGAATCGACAAATTTAATCGTTTTTGGCATCTTGTAAGCTGCCATTCTTTCAGCGCAGAAAGCAATCATCTGTTTTTCGGTGACGTTGCAATCCGGCTTCAGAATGATGTTGGCTTTGACGATTTCGCTTTTTTCTAAATCGGGTACGCCATAGACAGCAACTTCAGCAACGGCTGGATGTTCGTAGATGACGTTTTCAACTTCCGTGGGATACACCTTAAACCCAGCCACGTTGATCATGTCCTTAGAGCGATCGACGATGTAAAAGAAGCCGTCTTCGTCCATGCGTCCGATATCGCCACTGTAAAACCAACCATTTTTAATCGCTTCGGCGGTTTCAAACGGACGATTCCAGTAACCGAGCATGACGTTGGGACCCCGAATCGCGATCTCGCCTATCTCCCCTGGCTCGACTTCTTTGCCATTGTTGACAATTTTCATTTCCACATTTTCGATCGCCGTCCCAACCGACCCAGGTTTATAGATATAGTCGTGGTTGTAGCTGGCGCAGGGGGATGTTTCGGTTAAACCGTAGCCTTGATGAACCACCAGCCCGTACTTGTCGTACCACTTCTGAGCCACTTCTGTTGGGAGGGGTGCAGCACCAGAAAAGAAAAACCGCACTGACTTGAGTTGGTCTTTAGGCAAATCCATATTCAGCAAAACAAGAAAGACTGACGGCACGCCAAAAAACATGGTGATTTGTTCGTCAGTGACAGACTTCAGGATTTTCGTCAGATCGAAATTGCGGTGTAATACCAGCGTGGCACAGGCATTAAGTCCGGCATTCAAGACGGCATTTTGCCCGAAACAATGGAATAGGGGCAGATAGAGTAAGATCCGATCCTCAGCCTGCATTCCACAACAATGCTGTTGCGAGTAGCTGTTAGAAATTAAATTACCATGAGACAGGGTAGCTCCTTTAGGAAACCCCGTCGTTCCCGAAGTATAGACGATCGCCGCCGGAGCGTAGCGATCCATTTCTATCCCACGGGCGCTGGGTGAAGCATTCGCCATCAGTTCGGCGAGGCTAGTTCCCTCAGTAGCCGTACCTTCAGCAATCAGAACGTGTTTGAGCTGCGGTAAGTCTTGTTGGGGAATATTTTTCACCAGATCTGCTGTCGTCACCACAGCCTTAGCACCGCAATCGTCGAGGATAAACTTGACTTCACTGCTTTTGAGCATGGCATTGAGCGAGACGGCGATCGCGCCCAGTTTCAAAATTCCCAAATAGGAGATGATAAATTCGGGAATATTGGGCAAAAATAAGGCAATGCGATCGCTACGGTGAACGCCCAATTCTCGCAACCCGTTGGCAACGCGATTAGCTAGCCGATCTAACTCAGCATAAGTAAAAGTCGTGCCTTCAAAAATCAGTGCAGGTTTATCGGGAAATAAATGACAACCGCGCTCTATGTGCTGTGTGATGTTCATTGCATTGGCATACTTATAGGGCTTTTCTACAAGAGTCCCCCAACCCCCTTAAAAAGGGGGCATTCATTCCCCCCTTTTTAAGGGGGGCTAGGGGGGATCTCTTCTGTCGTAGTCAAAAAGACAATTGGTCTTACTTCAAACTAGACAAAACACTTTGCATTGCTGCCACAATCCGACCACCAGAGGCAACATCAGCGGCAATGCGAGCAATATGATCGTCTAGCGGTTGCTCGTTATCGTTGCGGATGTAGGGACGATCTGCTGAAGGTGGAACGCCAACGACCTCGCGCACGGCTAGGTACAACTCTCTGGTTGTAGGTGAAACGCACTCGCTTGCGTCGTAATGGTCTGCAATTAAGTGCGTCCGCAGGTCAACAGCTTGAACTCCAAACATCAGCGCCACTGCCATATATTGCTGGAAGATCTCGATCGATCGCCGTGCTAAATTGGCAGAAGCAAATCCCTGGCTGTTGATATTTTGGTTGAATTGTTCGGCATGGGTGGGGTAGCGATCGGCGATCGAGTTGCCATAGAACGATAATATTGGCATGATCGAGTTGCCAGTAATTTGCAGTGCCTTCAAGCCCATATTGACGCTGCGCTCTCTGTTACCAACTAAAGACGCTGATAGCCCGTGGTTAAATTCGGGAGCGACCAAAAGCGCAATTTGGACATCGAGATGCTTGGCTAACATCCCCATGTGGTAGCGCAGGCGATCCATTCCCATGCCTACGTACTGTCCGAGGAAGTTGCCACCGTGGTAGCTAGCTTGTTGCTCGGCATCGATTAGGGGATTGTCAGTCACCGAGTTCATTTCTTGCTCGATTTGAGTCGTAATCTCTGCCAAACCATCGACGATGGGTCCCATATACTGGGGCAAGCAACGCAGGGAATAACGATCTTGGATCGGATCTCCACCGCGATAGTCATGCGAGCCATTTAACTCATCGCGGATTAACAGCGAACCCACCAAAAGATCGAGCATTTGACTAGCTGCCCACTTTTGCCCAGGATGCGGTTTGCGATCGTGGATAAACGGGTGGAATGATTGATTCGTCCCGTATAAACCTTGAATCGCAAGGGCGTGCGCTCCCATTGAGAGTGCGAGGAGAACTCTCGCGTCGTAAACGCAATTTGCCGCAATCCCCGTCATTACCGAAGTCCCGTTCATCATCGCCAGCCCTTCTTTAGGTAGGAGTGGCAATGGTTGTAATCCCAGTCGATTTAGAGCTGTGGGAGCATCAACTTCTTCCCCGTTGAAGTCAACTTTATAACAGGTATCGAGTCCGGTAATTGCCCCTGTAATGTATGCCAAAGGCGTGAGATCGCCACTCGCCCCAATTGAGCCAAATTCATGAACGTGTGGCGTGACATCGGCATTCAAGAAAGTTTCTACGCGCCGGATCAGTTCGAGCCGAATCGCTGACGCTCCATACATGTGAGAATTAGCCCGCAAGAGCATCGCCGCTCGTACGTCTGGTTTCGACAACTTTTGTCCCGCGCCTGCTTTGTGATACCAAATCAAGTTATTTTGCAACAGTTGAGCGGATTCAGGCGAAATTACAACATTCGCCATGCCACCAAAACCAGATGTTACGCCGTAAATTGGCGCTCCCGATGCCACAGCCTCAGCAATGTAGTCGCACGATGCCTGAACGCCTTGCAAAACATCTTCGCGATCGCTCAAGCGCACTTTTGCGCCATGCCGTGCCACGCTCACGACATCATCTATGGTCAGGCTATTATCACCGACAACGACAGTCTTATTCGGATCGTTAACTAAAGGCAGTGACTTGTTTGTTTGGAAATCAACTACGTTCATGTAGAAATTCTCTGTAGAGGACAAAAGCAATTCGCAATAAAATTCAAGTGCGCTCTGACTGATTTACCCAATCGCGCTGTTTCGACAATCAAATGCAATCAAATGTTCAACTCGCCCGTTTAAAAAGCTGGTAAAAAGCTGATTCGCTGACCGCGCGGCGCGAGGGAACAGGCAACCCGTTCCCCGCTTACTGCATAACCTGTGCGAAATTTAGATATGCAAAAAAGGCGCGATATTTCGCGCCTTCATACAACTAAATACTAAATATTGTTTGACTCGTGTTGAGGATGGGACTATTATCTGACTATCTGACCGAGCAACTCATTTCCAAAAAGTAACAATACTTCTAACTCACTAGGACTGTTAAACTGCACTCTCGGTGTCGTTTCTAACAACCCACAATGCCATGCACTGGGATAAGTAAACTAGTAAGTTGTATACGTTACTTATAACGAAAAATACTGCGATTGTCAAACACTTTTCGGATGAATAGACTCACCAGTAAAGATCGTTCATGCGGTTGGATGCTCGATCTGCTGTGACAATACATATTGTTCTGGGTATGGTTCGGGATCGTTCGCAGATGAATCGATCGCGGTAGCACTCGTAGTATTGTGCAAGGAAAATATACCGCGAGTGTAGTCCCACACGAGAGCGATCGCAAAGATCGTAATTATCAGTAAAAATCCCACTAGCAGTAAAATCAACAACATTATTACGCCCTTTCAGCAAAAATTCTGCAACTGAATATACGCAGACAGATCGTCACTCTAAACACTGTATTGTTTTTGACGCTCGAACTTAGTGAAGAATTAGTAAAGATGTCGATGAAAAAAGTTTTCTAACTGCGCCAGTAGCAAGGGAGAATCAAATTTTTTCCCGTGTCCGCCGCCTTTCACAATTTCTAATGACACCTCCACCCCCGCCTGCTGTAGCGCCTCAAACAATAATTGACTTTGATTGAGCGGCACTATAAAATCATCATCTGCATGGAAAATCGCGAAAGGGGGAGCATCTTCACTGACATAAGCGATCGGGTTTGCCTGCATTGCTTTTTCCTGATTTTCTTCAACAATTCCGCCAATCAGCAATGCTTCGGGAGCATCAGCTGCGCTATGGGATATCTGTCGAGGAAAGTCATTTATGCGGCTGAAATCTGTAGGACCAAACCAGTCGCACACAGCTTGGACGCGACTAGAAAAACTCTCCCAGCCCCCCTCACCTTCCAATTCCTTAACACCAGCAGTTGTCCCCAAAAGCGCTGCTAAATGACCGCCCGCCGACCTACCCCAGACTCCAATGCGATCGCAATTTAGATGCAATTCTTTCGCATGAGCGCGCAAAAAACGCACTGCACATTTACAATCTTCAATTTGGGCTGGAAAAATTGCTTCATGACTCAAGCGATATTCAATGCTAGCGCACAAATATCCTTGGCGAGCAAAGGGCAGTAACAGTTCGATTCCTTGCTCTTTACTTCCTTCCATCCACGCTCCACCATGTATCCATATTAGACCAGGCATGGGCATTTCAGGTAAGATTTTAGGGTGGAGAATGTTCATTTTTAGCGGGCGCTGTCTACCCCGAGTAAATGAGATATCCCGCCGATAAATTAAGTCATGAGGAATTTTAGTTTTCTGGAATTTGTAGTGAAAAAGATTGAATTTGGGAAGTCGTAGGGGCGGGTTTCTACAGGATATCCCTGAAACAACCCAGAATTGTGCGGATAAACCCGCCCCTACGGAAGTCGGGAATCGGAAATTGCTTGTTAACTTAGCTTTTAGATAATTCATCAGTAGTAGGGTGGACAATGCCATGTTACCCTTGTTTACTATGTTTTTGGGTAGGCATCAATTATTTTTAATACTTCAAATTTAACGCTTAAATTTTACTGAATATATATTTTCAACTTTGTCAAGTCAAACAATATTAGTTTGAATAATATTAATTCATCGAATTAGTAGATGCAGCCCGTGAAAGTGAGCCATCTCAATCATAGTGTTTATTGGCTACTGAGCCATCTTCTATTCAATCACGCGGAGCAATATCTTCGTATCTAGCGTTAGCATCTCCAACCCTAACTTCATCAAAATAAAGTTCTCTTTCGCTAACGGTTGATTTTTCTGGGTAGTTTTTCCAATCACCCTTATATATTCCAATTTTGAGGTATGGTCCCCTCGCATCATTATAGTTATTCGGTCCATTTCTTCTGACAACCAATTTGCCATCTTGCCACACCTCCAATAGACCATTTGAACTACTAGACCACTTAACATGAAACACGAAGTCTGTCCACTTTCCGGTTTGGTAAAGACCTAAATCTACTACCTCTTTACCTTCTGGAACTACTGTAACTCGTTTTGAGTCCCATTTTCTGTTTAAAATGAATTTACCATCTTTTGTACTCAGAGAAAGAGCTGGAGATTTCCATTTTTCTCCTAAGTTCTTATCTGGTAAATCGTGCCATTGAGCAATAATTTCACTAGATGGATCTTGTTGGTAATCAGAAGGTAAGAAAACACTAAATCCATACCATATTTCTGAATCTGGCGGAACTTCTCCAAGTTTCAATTCGGCACGCTTCACACCATATAGGCGAGCATCCTCTTTTTTCAGAGTAAACTTAATAGCTTGGTTTCCTGCGCGGACAGGAGAGTTGACAATCTCAGCTGAATAGTTACAGCAAAGTTCTGTTCCCCATTCAGAGTAACCCGATTCAAAATCACTGAGAAAAACGAGAGTGTCACTTTTGACTTTACTACTCAAAGGCATCAACCAAATTGTTACCAAGACTATAAGTAACTTCGTTATCGATCTAAGAAATACAAAATCTATCCACTGTTGATGTCGATCGCGATGATTATTAAACATTCTCTAACCTCTAAATTATGCAAAGTGAATTGACTCCACTTTTTCAATGGATTAGTAGAAATGCTGAGGTGATTTAACATAATTCCTCCCCTGAGTTGTAATGGTACGTTTAACTATAGTTAGACAAGAACGGGATTTAAGTTTCTAATTCCCTGAATTGTCGATAGTAGATCGGTTTCGTGTTGAATTCTACTTTCCACATGATCGGGATAAAAGAATTGTTGTACGATTTCGCTACCGAAACCTAGAGTACAACGTGTATCTAAAACAAATTCCAGCGTTAAACAAGCAGAGCTAAATGTAGACACTCTAGGATTTTGCAAATTAGCTGATTCTGGATTTAAGAAGACTTCCATGAAAATTAATTCAAATGGAAGATAAAACAAAAAGTCTTCAGCTAGTAGAATCACATCTGCATAAAGATCGCTGAGATTAGACTTTAATTGCAGTAGCTTCTCTCTAGAATTTCTGGGATGTGGTTTGATTAAGAGAACTTCGTTATGGTGAATTTCTCTAGTTACCAAAAACTCTCGATAGGCAGCAATTTCATTTTCTGGCGATATTCTACCCGATTCAGAAAAATTACTCGTGAGTAAAATTGACGTGGGAGCAGTTTGGATGCGATCGCGTAGATTTTCGATGTAGCTAATATCGATGAGATCGGATAGCTTTGCGCTTAACTTTTGAAAAGTCTCTCGGTAAACATCCCTGTCAAGAATAACTACTGGAATTGCCGGTTCTTGTCCAAAAGCAAATGGGAGAGAGAAATAACCTATATCTAGCTTTTGTTCGCTCAGCGATCGCTTGCGAGGTAGAAATTCTCTGAGTTTATCCTTTGAAGTTCTATAGATAAAATCTAGATAATTTCGTGAATCTCTCAATAAATTAGCTTTAGGAAAAGCCGATTGTGCCGTATAAACTCCAATGCCGTTACCGTAGCAGATCTTTTCGGCATCTTGATAGAGATTCATCACCAACTGGTCTTCAAAATCGTATTCGTGCGCCAAAAAGATTTCATCAAAATGCTGACTACCTGTTAATCCATGAACCAAGTCAGTCACCTGAGATAAACCAGACTGCTTCACTTGTTTGGAAATTGCTTGTTTTTGCTCCAAGGGCATATAAGCAACTTTTTCCCAAGTGCAAATCGACCGAGCCATTTTCTCAATTAAAGCAGCGAATTCCTCACTTTGTCCTTGGGGAGCAAATAGAGGAGTAATTAGTAAGTAGTTTTCGTACTGCAAATTCCGATCTTGTCGCGTCTTTTCTCGATAATTCATGACTGACAAAACCGTGACGAGTTGAATGCTACCAAAACAAACGACCAGCCGCTTAATTGTTTTTGATGTTGACATACTTGATTCTTGTGCAAGTGAATTTATTTCACGGCTTGGAGGGCAACAATGAGATCGCAAATTTCGCGAACTGCTCCTTGTCCTCCAGGTAATTTCGTGATGTAAAGAGCGCAGTCTTGATTGGCACGCATGGCATCAGCTACCGTTAAAGGACAGCCAACAACGTGCATGACTTCTAGATCGTTAATGTCATCACCAACATATGCCACTTGAGACAAAGATATGTCTAAGTTTTGACACAGATGAATTAGAGTCGGTAATTTATCTTTAATTCCCAGATAAGCGTGATTAATTCCTAAATCTTTGGCGCGATGAAGGGTAGATGAAAAAGACTTAGCTGTAATAATGGCAACTTCTACGCCAGAGTACATTAATCGTTTTAATCCTTGACCATCCTTGATGTTAAATCGCTGTTGAACCTCACCGCTTTCGGAGTAGTAAAGACCCCCATCTGTGAGGACACCATCAACATCAAGAACTAACAATTTGACTTGCGACAAGCGCGCATCTCTTTCAGAAATATTGTGCGAATCTCCTTGAAAGCTGCTATGCGATCGCAGTTCGGGTTCAAATTCAAAAATGGTTGTCATGTTAAACAAGGGCGGGAGTTACTTCTAAACAGTTACGGATGCTGATAATTTGTCTCAACACGGTTTCCAATTGAGCCAGAGGAATCATATTTGGACCATCACTTGGTGCATTGTCTGGATCTTCGTGAATTTCCATAAATAAGGCATCAATTCCAATGGCGGCGGCGGCTTTTGCCAAGTAAGGTACGAATTGGCGCTGTCCGCCAGATTTATCACCTTGTCCCCCCGGCATTTGAACGCTGTGGGTAGCATCAAAGACTACGGGATAACCCAGCGATCGCATTTGTGGTAAAGACCGAAAATCTACTACCAAAGTGTTGTAGCCAAAACTCGTACCGCGCTCGGTTAACAGAATGCGGTTGGTTCCACCTGCTTCTAACTTGCGCACGACTTGCCTCATATCCCAAGGTGCGAGAAACTGACCCTTTTTGACATTGACAACTTTGCCTGTTGCTGCTGCTGCCAAAAGCAGATCGGTTTGCCGACACAAGAAAGCAGGAATTTGTAGAACATCAACCACTTCTGCAACAGTCGCTGCTTGGTGGCTTTCATGGATATCGGTGAGTACTGGGACTCCGACTTCCTCTTTTACCCGTTGGAGAATTTTGAGTCCCGATTCTATCGGTTGTCCGCGAAAAGAATTAACTGAAGTGCGGTTGGCTTTATCAAAGGAAGACTTGAAGATAAAAGAAACACCCAAGCGATCGCACACTTTCGCAATTTCTTCTGCCATTTTCAGTGTAAAGTCTCCCGACTCAATCACGCAGGGACCACCAATTAAGGTGAGGGGACAGCCATCGCCAATAGAGAGAGTTTTGGAAATTTGAGTTTGAATCATTGTGGTTACTGAATATATGGTTTCTCTAAGCGCCAATACTTTCCGATCCCCCCTAGCCCACGGACACTTTAACGCGAGTTGCTACAACGGGGGATACCCCCGCAACGCACTCGCTCCTCAAGTCGGGAAACCCGCCCACGTAAGTGTCCTCCCCTTAAAAAGGGGGGAACTCATGCCCTTTTTAAGAATTCAAGTAGCATGTAGCCACCTCAAAACCAGGGAACTCATGCTCTTTTTAAGAATTCAAGTAGCATGTAGAAACCGGAAAACCAGGAAACTCATGCCCCCTTTTTAAGGGGGTTGGGGGATCGACTGCGTAACTTCTGACGTACTACCTAGCGATGGGAGCAACGTCTTTGTTGTTAGCGCGATCGCTGCCCGCAAATGGCAAGATTTTCTTAGCAGGCTGTTTCTTCTGCCAAGAAATCCCTTCATAGTTAGCCAAGTCTGTAACGGCAGACTCGCCGCTCAACCGCACTAAGTCGAGAACGGCAACGTTACTCTTGAGTCTTTGTATGTTGCTGAATTCCGGTCGTTTTTGGGTAATTACTAGAGTTTGGCATTCATCTAACACGCTATCGATATCTGTGCGCAAAATGCGATCGATTTGCGGTAGCTGGCGTTGCAGGTATTCTAAGTTACTGCCCAATAGCACCTCTAAATTTACGTCTGGATCGTAAACCGATATTTCTAGACCATCTTGCCATAACTGCCGGATGAGGCTGATAACGGGACTTTCACGCAGATCGTCCGTACCTGCTTTAAAACTCAAACCCAGGATACCGACGTGCTTAGCACCAGTTTCGTGAATTTTGATCCGAGCTGCTTCAATTTGCAACGTGTTGCTGGGTAGTACTGAGTCTAGAATCGGGATTTCAACCCCCAACTGCCGAGCGTTGAATATGAGAGAGCGCAAGTCTTTTGGCAAACAAGAGCCACCAAAAGCAAATCCAGGCTTGAGATAGGCAGGGGAGATGTTGAGCTTAGTATCGGCACAAACGAGCTGCATCAGGACGTGACTATCTATCCCCAGGCGATCGCAAATTCGACCAATTTCATTACTAAACCCGATCTTGAGGGCGTGAAATGTATTGTTAACTACCTTCAACAATTCCGCTTCCTCTAATGCCACGCGATGTAAAGGAGCCTGGATATTGCTATAGAGTTGAGCGATCGCATCACCCGATCGTTTGTCTAATTCACCAATTACAGTATAAGGAGGCGCGTGAAAATCTTTGACTGCTTCAGTCTCGCGCAGAAATTCTGGATTTACGACTAAACCAAAGTCCTCGCCAGCAGAGCGGAGAGAATGCTGTTCCAGCAATGGTAGGAGAAAATCGCGGGTTACACCAGGAAAAACCGTACTGCGGAGAACGACAACGTGATAGCGTTGCGAATGCTTCAACCCGCTACCGATCTGTTGGGCAACTCCTTTTATATAGTTGAGCATTGGACTACCATCAGCCATGCTAGGCGTACCAACGCAGATCAGAGAAGCATCAGCTTCAGCGACGTATTGTTCGCCATCCGTTACAGCACGCAATCGTCCTTGAGCGATTCCTTGCTGAATTAATTCATCGAGATCGGGTTCTTTTAACGGACTGCGCCCGCTGTTAAAGACTTTTACCTTTTCTGGGTTGAGTTCTACACCTATGACATCATGTCCGGCTTGCGCCAAGCAAGCAGCAACAACTGTACCGACGTAACCTAAACCCCAAACGATAACGCGCATTGTTATTTTCCTATTAAGTGAGTAGGGAGCAGGGAGCAGGGAGGAGTGAGGAGTGAGGAGTGAGGAGTGTGTTTTGACTTTTAACTTTTGACTTTTAACTTTTGACTTTTGACTTCTTTCATGGTGCTTTGAGCAATTAAGGCTTGCGCTTGTAGCAGATCGCTCGGGGTGTTGATTTCCAGCACGGCTTTTTGAGTTTGGCAAACGACGATCGCATAACCGTGTTCGAGTACGCGCAACTGTTCTAAACCTTCGCAGTGTTCTAATGGTGTCGGTGTCAACTGAGCGTATTGGGCGAGAAAATTGCGACTAAAAGCGTAGAGTCCGAGGTGGTGAAATACTGGCGCAGAACCTGCGTTGCGATAGTAAGGGATGGGGGAACGGGAGAAATAGAGCGCCCGATCGCGGCGATCGCACAGGACTTTGACAGCGTTAGGATCGTTGTAGCTCTCTTCATGTAGCGGACAGGCTAGAGTCGTCATATCGGGTGACTCTCCCTGCAAGTAGGGACTGACGAGCTGAGTCAGCATATCTGCGGTGACGAAGGGTTGATCGCCTTGGACGTTGGCGATCGCCGTCATTTCAGGATATCGTTCTGCGACTTCTGCGACTCGATCCGTACCTGTTTGATGATCGCTGCGAGTCATTTCCACCACCCCACCAAACCGACGCACGCAGTCAGCGATCGCCGTGCTATCTGTCGCCACAATGACTTGACTGAAAGCCGGACAGCGTTTAGCCGCTTCATAAACCCATTGCACCATTGGGCGATCGTCAATTCTGACTAATGGTTTGCCAGGAAAGCGTTGCGAGTTATAGCGAGCTGGAATCACAGCCAAAATATTCATAATTTTCAGTTATTAGGGAATAGGGGATAGGGAGCTTCTGAGCAGGGAAGAGAGCTGCTCTTGAGCTGAGGGAGAAAAAACAACCGTCAACCAACAACCAACAACTACGAATTACCACTCCCGATTTAAATACCGCTGCGGACTATATCGTGTACCCGAATTAAACCAATGCAACGTTGTTCCTCAACTACGGGCAAGATCGAAATTTGGGAAGGGCGATTTTCCATTAATTCCAAGGCATGGTAGGCAAGTATATCGGGGGCGATCGCAATTGGATTTGCTGTGGCGATCGTCCCTGCTGTCAGCGTTTCCAACTCTTGATGTTTGACTTTTTGTAGCAATCGTCGCAGATCGCCATCTGTAATAATTCCAACTAAACAACCCAGATCGTCTACGACATTGACAGCACCCAAACCACCTTCGCTGATTGCACTCAAGACTTCAATCCAGGCAGCTTCAGGCGAAACAACGGGATTATGCGCGCCAGCGTGCATTAAATCTCTTACCCTAAGAGTCAAGCGTTTGCCCAATCGTCCTGCTGGATGGTTAAATGCAAACGCTTCTGGGGTTAAACCTTTGACGTGCATCAGGGCGATCGCCAGCGCGTCTCCAATTGCTAAGGCGACAGTTGTACTACTTGTGGGGACTAAATTAAACGGACAAGCCTCGCGATCGACGGCTGCATTGAGACTGACATCAGCATTGTAAGCAAGCGTGGAACGCAGCCTGCCGACGATCGCAATAATTGGGATCTGCCGACATTTAAGATAGGGCAACATGGCAACCAATTCATCGGTTTCGCCACTGTTACTCAAGATGACAGCAACATCACCTCCAGCTACAATCCCAATATCACCATGCAAGGCATCAGATGGGTGCAGAAAAACCGCTGATGTCCCCGTACTGGTTAGAGTTGCAGCAATTTTTTGGGCGATAATTCCTGACTTACCAACACCCACCAAGACAACCTTACCGTGACAATCAGCCAACAGCTCAACTGCTCGTTCTATACCCTCTGGCTGTAACTGATTTGCTGTTTTGATAATTGCATCTGCTTCTTGTTTGAGCAGTTCGACAACTTGTAAAACATAAGTTTTAGGCTCTGGCTCTATGCATCGCATATTTTCAATACCTCAATCGGATGAGTGGCTAGTGGCTGGTGGCTAGTGGCTAGTGAAGAAAGGGTGTAGGGTGTGGGGTGTGGGGTGTGGGGTGTAGGATGTAGGGTGTAGGGTGTGGGGGAAAGAGAGCTGAGGGAGCGATCGGGAGCTGAGGGGTAGAGGAGAAATTACTAGTCACTGGTCACTGATAACTGTTAACTGTTAACTGTTAACTGTTAACTGATTTAACGCTTCGCTCAGAATTTGCCGTCCTTCATTCCGCCATGCTGTATAGGTGGCTAATCCTGCACTTGCTGCTTGTCGGCGTGTATTTGTATCTTGTAAAGCTCTAAAGGCTGAGACAAATTCCTGCGTGCTGTGACAGGCATAGTAAGCTCCTGGTGTTGGTGGTACGCCGCGAAAAGTCTGAGGCAAACCAATCACAGGCAATCCAGAAGCCATTGCTTCTAACACTTTGATCTTGCATCCCCAGCCAATTTCCACTGGCAAACAAGCAATATCAATGTTGTCACGCATGAAAGCTGACAAATCGTCAACAAAATCGTGAATGACGATCGCGTTTGAGGCATACTGGCTTAAATGTTCGGCACACCCCTTACCGACAAAGTGAAAGCGGAATTGACCGGGCATGGCTTGCTCGACTGCCGGAATGACTCGCTGTAGCAGCTGTCGCACTCCCGATAGATGGGTTGGACTGACGTAATTGCTGCTAATGTAGACGACATCGAGCGGTGATTTGTTATCTTTTACCGGAATGCGTTCCCGTTCTAAAAAAGGGACGACCCAATCTTTGCGGACAGTTCCACCGTAGAGCCGCGACATAAACTGCATGTCGCTGTATGCATTGAAGAAGATCCGGTCGGAAATTCGATGCATCTGGCGCTCGGAAGCAAAGGCTTGGGTTGTTTGTTGTAAGAGTTTTTTGCTCCACTTAACAGTTTGTTTGAAAGTGTTATTGTTCCACCCAGTTTTCCAAGGTCGAGAGGCGATCGCTGTTTCTATGTTGTGCGCTAGTTCAAAATCGTGCGGTCGAAACCAGAGGTGCGCTCCTTGTAAGTCGAGTTGAGAGACTAGCGGTACGAGATCGGAGTAATTACACCAAACAACCTGGGGTTTGCAATCGTCAATCAGCGTTTGTAACTTGTGCAGATTTTGCGCTGTATGCGGATCTTTCGCTACAGAATAACGAAAACTGCGTTCAAACAGGTGAAATTCTATATCTATTGGTAAGTCAATTCCCGGTTCGCCATCGGCTTTAAAAATTCTTTGTCCGGGCCAATTGTATGCAGCAACAACGACTCGCCAGCCAGTTTGTTTGAAGAACAGAATCAGCCCCCAAATATGAACTCTAGTCCCGTTGGTTGGGGGATATGGGAGAGGACAAATGACTAAAATAGTATTTGTCGCAGGTGTGGTAATAGTATTTGTGATGTCAGGGGCAAGCTTTTCGGTTTCACTATAGATCATGTGCTGAATAAAACCTCTTTATATGAGTCGATCATTTGGCTACCAGAGCTACTTTTTTGATAGCCTTTTCTAGTTTTTTGATGTATTTCGTTTTGAATGAAGGTAATTCTTGATATTGCTTAGGATCGAATAAAGGCTGTTTGACTTCGCCAACCAAATTCACAAAATATCGGGGAGAATCTGTTAGCGATCGCACGCTGACACCATGTAACGAATAAACCGAGTTGAGGAATAATATGAGAACGTTGCGATCGTACTCAATTGTTTTGACATGCTTGATGTAGGAATCATCAATTGCACTGCTTCTAAATCCATAAGGCTTGCCGTTCTTAAATTTATAAATTTCTAGATTGCCTCCTGTCGATGTATCTTGCGGATCGCGCAGATAAAATAATCCGGCAAATAATTTATCTGGTAAATCTATGTGCGCGCCTCTGACTGCATTTGGTTTAGTAACAACGGGTGTATTTATACAAATCAGTGCGTCGAGTAACACATCTACACTTTCAAACGTGTCAACTTTTCGCAATCCAGATTTTAGCGTTTCAAACGAGCCATATTTTTGCTCGAACTCAGGATACATCTGGAGAATATGATCTTTAAAGATAGTGAGAAATTCTTGAAAAAATGTATCGGATGTATGTAAAGCAATAAACTCTTTCCAGAAAGGAGTAATTCGCTCGTCATTTAAACTTTCATTCGCTAAATAATGCAATCTTTTATTGCTGGATAAATCTGTTCCTTTGTTATCTTCTCCTTGCCTTAAAATTTCAATATCAGCCCATTCGGATTTTAACTTTGAGTAGACTTCTTCATCCAAAGCATCTTTAATGACAACATGAGGAAATGGTTCTGAAAAGATATCAGTGGGTTTGATTTTAGATAAAAGCGATTTCATTGCTTGACTCCTCTTAAAACTTGCGACTACAACAATTTAGAGCTACAAATAGATTGCTTTGTTTCCATTCAGGAGTTACGCAGTCGATCCCCCAACCCCCTTAACAAGGGGGCTTTATTCCTCCCTTTTTAAGGGAGGCTAGGAGGGATCTTCGAGATCTGGAACTCAAGTGCGTAACTCCTATCCAATATCTACTGCTCGAAAGACTGAGTTGAAGAAAGTTCTCGACTGGCGATAATTTTTGCAATTTCCGATACATTAACTACAAAATTGCTGTTTTTAGATGTTGCCTGACCGCACCAGTATTGATAATTATGACCAAGAGATTTTGCTAAAAAGTAAAAATGCGGCAAAATCTCCTGTGTAGGAAATATTTCTAAGACCTTGATTCCTTCGGCAAAAATAATATTGGAAAGTCCAGCGCCATGTGAACCTATAACGTATTCGCTATCACTAAAAAGATCGATTTGATCTTCAATTGATATCTGTTCAAGTAGGTATTTCTTGAATCCGTACTTACTCAACATATCAAAAAGTTCATCTTCATTCAAAATATGTCGTCCCTTTTTTGAAGCTCTTCTAGAGATGAAAATACGATTGATTTTCTTTCGCGGTCGTTGCGGCGTTACTTTCTCTGTGAAAAATCTTAAATAATCAGAGGGTAAGTATCCTGCATGGCGACGAGTTAGAAAAGATGGAAAAATTAGATTTTCGATCGCATAATTTTTATCTGGACTTACCAGGGTAAGTTTTACGTTATTCGGCAGTATTTTTGAGAGTAAAAATTGCTCCGATGCCGTAATTTTGGTTGAAGCTACTAACTTAATTTCTTCTATGTTTTTATATTGGGGTTGATCGAGCAAGAAAATTCGCGGAATGTTATCGATTAACTGATGATAATAACCATTAGCGAACGAACGAAAGACAGCGCAAACACCTGCGATTTTTTCTACTTTGTTGCAATAAGTATTCTCTGCAACATCGTATTTATTCTGCTCGATAGTAGTATTTATGGAATCCGAGATAACTTTGCGAGTTTTTGTCAGCAAAATATCAAATTTTGCACAGTAAGTTACGTCATGTAACGTAGTTGTGTACATATTTGGAAGAGAATAATTTGCTGCTTGCAAATGTTTAATCTCGCGAAAAAAATTCATCTGTTGAGTTTCTGGTATAGAAATAGTTTGACCAGAACATGGTAAATTTACTCGTTGAGAATTCTGATAATGCTCCTCAAGTTTGACTTCATGCACCAATAAATTGGTCAGATATTTTCTTGCTGTTAAATTAGATTTGTGAGAAATTTTTTCTAGAATTCTCATTTTTTGTAGCCCATCCCGTTTTGAGTATGTCTAACTTCACGAAAGTGATTTAAGACCCTTGCCGTGAGGGTTGCACGCCTGAAACTTAAGCAAGACGCAACAATTTAATAGATGACCAATCGCTAACGACACTTATGATGAACTTGATGGAATTTCAGTTTGGTGTTGTTGTACTAACATCTGGCGATGTCTAGAAAAATAAATAGACCAGACAGATGCTTTAATTAATTCTTTAACTAATTGCTCCCAGTTCTTATTTTTTCCTAACCAAGTTACGAGAACTAAATAGCAATGAATCCGTTCGGATAAACTGAGAGGAACTTCTTGAATTGCCTTCAAATAATCTAAAAAGACGCTCCATCTAGGAAAGACAGGTTTTTCTCTTTTGGTATCAGGGTTGAACAACCGCATACGTATGTAGGGGCTATTCATTTCCTTACTAGAAGAACGCTGAGAATGTTCTCTGTTAAAGAACAAATATTCAGGAACTTCATAATATTTACCTAATAAAGTCATGCGAGCCAAAAAAGGCTTATCCCCACCAGAGTAATCGCCTAAAAGAGGAGTTGTTGCAGCAATACTATGACGCATGACTCCAAAAAGTTGCTGACCGCGATAGCGTCGAGAAAAAGAGTCAATTATCAAATTCCGAAATCGAATATGAGCGTGTGGTGAATCAGTTAGTAAGGGGTTTTCATCATAGTTTTGCTCCAAAATTGTGCCATGCTCGTTAATTAATTTGGTTTTGGTGTAGCACAGTACGACATCTGGATTTCGATCTAAAACTTCAACGCATTTTTCAATCCCTTGTGGAGCGCAAATATCATCATGGGTAGCCCATCTAAAATACTCGCCTGTCGCTAATTGAAAGGCGCGTCTGTAATTTCGATGAACGCCAATATTGCGATCGTTTCGATAGTATTTGACGCGCCGATCTTTTGCCGCGTATGCTTGACAGATTTCCTGAGTGCGATCGCTAGAGGCGTTATCTGAAATAATTAGCTCAAAATCTGTATAGGTTTGAGCCAAAATTGCGTCTATGGCTTCTGTGATAAACTGCTCGGCGTTATACACGGGCATACCAATGCTGAGGCGCGGTTGCTGGTGATTCATCTGTCAGAATTGTTTAGGGGTTACGCATTGGAAGTCTTAGATCTCGATCCCCCCTAACCCCCCTTGAAAAGGGGGGAATCAGAAGCCCCCTTCAAAAGGGGGTTGGGGGATCTCTTCTGCAAAATTCACGATTAAACTAAATAGCCTGAACTGCAACTGCTGGACTGGCTTCAGCAGAGTTATCCAGGCGATCTTTCAGGCGATCGGCAAGTCGGAGCGCTAAAGCGACAATTGTGAGTGTAGGATTGGAGAGTCCGCTGGTGGGGAAAACCGAGCTACCAGCGATATATAAGTTGTGAATTCCATGCACTTGACAATGCTCGTTGACAACGCCTTCTCTAGGGTTGTTGCTCATGCGGGTTGTCCCGATATGATGATACGAGCCAGCTACCGATCGCCAAGTCGCTTCATCGTCAGTGAGTTCGATGTGAATTTTGCCCAGTCCAGACCGCTCGAATTCAGCCGCAATTAATTGCTGCGATCGCGCAATTGTATACTTATCAATCGGACTCAAACGCCAGTCTAACTGCACGCGATTCATCCCTAATTTATCGCGATCGCGGCTGAGAGTAACCCGACTATCGGGATTTGGTGCTTGCTCCCCAATTAAATGGGTATCGCAACTATTGAATTGTCGCGCCGCAATGGATTGTTGAAACAGTTTTTTCGTCATTCTGTCAGCAAAGCGATCGGGACGGCTAGCGACTTTGACGAAATCTGCAATTGTAGAAGACTTACCTACGTTCTTCCGCCCTTCTGCAATGGAAGGAAAAGCTTTATGTCGGACTGTTTGCTGAGTTCGCGATCGCAATCGCTTGTATGCTTCTAACCATTCATCAATGGCTAATAGTCTCAATCCAAAATTAAGAATCTGTTCGCGTTCTTGCACTTCTTTGGACAAGCCTAAGCCTGTTGCCAGAAATGTTTCTTCACCCACGGGAAACTTAATTCGCGTGTATAACTCAGCTGAGTTTGACAACTCGGCTGTGCCAGAAATTAAATAGGGATGCTCCATGAAGAATCTGCCCACCACATCGTATTGGTTGCCGACTCCACCACTTTGCACCCGGTTGGAAGCCAACAACAAGCGGGGATTTTCAATTCCACCCGCTGCTAGTACAAAGACTTTTGCTGCTACCGAGAACTGTTTTCCATCGGAGCTTGCTACCCGCAGCCGCGTCACGGCTTGAGCGCTGTCGTTGGTTTCAATCTCCAGTACGTTAGCGTGGAGATAGGTAGTAATATTACTTGCCTGCTCGATCTCGGCGCGATAAGCTTCGCCAAAACGTAAGTGCGTACATGGAATAATTTGCCACAGATAAGTAGCCAGCTCGTCTGTAGTTGTAGGAACTTGACATTGTTGCGCTAACGCCTCTTGCCAATAGTCTAGATCGTATTCAAACGAACCCAAATGACAAGCAGTTTGCGCCCGTTCGTAGTAGGGGTCTAGCTCCGCTTTGGGAAAACACCAACCGCTATAGGGCATCCAAGCACGATGCTCGAAGTCAATCTCATCCATCGGGCGACTCCAACCGCCCCAGAGGTTAGTCGAACCGCCGAAATAGCGCCCCCGCGCTTCTTTCAAGGGAAAATAAGGCAAACCAATATTCTCTCCCGCATACAGCGATTGAATCTGTTCCTCATAGTCGAATCCGCCACTTTCAAGCAAACAAACTTGTTCTTGGCGATCGCGCAATTCGCGTGCGAGGGTGATTCCTGCCGCACCAGCACCGATAATACAAATGTCTGTTTCTACCAGCGTCTCGGCTGGTAATTTCAAGGCATCAACTAACATGATTACTCCTCTAACCGATTGAGGCAAGATCCCCCCTAACCCCCCTTTTTAAGGGGGGAAACAACGCTTGCTTTTTCCAGAAAAGCCCCCTTTTTAAGGGGGTTGGGGGATCTTCAAGATCTTTACATCACGAATCGAAATGTAGTGGTTTGTCTAAGTGCAATGTCTAATCGCCAAGCGACTTCCAAAAGAAATCGCGATCGATCTGCTGAGTCCGAATCAAATATTCCAACTGCTTCAACCGAGTAAATCCTCTGAATAAAAACGTGTCCGCAGTCATGTCAATTTGAGTAAACAGATCGAATAATTGTTGAGCGCCGCGCCGTGCATCCCACTCGCATTTAAATCCTGGCAGTACCGTATTAATCTTCTCGAAACTGACGCGATAGCTGCGGTTATCTGCCCCATTTTCGCCAAAACTCAGCTTGCATCCTTTAAAAGTTTCAGCAATGATTTCGGCAACTTGTTTGACACGATAATTTTGTGCCGTGTCACCCACGTTAAAGATTTGATTGTGAATAATATCGCGCGGAGCTTCCAGCGTGCAGGCGATCGCCTTAGCAATATCGAGGGCGTGGACTAAGGGTCGCCAGGGCGTACCGTCGCTTGTCATTTTAATTTCTTTGGTCGTCCAAGCCAAGCCTGCTAGGTTATTTAAGACGATATCAAAGCGCATTCTGGGGGAAGCACCAAAAGCTGTCGCATTTCGCATAAATGTAGGCGAAAAACTATCATCAGCCACTGTCGTGACATCTCGCTCTACAAGTGTCTTACACTCGGCATAAGCGGTTTGCGGGTTGACAGGTGATTCTTCAGTCACATCTCCTGCGGTAGCAACGCCGTAGACGCTACAGGAAGACATATAGACAAAGCGCCGCACTCCAGCTGTTTTCGCTAGCGTGGCGAGGCGGACGGAACCTTTATGATTAATGTCGTAGGTAATGTTGGGATAGAGTTGTCCGGCTGGATCGTTGGAAAGCTCTGCCATATGGACGATCGCTTCCACCCCTTCTAGATCTTCAATTGAAATCTGCCGCAGATCTTTGTTAAGAGTTTTCGCAGTCAGTGGAGTGCCATTATACAACCAACCAACTTTATAGAATCCTGTATCTACGCCAATAACATCATGCCCGCGCTGCATCAAAATTGGAGCTAATAACGAACCGAGATAGCCTTCCGTACCAGTGACAAGAATTTTCATGTTTGTAAGCTTGAATTTGTGTGTATGGGGCGATCGCCCTTTTCAGTCGTTTTCTTAATTCGTACTATTGTCACCAGTGGGCAATAATGCCTCTTCTACACTGGCAACTTGGCGATCGCGATCTCTAACGTTGAGAATTTCTTGAAGTAAAACTTGCAATTTGGCAATATCTACCGTAATGCCTTTGTACTTTCCGGTTTTATTCTTGGGATCGAAGCCCTCTCCCAGGCATCCATAGTAAAAGCCTAATGCTTGTGCCAAGGCAAAGAAACACGGCGTGCCAAACGAACCAAATAGATCGATAACAATCAATTTTTGGGATGCAAAAATGATATTTGTGAGACCAGCACCGTGAGGAGCAATAACTATTTCTGCTTGGGAAAATAGTCTAATTTCATCTACAAAACTAAGTTCTTCCATCGTGTAAGCGACGAATCCCAAAGGAGCCAAAACCGCCATGACATCATCCTCGTTAATGATATTGCGTCCGGCTGATTTGGGTCGAGAAATATATATTCTAGGCGATAAGGAGATGCTGGTATTATCTGGCAGATTGCTCAATAAGCGCTGGCGCAACCACTGACAGGCTGTAGGCGATATAATATTGTGTTCTCGTCGAAAAGAGGGAACGATC
This sequence comes from Scytonema millei VB511283, assembly GCF_000817735.3. Lineage (NCBI taxonomy): Bacteria > Bacillati > Cyanobacteriota > Cyanophyceae > Nostocales > Scytonemataceae > Scytonema > Scytonema millei. The sequence continues at coordinate 988,474 of NZ_JTJC03000001.1, read as the reverse complement.
AACTTTTTAACTTTAATGCTGGAGTCGTTCCATTCAATATAATCATCTGGATTGTATCCTAACAGTCTGAGAGACTCTTTTTGCCATTCTTGCGGATTGGCATGAATAATTAGAGTTGGCTTAATTCCAGTTTGTGCTTGATAGTACTCAATTCCTTCAAGTCGAGTTAGACAATCTATCAACCAGTGAAAATAACCACTATTCCAGTTAGTTAACGAACAAGCTGCTTCTATCTGAGGTGCTGCCCAGTTAGACAACTTTTCCAAAAGTAAAGTTTGAGCTGGAATATATTTAATGCAGTCTGGATTTCCCGAGATCGTTTCTGAAATTATGTTACCAGTCGCATCAAACCCAATAGCTATAGCTCCAACTAACTTAGCATTTTCTACCTCTATGACAAATGGTTGTGCCAACCTATGTTGACCAGTTGTATTTAAAATTTCTCGAATCTGGTCGGAACCGTTACAGGGGTGATTAATGTCAATTGCTTCTTCGGCATTAAACTGAAAAACTCGGTGTTCGATATTGCTTTCAAGAACTTCCTTTCTCGTGATGACTTTCAAGCCGATCTTTCTAACAAAATGAAATGTCTGTTGCTGAATTGAGCGTCGGATTGCTCCACCGATTGTTCTACGATGAGCAGCCGAAATCTTTTGCTTGAGCAAATTCCTCAAAGGCGCGACCAAAAAATTTACCACAGCATTTTTCCTGCAAAGAATAGGATTTTTGTTAGTTGGAGTTCAACCAAACTAAGTAAAACAGTAAGTACTGTTGCACTTAAGGTATTGCTGCATTTATCTGAATAAAACTGCGATCGCCAAGCAATCTAGTAGCCAGCTAGTTGTTGCTTGTCAATAAGTAGTAATTACAGGGTGGCGATCGCTATATCTCATGGTTAACATCTCCTCAACGAGAACCTGCAATTTAGGAATGTCCACCATTATGTTATTGTTCTGCTCAAAGGAGTGATTATTTCTCGAATTGTAGTCTGCTGTAAGACATCCATACTGAAAACCTAGTGATTTTGCTAAAACTAAAAAGCATGGAACACCAGTTGAACCAAAAAGTTCGATGACGCTCAGGTTCTGAGCAAATATTATATTTACGAGACCAGAACCATGAGGAGCAACAACTATTTCTGCTTGTGAAAATAGTCTAACCTCATCTGCAAAGCTCATATTTTCTGGTGCGTATGCCACAAATCCAAAAGGAGATAGAGCTTTTAAAACAGCGTCTTCATTAATTACTTTACGACCTGTTGTTTTGGCGCGAGAAATATAGATTCTTGGTGAAAAAGAGTGCTGTTTGCTCTCTACATTAGGAAGATTACTCAACAGGCGTTGACGAAGCCACTGACAGGCGGCTGGTGATACAGGGAAGGCTTGCTCGCGTCGAAAAGATGGAACTATTAATCGGTTGACTTTTATTTTTGAACCTTTCCAAGCTACACAATCATCTAGTTCATATCCTAAAAGTTTGAGAGACTCTATTTTCCAGCCAGGAGGATTTGGTTCAATAATTAAAGTTAGTTTTCTTCCAGTTTTCTCTTGATAATATTCAAGTCCTTCGAGTCGCAATAAACAATCTACTATCCAATGAGAATAATTCTTAGACCACCAATTAAGTAACGAACAAGCTGTATCCAGTTGAGGAGAGCCAAAGCTAGGTAAATTCTTTAAGATTAAAGTTTGTGCAGGAATGCCATTAGGTAAATATCTTTCTATATTTACTAGATCTTGCATTACAGTTTCTGTAATTAAGCTTCCCTCCCGATCGAATCCAACTGCTGCCGAACCAACAAGCTCGGCATTTATTACTTCAGCTACAAAAGGCTTTTTTAAAGTAAATTTGCCAATTGCGCTTGTAAGTAAACTTGTAGTCTTAATTAAATTTGGTAGTTCATCTACTCCATTAAACGGCTCACTAATTATAATGTTCTCTTCAGCTCCGAAGGGGAGAATTTGGTATTTATCGTTATTTTTAAATAGTTTTTCTCTTGTCAGAATATCAAAACCTTTCTTCTCTTTAAAAAGAGAAAATATCCACTTACGCAGTGATTTTTTAATTCTCTTATAAATGACTATACGATGACCAACTAGAATCTTTTTCTTTAGCAAATTCCTTACAGATGCCATAAAATCTTTCCTTAAAAAGCTATGACTTGTTTGCCGGTCGTCATCCAAACATCCTATCGAATTAAGGTTAGAAGGTTAAGCTTTCCTCAGATAGGAATAGCGCTCAACACGCAGTCCGCCAGGGTCACTCCTATTTATTAGATAATACTTGCGGTTTTACTTAAGCCATTGGACACCCTGCTGAAGAAATTGCGATCGCCAAGCAATTTAAGAATCAACTAATTTTTGCTCATCAATTTGTTGCACATCAATAGGTTTAACTAAAGGTTGGCGATCGCTAGACAACATTTCTGTAAGAAGCGTTTTTAGTTTGGCGATGTCTACTGTCATATCGGTGTATCTCTCACTCACTTGGTTTTTTCCTTGAGGATCTGATACTAAGCAAGCATAGTCAAAATTCAGCATTTTAGATAAAACAAAATAAGCCGCAGTACCATATGAACCAAAAAGTTCGATTACCTTCAAGTTTTCTGCAAACATAATATTTGCTAACCCAGCACCATGAGCAGCAACAACCATTTCTGCTTGAGAAAATAGTCTAACCTGGTCTGCAAAACTCAATTCTTCTAGCGTGTAACCCACAAATCCCAATTGAGTTAAAACAGATAGGACTTCCTCTTCATTAATAATTGTCCGACCTGTTTTTTTAGTACGAACAATGTATACTCTGGATGAAAAATCGCCTTTTTCGCTTTCTTTGCCAGGTAAATTACTAACTAGACGTTGACGAAGCCAACGACAGCCTGAAGGTGAAATTAGCTGTTGTACGCGACGATAAGATGGAACTACTAATCGACTAACTTTTATTCTTGAGCCGTTCCATTGTATACAATCTTGCGGCTCATATCCTAAGAGTCTAAGAGATTCTCTTTGCCACTTAGTAGGATGAGAATTAATAATTAATTTTGGTTTGATTCCAGTTTGTGCTTGATAATATTCTATTCCTTCAAATCGAGTTAAATTTCCCATCCAGGTAAAATAGCCCATGCTAGTTGGATTCACCAGCGAACAAGCTACGTTCATTTGAGGAGTGGTAAAATCAGGCAATTGCTTTAAAAATAAGGTTCGTGCAGGCAATCTGTTTAAACTCTTTAGATTTCCAGTGATTATTTCTGAAATTATGCTTCCATCTCGATCGAAACCAACAGCAGCAGGTCCAACAAGTTTAGCGTTTTCCACTTCAAATACTATAGGCTCTTCCAAAGTAAAACTGCCCATACTTTCAGTTAGTTTAGGCATTTCATCTGAACCTTGACGGGGCTTGTCAATTATAACTGATTCCCCAGAGCTAAAGTTTTGAACATGGTATTTTTTGCGTTGAGCGAGTAATTCTTTCCTTGTAACTAGATTTAAGCCGAGCTTTTCGATCGCCTGAGAGAATATCCACTGGCGCAAGGGTCTTTTTATTAACAAAATGGTTTGTCTACGACGACCAACTAGAATTTTTTTCTTGAACGACTTCAGTATAGATGACACCATGAGATTTTTCCCCTGAATAATTACAACTTGCTTTTGTTGTAAACTTGATTATTTTTATTGACTCGGTTGTCACTTTGCTAGCTCTAGCTCTATGGATATCAGTAGGTAGTAATTGTCAGTTGGCGATCGACACTAACAGAGAACCACTTAATGCTTTACGAGCAGCAACCAGAATTTTTTCTCGATCGGATTTGTTGAAAAGATCGCAAATATCTTTCTTGAAAAAACTATTGTTTGCTTATCGAACGCAATCTAAAAAGACTTATGAGTTCATACTTAACAAGGAGCGATCGCTAGATAGAGATAACATTTCTTCAACGAGAATCTGCAATCTCGCTACATCCACCGTTACGCCGTTATACTTCTGACTAAACTCATTTTTGCCACTGTATCCTGTTGCAAGGCAAGCATATCGAAAACCTAATGCTTTTGCTAAAAGGAAGAAAGATGGACTACCATACGAACCAAAAAGTTCGATGACGTTTAAGTTCTGCGCAAAGAGGGTATTTGTAAGCGCAGCACCATGAGGCGAAACAACGATTTCTGCTTGAGAAAATAATCTAACTTGATCGGCAAAGCTCATTTTCTCCATTGTGTAAGATACAAATCCTAATGGAGCCAAAGCTGCTAAAACTTCCTCTTCATTTGTCACTTGACGACCAGTTGTTTTGGTTCTAGAGATATAGATTCTAGAACTAAAACTTTCACTTTGACTTTTTACTTTATCTAGATTGCTGAGCATACGCTGCCGCATCCACCGACAGACAGAAGGTGGTATGATGCGCCGTTCGCGTCGCCAGGAAGGGATGACTAATCGGTCAACTTTTAAACTCGTTCCATTCCAGGGTAGACAATTCTCTGGCTCGTATCCTAAGAGTCTAAGAGATTCTATCTGCCACTTAGCAGGATTTTTATCTATAATTAAAGTCGGTTTTCTTCCAGTTTGTTCTTGATAGAATTCAAGTCCTTGAAGCCGAGTTAAATAATCTGCAATCCAGTGAAAATAATTACCGTTACCCATTACTATCGAACAGGCTGTATCTACTCGATCTTCCCAAGTAGGCAAATATTTAAGAATATGGGTACGTGTAGGTATAGCTCTACTTAAATTTAGCGGATTGAGTGTTTCTGCAAGTAAGTTCCCATCTGCATCAAATCCTACGGCTGTAGAACCTACCAGCCGAGCATTTGCAACTTCAAATATGCCAGGTTGGTTTAAGGTATTCGGTTTACCAATTCTGCTAGAAATTATGCTGGGAATTTCATTAGGATTCTTGTTGTAAGGCTCGTCAACTAAGATTGTTTCCTCTGTGCCAAATTGAATTAAGGAATATTGCTCTTTGTTTTTTAAAATTTCTTCCCTAGTTACTATATTTAAGCCCAGCTTTTTTGTAGCAATGGAAAACACCCATTGACGGAGTGGAAAACGAATCATTCCAACCGCCGATCTCAGGCGACCAGTCATAATTTTTTTCTTAAGTACGTTTATAACAAATGACATAAAAAATATCTCCTTGAACAACTACCATTCGCTACAAAAATTTAAGTGTAGGGTGGGCATTGCCCACCTTACGATAAAATCAACTGTTGTTCGTGAATAATTTAGAATTGCCGTAGCAATTAATTTTTAAGCTGAACTTGAGGAATTAATCAGCTATTTTTTGCTTAGAAAGACGCGGTGCAACTTGCTTGAAGCTGGAATTAGCATCACCCAGGCGATATTCAGCAGTATAGAGCGATCGAGGAGCAGGACCCTTAAAGTTAGGATTGCCCTTATACAATCCCATCTTGAAGTATGGTCCCGTGCCTTCATCGTTCCAGAAAGTCGCTCCCCGATGATTAATTTTTTGAATATATTTACCGTTGCCTGTTTTCATCCACAGTTTAAGGAATCCATCTCGATTTCCCGTCCATTTCACATGCATGACAAAATCAGTCCATTGCCCTTGCAATTGGGAAACTTTAGCTAAGGTGAATTTAGTACATTCGACATCAACAGAATTACCTTGCCGTTGGAAATCGAAGATAAAGTTACTACCTTGGCGAGAAATTTTAGATCCGATACCACCACACTTGTATCTTCTTCCTTTTTTGGAGGGAAAAGCTCCAAATTGGTTTACGATATCAAATCCTGCATCGGTATTTTTCCAAGTAGAGGGAACGAACATAGACCATCCATACCAGTAGGTTTCACCAATCTTAGTTTTTTTCGTTGCCATCTCAGACCGTTCGCCGCAACGATCTACCCAATGTTTGAAAACCTTCTGTCCGTTCCCTTTAGCAGGGGAAATAGTTGCTAGCTTTTGGCAAGCAGAACCCCCTTTACCAATTTCTGGGCGCTTAACAGTTGTAGTCACTGAATCAATGATTTTTGCATCAGATTTATGCACTCCTTCGGGTAAGCACAAGAAGGTCGTACATAACGCTAATACACCTATAAAGAAATGATTACACCCTTTAGTATTCATATTCAGTGTCCTACCATACTTTCCAAGGAGCTTTACCGCTCTTCCAAAGATCTTCGAGATAGTTTTTATCTCTTAAAGTATCCATTGGTTGCCAAAAACCATCATGTTTGTAGGCAGATAACTGCTCGTTATAAGCTAACTTTTCTAATGGTTCGCTTTCCCAAACGGTGGAGTCATCTGCTATGTAGTCAATAACTTCTGGCTCCAAAACAAAGTAACCACCATTAATCCAAGCGCCATCTCCTGTAGGCTTTTCTTGGAAAGAAGTAATTTTAGTTTGTTCCTGTTCGAGGCAAATTGCACCAAATCTTCCTGGTGGCTGAGTTGCTGTTAAAGTAGCTAAAGTTTTTTGTTGTTTGTGAAATTCAATTAGCTGTTTAATATTGACGCTACTTACACCATCACCATAAGTAAAACAGAAAGTTTCACTACCAATATGCTCTTTGACTCGCTTCAGCCGTCCGCCAGTCATGGTTGATTCTCCCGTATCAACTAGCGTGACTCGCCAAGGTTCGGCATAACCGCAATGAACGTTCATTTGATTAAAGCGCATATCAAATGTGACATCGGACATGTGTAAGAAGTAGTTAGCAAAGTACTCTTTAATTACATAGCCTTTGTAGCCGCAGCAAATAATAAAATCATTAATGCCATAGGTAGAATAAGTCTTCATAATGTGCCAAAGAATTGGTCTACCACCAATTTCAACCATTGGCTTTGGCTTAATGGTTGTTTCTTCACTTAAACGAGTGCCAAGTCCGCCAGCGAGTAGAATAGCTTTCATAGCTTTACCTCTTAGTTTTGTAGTAGTTTAGGAAAATTTGTTTGAGACAGAAGATACGCATTTGAAGTTGGAGATTTCGATCCCCCAACACCCTTCAGAAGGGGGCTTTAGAGCTGCATTTGAAGTTGGAGATTTCGATCCCCCAACCCCCTTCAAAAGGGAGCTTTAGATCTGCATTTGAAGTTGGGGATTTCGATCCCCCAACACCCTTCAGAAGGGGGCTTTAAGTCAAGTTCCCCCCTTTTTAAGGGGGTTAGGGGGGATCTTTCGCGTAACTCCTGCAAGAATTAGCTAGTACCAGTGTTTTTACTGAGTCATAGCTAAATCGTCGATTTGAGGATGTTTGAGTCTTAGTCATAAGAGATGAATTTCGTAGTTTGAGTCAACTCAAGTCTCCGTTTTTCTACCGGTCGCGTACTGATTTTCAGTGGAATTATTTAACAACGATCGCACTAAATTACTAGTATTCCTGCTTTTACCGATATAACGGACAAGAATTGAGTTTTTGAGCAGCGATTAGTCGGAATTCACAACATTGTTAATCTGCATTCTGCGATCGCTTATCAGCTATAGCTTCAGAGAAAGTTATCGATTGAGGGACAGTTTATCTCTCAAATCTCGAACTAATTTTTTAAAGTAATAACGCATTGGTTAGTCCCTTCATTTGCAGCATTAGTCATATTCACCAGCGTATTTTTACAGAAGTTCTAGTTACGCAAAAAGATCGGTAGAATTACGGTTTTCAGAAAAATCAGTAGTTTTTCTCCTAGAAATAGATGGAAGCAAGCATTAACTTGAGTTCACCGCTGATTTGTGGAAAGACAACGTGCAGTTAAATTCTGCTAATTGATTCAGTTTGAGTCATTCATTTAAGACTTTTTAGATGCTTTGACTCAATAGGAATTACTCAAATTAGCGTTAAAAATTCTGCATCTACGGAGAACTTAAATATGATCGTTGAGAATTGCAATAAGTCTGCCAAAGTTTGGAAACAGCGATCGCTACGCTCGGCTTTAGGCACAATATTCTTGGGTACGGCTTTGTTTGCTTCAGTAGGAATACAGCAAGCTCATGCCGGAATCATTGAGTCATCGACTGAAATTACGCAATCTAGAAACAAAGGTTGCTCGGGAATGGAGCCTTCCTACAATATTAAAAGAGCTGGACAAACAGCTTTTAAACATTGGGTAAACCGTTGCGGCGAACGTTCTGAAATCGAAAAGAATAAAACTAAAATTGGTGAAACTTATTGGTATGGGTGGTCTATATTCATCCCCACAGACTGGAAAGATAATGATGCAGGATGGGATATTTTGAATCAATTTGGGGCTTATCCTACCAAAAAAGGTAGAAAACATCCCTGTGGTGGCATTGGCTCCAAGATTTCTCGCAGAGGCGATTCCGTCATATTCGATCTTCAACGCAGTGGTGGTTCTGTTGATGCCCTATGTACTCGTCATACCATAGCTAAGGTTGCTGAATTACGAGGGCAATGGACTGATTTTGTCATGCATGTGAAATGGACGGGAAATAACGATGGATTCCTCAAACTTTGGCTAAAAACAGGCAACGGCAATTACGTTCAGAAAATGAACTATCAGGGAGCGACTTTCTGGAACGATGAAGGCACGGGACCGTATTTCAAGATGGGATTATATAAAGGCAATCCTAACTTTCAGGGTCCCGCTCCTAGAGTTGTCTACACTGACGAATATCGCCTGGGGGATGCTAATTCCGGCTTTGGACAAGTTGCACCATAAGCAGCGCGATCGCTTATTTCTGAAGTTCCAAACTTCTATATCGTTCAATTAAATGCATCACTAGTGAAGGAGCGTTAAATAATTTTCCTTGGAAAGGAGAAGGACGCTCCTTTACATATTCAAGTAACTGCTGAAGTTCGATACAGTGTTGTATGCCATGTTTCTCTACAGCGCGAGCGAATAAAAGTTGATGGTCGTCTACGTGTTCTCCATAGCGTTTTAGTCTGGGGAGTAGGACAAAACAAGCACCCATTTCTGCTAGCATTCGTGTAGAACCTTGCCCTGCATGTGAAATGACTAATGAAGCCTGCTGTGCCGCTGCATACATTTCATGGCGACTGAGTGAAGGCACGCTAGTCAACAGGGGATGGTTCAACCGAGCCGATGTCGCACCATGCTGAAGTAATACTGGTTCGACAATGATTTCTTGTTCGAGTAGTATTTGCAACCAATCAACAGCGCGATCGAAAGGAAAAAAGATAGTTCCAAGCGTGTAAACAATCATTGAAATCAACCTTCGTAAGCTTGGAGAAAATTACACAACTACACCTTTGTATTGAGCCTTGGGATAGCGTTCTACACACTCGGGCCATTGGACGTAAAACTCGTCTACTAGGTTATAAACAATTCTTCCTGTGAGGCTCAAATTTCCCGAGCGCGAGATACTTTCAATAAAAACTGTTTTAATGCCATACAATTTGCTCGCTACGATAAATGGTACGGCTATGCTAGCTCCCGTGGACAGGACTAAATCGGGTTTGCTTTGGCGCAGAATAACTAAAGCTTTAAAGAAGTTGATCGATGCCTTAACTAACATCCGCGCTTCCTGCATTGCTACCCAATAAACCCGTTCTTTTTCGCTTAATTTTTGCGTGTCATAATGCCGATAAGTTACCCACTCTCTTTCGTAGGTAGACCAAAAGCTTTTCAAACCCATCATGGTCGAGAAATGACCTCCTGGGTTGCAGACCAATAATAATTTCATGGCGTTGAACTCCGGTGTGTGAGGAGAGGCTGGTGGCTGGTGACTGGTGGTGAGTGGCTGGTGGTGAGTGAAAAATTTTGATTGTCAGTCGATTGGTTGATGTTAGAAGTTAGGCAGAAGAAATCCCCCCAACCCCCTTATTAAGGGGGCTTTGTTCCCCCTTTGCTGGGGGCTAGGGGGGATCGAGATCTCTAGCTTCAGGTGCGGATCTCCTGTAGGTAAACCGATCGGTGCAGAGGTTTGCGTTCTGCTAATTCCTTGCCCCTGCTACCAAGCCGTTCGCGTAACTGTCGGTCTTGACACAAACGCAGTAGAGCATTGGCGAGTTCTGTGGGAAAATTGGGGTCTACTAGCAAACCATTTTCTTCGTGGCGCACTGCATCTGTTACTCCACCCAGCCGCGCCGCGATGACGGGTTTGGCAAAGTACCCAGCTTCGAGGTAAACAATCCCAAAACCTTCGATACTCTTGGCTGCGGCATCAAAAAAGGTTGGCATGATAAATAAATCGCAGGCTGCATAGTAACTAGCCAATCGATCGTCAGGAACGTATCCAGTGAAGAACACGCGGCGATCCACACCCAATCGGGTCGCGAGGGATTTCAGCTCGGACTCCATCGGACCTCGACCGCAGATGAAATAATAGACATCGATGCCTTCAGCCACCAGTGCAGGCAAATTCTCGATCGCGCGATCGAATCCCTTACGACGAACCAGCCGTCCTACTGAGAGAAGGACGACCGCTGTCTCAGGAATGCCGTGCTGAGCGCGTAGCTCCGTGCGGAGGTTGGGAATGCGGTCGAGATTGCCAAACTTCTCAACTCCGATCGCGGGATTGATAATATATGTAGGCGTATTAAACTGACAGCGTTCTTTTAAGAAGTCTTGGGTAAAACGACTATTGCAAACAATACCCTGCGCTCGCTGGAGCGTGTGCTGGAATAAAGCCTGAAAAATGGAATTGCTCAAAGGACAGAGCAGATCGTTTCCATGTAAATAGATAAAAAACCGGATCGGGAGCAAATAACTCAGCAGTAACAATACGGGAAAATCGAAGCCGTGAAACCATTCAATATATCGATAGCGATAGCGACGATAGAGTAAGAGGGCAACAATAAACGACTCGATCGCGTAGAGTAGTTGCTTGAGGACACCACCCAACCAACCAGTGCGATCGAAAAAAGTGTGGAGAAATCCAGGGACTAGCCAACGATGGACTGGAAATGGTTGCAGGCGATCGAATTCCTTGTCTCCTGGGTGAGCGGCGGTTAAAACGATCGCGCGATCGGGGTCTTGCAAACAACGATTGTAGGTGTAATCTTGAATTCCGCCTGGATCGGGGGGAAAAACGCGAGAGACAATCAAAATATCTGGTGCTTGACTGGCTGACGCAGCATCTAGAGCAAGACTTTGTGTAGTCATTGGGGTTTGCTTTATGATTTTGGTGCTTGACCCAAGAATTTCCAACGCACGTAACCGCGCAATCCATATCGCAGCAGCAAGATACCCTGCTGCGGCAAGAGAGCGCAGGTACTACGAAACACCAACCTGACGAGGGTATCCTTCATACTCCGCCCGATTGCCTGACTTTCTTGCCAGGACAACCACGCAACTTGTAAAGCTTCAATCCAACTGCCTTTACCCCGCTCGATGGCTTTGAAACTGCGATAGTCTACATCCTGCTGGAGATTAGAGCGCTCGACGAGTCCGACTGTGGCAGCTGCGCGATCGACGTAGGCAGCAGTTAACTCGCGCTGATGCAGCATCCGCGACCAGTTACCGCTGTGGGCTTGTCGATTTTTACCGTGGATGCGATAGAACATGAGTGGTTCGTTAATACTACCCACTGCGCCATAAAAGGGAACGGTTGCCGTCAAATAAGTATCTGCTGCTTCAGTTCGTTGTGTCGGAATCGGTAGGACTTGCTGGAGAACTGTACGGCGATATGCCAGTGCGGAAGTAATTGCTGTGGCGTATCTTCCCCATTGCAATAACAAATTGCGGACATCTCCTTGGTTGAGAATACTAGAAGTGCTGCTCCCAATCGGGACTCCCTCTGCATCTACAGAAGTCCAGCAGTGACCGAGCTGCACCCATTCAGGATGCTCTGCAAACGTGGCGACGACTCTGGCTATCTTTTCGGGGTGAAAGAAGTCATCGGCATCCAAAAAACAAATAATTTCGCCTTTAGCTCGGGCAATTCCGGCATTCAATGCCGTTCCTTGCCCGGAATTTTCCTGAAAAATCGCTGTGAGGCGATCGCCATAGGACTCAATAACTTGCCGCGAATGATCCGTAGAACCATCATCAACGACGATTAATTCCACATTTTTGTATGTTTGCTCTAAAACGCTGTCAATTGCTTTAGCAACAAAACGTCCGTAGTTGTAGTTATTAATGATGACGCTGACGAGTGGAGATATTTCCAGCTGGCTAGAACGCTCTTGCCGTTGCAGATCGGTGATCATATCCCAGATGTTGGGGCTAAAAAACAATTTTCATCGCCGGAGCGCGAGCGATCGCTTGCATCTAAGGGGACTAATCCCGTAATTCTGGCGATCGCGCGGGCGTATCCCACGGCACTACAGTAAGTTTCCACCCAACGTTTGCCCTGAACGAGCGTAGTTGGAGTATTGAGGTCGGCAGTCAGGCGCACGATCGCCTCAGCCGCAGCGACGGGATCGTTGGGATCGACAGCCCATTGAGGCGCGAAGTTCTGTAAAATTTCACCAATGCCACCAGTATTGCTACCGACGACTGGTACGCCACAGGCGATCGCCTCTACCACCGTGCGACCAAAAGGCTCTCGCGGTGCCAGCGTAACGACGACATCGGCATACTTGTAGTAGTCCTCGATCGCAAATGTGGCTGGTAAAATCGTGAAGCGGTCTGCCACTCCTAAGCTTTCGGCGCGATCGAGCAGAGCGCGGGTGAACGACTGACCTGGGGAAGCATCCTCGCCAATGACAACTCCGTGGTAGTTGTGACCGAGAGTTTTGAGCTGAGCCAAGACCAGCGGCAGCGATCGCAGATTTTTGTCATTCACCTGTTCGGGTGCGGTAATCCGCGAAGGTGTCAGCATCAGCCGCGCTCCCGAATTGAGGATGGGCTGTAAATTTGCTGGCGGCGAGCCAGTCGCGGGGCTGTCGTTAAACCGCTGTGGATCGATTGGCGGATAAAGAATGTCTTGAATCTCGGACACTAAATTCTTCACGTGCGCAGCCGTGAAGCGTGAATTACAGATGGCGCGGGGGGAGAGGCAGGCAAAAGCGATCTTTCTAGCCAAATTACCCAGCAGATTAGGCGATCGGGTTTGGTCGCGGAAGACATGGTAAACCGGACGACCGCTCAAACGCAATGCAGGTGCAGCCAGGATCAAGCTCGGCAAAATCTTACGCACGACACAGTTTTCCAGTAACAGGGGATAATCTTTGGGCTGCTGGCTCACCCAATGAAGCGCGTGCTTCATAAACTCCCGTTCTTGAATGATTTGTAGATAAGATGCTTGACCGACTTGCCGCAAATATCGCTCCATCAAAGAGTTAGATTTGACTAGGACGCATAACTGCTCGGAGATGCCACATTGTTCAAACCCCTCGAGCATTAAAGACAGGGAAACTGTCGTACCCCCTAAGGTATTTTGACATCCTGGTAGAACTAAGAGCTTAGCCACGATCTCACCTCTCCAGCAGGTTTGAGTTTAGGTTGCCGAATGGCAATGCATAGCAACAGAGCCAACGCTGGAAAAGGTGAAAACCACATTGCTCCTAACGTAGCAGCGGCAAGGGTAAACATGATCATCACGCAAAAAACTGTGAGGGGTCTTCCCGAGCGGGTCTTGTACAACCACGCAAATAAAGATATCCAGAAAACTGCAAAAATTCCCGTACCGACTATGCCGTTGCCATACAACAGGTTGCCTAAAATGACGCTGTGGGAGCCGACGACGTTTGCCTCGCCGCCAGCCATACTGACGGGCTGCCCCTTGCCGATTTGACCCCAGATCGGCTGTTCTAGAAATGCCTCCCAAGTCTGTCTGTAAATCTCGGCACGCCATTCAGTGGATGATGCCCGAAACTGAGAAACGTGGGCGGTGATGTCTGTATAGCTACTGACTAAAAAGTGGGTGAATGGCGCAATTGACAATACGGTGAAACTGGCTACAGCCATCACCGCAAACAAGATGAGACGATTCCGTGGTTGACTGTAGGCGCTAAAGAGGTAGCGAAACCAAACAGCGATTGGAAAAGCTATCCATATACCCCGACTCAGACTGATAACGATGAGGAAAACGCTGCCTAAAAGTACCAGTAGCGACCAAATCCGATTTTTGATTTCCAAGGCAATTAAGCCAATACATCCTACAATCAAAGCAAAAAGTTGGGCGGAGACAAAAAATAAGCTCGGACGATAGTACCCCGATATATCGCCCTGGTAGGGAGCTAAGAGGTTTTCTCCTGCTGCTTTACCCGTGACCAACCCAAACAAGTTAGGTATGCTAGGAGGCTGGAAAAGCCCGATCGGCAAGACGTATTGGAGCAACAACCAAAACCCGAGCATTTGCACTATGCTGACCGTACAAGCCCAGGCGATCGCTTCTAAGCGCAATCTCACGTTATTGCTTTGAATGTACCAGAGCAACAATGCGTAGCTAAACCATGTCATCAGGAGACCGGATATGCTGCCTTTGTTGGGAGCATCATAATTGATCAGCATTTGGGCTATTCGATAGATGCAGAAGATAAACACGGCAACGACTGCCGTAATCGGGGGCTTGAGACGTATTTCTCCATGCTTCCACCATTCATAAACAGCAATGCATACGAGCAGGAGAGATGTCATGTACTTGTAGATGCCCATCACCCATAGAACCGGTATGAGAATGATAAAGGCACAGACAAAACGTTCTCCTGCTGTTAAAGCTCCCCACCGCATCCAACCCCAGAAAAACAGCTGGCGGTCTGATGCTGATGCCGTTGTTGTGACTGTAGATTTAGGTCTGTACAGCTGAGTCATGATCTCCGCAACGCCTAAGCCTCGTTTTCTAGTAATTCTCGTTGTCGTCCGTACCCGTAGCGGTAAACTGCGGTTTGGGAGTCCGATCCGTTGACTACCAGACCCATAATCCGCGCGTTATACCGCGTCAGTTGTTCCAAGCTATTCATGACGGGATAGCGATCGCTCGTGCCAGAACGCAAGACAAACAAGACGTTACAGACTACTGCACTCATTAAATTCGTCTCGCTGGCTAGCCCGACAGGAGGGCTGTCTATTAATACGTAATCGTAGCCACCGGAATCGCGCATGGCTTTGATATTGCGCTCAAAGCTGCCACGGGCAAAGAATTCAGGAATTTTCTGTTTGGGGATAGACATCGCTGGTAGTAAGTCAAGACCAGGATGGATGGAGACTGGCGTTGGAGGATTAGCATTTGCTGCTATGGCGATCCGATGTTTCCCTAAGCGCCGACTCATTTCTGCCTTGCGCAGATCGCCATCGATTACCAGCACTCGAAAGCCAAAGTTGAGTAAGGCTAGGGCTAGCCCTAGAGTCACCGTGGTCTTACCTTCTCCAGCAGTGGCGCTAGTCACCATCAAACATGGGTGTTCCAGCATCAAGATAGATGAAGCCAAGCGCTGAAACTCGATATCGATTTCGGCTGCTAAATTTCGTTCCATGCTGGGTTGTTTGAGATGGGGAATGCTACCCAAAACCGGGAGTTCCACTTGCTGTAAGTCTTTTGGTTTGAGCAATGGGTTGCGATTTTCTAGGAAGAAAATTAGAGCCATGCTGCCGAAAATAGCAGCGAGCATACCGCCAGTGGTAATCAGCTTTAAGTTAGGTATGGATGGTCTGGGGTCAATGGTGGGTTCGTTTAGCGTTTGCACGTTTGGATAGGCGTTAAAAGGATTGGTCTTTGACTGCTCGCTTTGAGCAATAATGCCTTTGTATACGCCTTCGGCAATCTCGTACTTGCGCTGGAGGTCTAACAACTGTGCTTGATTTTTCGTGATGAAGTTGAGTTCGGTATTGAGTTTGTCGATTTGCTTTTGGATTTGCTTCGCTTGTTGCTGCGTTCCCTGAGCTAGGGTCTGATTTCGGATTAACTCTACCATCAGTTCTAGGCGGCTATCGTTAGGTCCATTACCTAGAGTTGTATCTATTTGCGCGGCGTTAGCACCAGGAATTGCCACAGCAATTTGCTGATTGAGTTGGCGGAGTAACTGTTGGCGCTGCTGTAATAAAGATTGCACCTGCGGGCTATCATCTCTATACTTACTGCGGGTGACTGCCATAGTTGACTCTAATTGCGAGAGTTGAGTGCGGGTGGCTTGATACTCTTTGTTCTCGCCCAAACGCAGAGAATTCATTGCTTGTTGGGGCGTAATCCCGAGACTGACTGCCGCAGCTTGAGCTTGCGTGGCATTGGCTTGTCCCTGTGCGATCAGCGTTGCCTGCGTCGTTTTGAGATTGTTAATTGCTGAAATCAACCCCCCGGATTGTTCGGGACTGTTGACTAGTCCGGTGGAGCGCTGAAAATTCGATAAATTCGCTTGTGCTTGGTTGAGATTGAGGCGAGCTTGTTCCAGCTCTTCTTGGGTATACTGCACGCGGACTTCTGCATCTTTGCGACGCAGTTCGTTCAGGCGTTGCTGATAAACCTCAAGAAAGGTAAACAATCGCTTGTAAGCTATATCGGGGCGACTACCCTGAGCTTCCACTTCTATCAGCGTTGTTGCTGGCTGTGGGGTGACGACAAATAACTGGCTGAAGCTACTCACCTTCGAGTACAAGCTTTTTTCGGGATCGACTGCCTGCACGCGCTTCATCACGGCATCGCTAGTTAAAATCGCTAACTGCACGTCCAGAGGGCTGACATCTTTAAAGTTGAGCGCCGTGGTTTGAGTGCTACCTAAAGGACCGAGATTCGCACTTAAACCGCCTGTTTGGGGAAGATTTAACTTGGCATTAGCTGTCCAGACTGGGGGAATGCTCGTGCTGGCATAGAAAGCTGCATAAATTGTGGCAGCAAGCACGGCACTGTTAAATCCCAGCAGTGGCAACCAGTGCTTGCGGGCAATACTGAATATCTGTTTCATACTTGAATCTCGTTCTAGTTTGGTAGTGGAAGTAACAAAAGTATCAATGCTTGACTAAACACAGGGAGTAGGGAGTAGGGAGTAGGGAGCAGGGAGTAGGGAACCTATGCATGAATGCATAGGATTGAAATCAGGACTGATTATGTTTCTTTGCAAGCAATCAAGGGCATAATTATTCGTGTTTAAGTGGGCTTTAAACCCACAACTAAAGTTTTTTGTACGCCCCTGCTCCCTACTCCCTGTTTGGTAAATAGATCGACTAATAAAGTTGAAGAGCAAATTTGTCGGGTGAGATTAATTACACTCTTGTCCCAAGCCTACCTGCACTCTGATATCTTCTGTTTTAATGTCAGCAGATATTTTTCAAGTTACAAATATGTCTCAACCATATGTCTCAACACACCCTTGACTAAAATTTGAACTAGAACTAATAGCGATTAGCTATGAATTTGGCGAAAAACTGCTGTAGGTTGGTAATTGCCTAATTGTTTCTCGCAGTACGTTTGTTTTACTTCTTTGAGCCTGCTGGCAATAAGTCTCAAGGGCTTGCATTTCTAGTTCAGAAACTTTGAGGGTAATCCATTGTTTCTGGCGAGTATATTGTCGATTTTGAGTCAATATGAGCTGTTCGATAGAAATGGGTTTCATTTGTCACGGTAAAGTTAAGTGGTAGCTTCAATTCCTTTGCTGAACTCAATAATACCCCTGGACACTACGAGGGTTAACCACAAAAAACCCCTAAAAACAAAAATTTTGCCCTGGCAAGCGAGCAAAATCTTGATGATAGTTTTCCTAATATTCAATTTTAGAAATTGGGTTCTTCTTCAGGGTGGGGAGGTTGGTTGAGATTAAAGCCTCTGGTTGCGGAACGCGAGTTAGTATAGGTTGGTAAACCTCGAATCAAATCTCTTAAAACATCCGTTTTTGTGCGTTGAGTTTGTTGACAATAAGCTTCGAGGGCTTGCATTTCTAACTCCGAAACTTTAAAGGTAATCCATTGTTTCTTTTTTGTAGACACAAGCTGCCATATGGGTAAAAGGTGGTGGATAAAAATTGTAGATTTACCCTGTGAAAGTTCGTCGTACTCTTGCCAGTCTGCATCCAAACATTTAAATGTCAAGTTGAATCATCAACTACTCGCTGTCATGCGATCGCCTGCGATTAGCGATCGCGATTTGTCATACCAACAAAATATAGCCATATTGAAGTAAACCCATAATAGTACTTATAACTAAATGCTTATCACTGAAGAAAGATTTATATATAAGTGCTATCTTGTAACGCGATCGAGAGCAAGATTGAATGAACTGCAATTTCTGTTTGGGATTCGTTCAAGAATACTGAATAAAGCAGTATTTTTGAGAATAGACTTTTTGGCAAAAATTGTCGCTAATGCACGAATTGAATTAAATTTTCCAAGGAGTGGCAGGATATAAGCTAGCACTGAGCGTGTTATCATCAGAGGCTAGCACTCTTTCAGATTTATAGGGATGAGGTTAGAAAATATTCTCGATCTAGTATCGAGCGATGCACTGGGAGGACAGCCTCTCAACCGAAGGTGAGGTGAAAACTCTTCCTTGAATGAGTGAATTCCATGCCAGTCTCAAAGTTTTGATTGACAGATACGCAGCGCTTAGTTTAGGATTTACGGACTTGAATTGTCAATTTATCAATAGGAAAGTGCGTATCGCTAGAAGGTAAAGAGCTATTTTGCGGACAGAGGATAGATGCAGCAAAACTTACCCCATAAGCTAGATCGGAGAATTACGTTACCACTCGTCCACTTACTCGATAAGACCGAGCCTGCCTTCAGTCATGCTTTTCTCCATGCCGCTCGCACTTTACATAGCTACCTGCAAGAAATTCAGTCTGCAATTGCATTAGTTGTCAATTCAGACGAACCTTACACTTTAGCTGTAGTCGGTTTGTTTTCTAAGCTGATTCGCAGTTACAACTCTTACGTTTTACTAGAAATTCATGACGATGACACTGGCAGCCAATTTCTGGTAGAAGAGTTATGGGATACGGCAGTGACGCTGACTTATTTATTAGAAACTGCCGAGCGAGAAACTTTTACCGATTATATTGCTGCCTCTGTCTACCAGGCTCGCCTGCTGCTGCAAGAAGTTGAAACGCAATTACTGCACCTCCCCCAGAATTTAGATCTGCTCGTGTTGCGCGATCGCCTGAAAGCTTTTATTTCCGAACAAAAACAGCCAGCAGCCGATCGAACGCTGACAAACTTAGCGGCAGAGACGTGGGGTATGGAGACAGCCAATACAACTGCTAAGCGCGCTAGATTATTAGGATTGAATTTTCTCAGCAATCCAGCACAGCGCATAGCACAAAAAATTACGCCGGCTAGTTTATTGGACGTGCAACTGAATTATCTCAATTCTGCTCCGCATGGCTTGCCAGCGTCGGACTCGCAGAAGATTGATTTTCGTCAGTTACGGGATGCCAGCCACCTTTGCTTGCACGCAACCAAAGCTTTGCTAGAAGAATTCATGCAGACCTCAGATGCGGGTCAGGTTAAAATTCAACAGCAAGAGTTAAATGAATTTTTTGAATGGTTTTACCACGCCTATCAAGCCTATAGTAGCGATCGCGATGCATCCCTAAAGTCGAACCAGAACGGAGGCAGGCATTGATAGATAGCAGCGATTTATCTCCTGCAATAGGAGAGTCTACTACTTGGCGCTCGACTCATACGATAACTATATTCACTCACTGAAGGGTTTGGCACTTCTGGATTAATCGTTTGAGTTGATTGCTGCCAATCTTTACTTGTAGCTATTTGCGAAGTTAATTGACCTGCTGAATTACGGTTGAGTTTCAGCCACAGCTTACCATGTTCGCCGCAAAAAAATTCTTCAATCCAGGAGTTGCGATCGACATAAGCACCTTGACTAGCAAGCAAAGCGGCACTTTTGTGAGACACATTTACATATTGTCGGATTTGAGCTGCTTCTGTATAGAACAAAAAGTGTTTTGTGCTACCTGCTCGCCATAAACGGCGATCGCAGTAAGGACAGCAAAAATGCTGTATTTGTTTGCGGCTGCTACGTTTTCCAGGCATTGGAAATCCCTTTGAATCACTACAAAAATACCATCCGCCAGAACATCTTTTCTGTCACTCAAAACTCATGCTTAACTAGAATCTTGCTCCCATCTAACTTTGCTGAAATCAATCTAAAATTTGCCGAATTTCAATCGTGACATCTCATGGCGATCGCAGGTAAGTTACCAAATCAACTTGTGTGCGCCACAAGCTGTAAATCTGGCAGCGCAGTCTCTACCTCATTGGTACTCACTACAAAAGCTGTGGGAATAGGAATGCAACTGGGTATCTCGTCGCTATCGTGAACTTTGAGCGTCAAGCGTTGCACCTTTGGAAACATTTCTCTGACTAATTGTAGAAGGTCGGCAGCAACTATTTGAAAGGTTTTTTGTTCTACGATTAAAAGCGTTAGCGTGTCGTTTGACGACTGCAAATCTTTTAATTTTTTTAATGTTTCTAATGGAGAATTCGCATATAATATTCTCAGATTTTGATGGGAACGCTGCAAATCTTTCTTAATCTCCCTTATAAGTTCGGGTTGTGGATCGATCGCCATCACTACAGGTTGACTCATAAAATTTACTACTTCCTTTTTAACTCTTTTTTTGGTTTTCTTACCAATTAAGAACAACAAATTTACGAAAAATGGAATGAGTGGGGAACGCGCTTATTTATCAGCGCGTTCTACCCATAAAAAAAGCTGTTAGAGTTGATTAACTTTCACTTCTAACAGCCTTAAGTTTATTCTCATTCAAAAATAATTAAGCCTCTGGCAGACTGGCAAATTACCGATAATATCGATAATTATTCATCCACCTAAAGAGTACGCATACTCTTTTTATGGAAGTTGTAAAAGTGCACTCCTCGGTGTCTTCTCTTACAACCTACAGCGCCACATGCGCTGAATACCTCTTGCATATTCCTAATTAATTTCTATTGGAAGTTCAAGCCACAAATACTCGGGAAACTCATTAAATATTTGCTGGCTTTTCAATACTAAAAAAATAACAGAATTTATTGGTATTTGTCAAATGCTTTTTGCAGTTTTTTTCAGGTTTTGTATTTTTAAGATGAATTCAATCGCACTATTACGATCGCGCTCTTGATTCCTCTTCAGTTGTTCGGAGCGATCGCTACGTTTGAGTGCTATTAGCTTTTAGTAAAGATGCATACCCTCTCCCGGTTCGACTACTAATATGCAATCTATAAGTGTCTGGTTTAGAAAATCACGGCACTCTCACTTTGCGGATAGATTCTACTTCTTCGATTTCGGCTTTTCAGCTTGCAGAGAAAATATATTGATATTTTAGTAATTATTTCTGCACTTTATTAGCATAACTATACTGAGAAAATTTAAAATGTTCCCTCATATACATATTTACAAATGTTTTCAAATAGCCAGCGATCGTCTGCGATCGCTTACCCAGCAGTCATTTGCCAGGTAATAAACGGGAGCTGTTTCGATGCTTTTGGCTTCCATCATCTCTCAATAGTGTTATCTACCAATTTTTACTTACGAATTCTCAGCTTAATGTAAGAAAATGATGCAGACATCAGTACAAAGGGTGAAACAACTGTCCAATATTGGCATTTAAAGATGTATGGAACAACACAAGCTGGAAGCGCGTCACAGGGGAATTCAAGAATGTGTTAAGTAATACAAGCTAAAGCAAATTATCTTGACATTCAAAAATGTATTAAGTAACACCAGCCCAAAGCGAATTCACGTTGAAATACCGATCTCGTCATTCACAAGTCTATATTATTACCCAACATATAGAAGAGCTGATGCGATTGAGGGAATTGCCTGTAGAATCTCTATGCTCGTGACCGAGAGGCTCTGAATTTCTAATTGAGAATCGGAGTTGCACCACTGCTTACTTCAAGTATAGACTAATCCCTACGATTGACTAGGTAAGCAGAATTGTTCATTTGCTGATAGCAATCGATCGCATGAAGAAAAAGTTAGTATTTTCTCAGTTTTACAGACTGAAGATTAAAATTAGTTGCCTTACAGCAAGGTTTTTTAACTTTTCCAGAAAATCAGTCATATTGCAACAACAAAACTATAGATGAATTTGTAAATAGAAATATTGTGACTGAAATATTTTGAGTCATCTTAGCGTGAATTTCACTGCGCCTGCGTTCTACAATTGGCATTACAGGTAATGAAGTAGCTAGGCATCAATAGTTGCTTGCCCCTTACGATTCCTATCTTATGTCTGAGCAAAATACATCTTATCTAGATACAACGCCTTTGTACGCGATGAATCCAGTCGATCGATTTTCCGATCGCGTGGGGGATTATGTAAAATATCGTCCGAGTTATCCTCAAGCTGCGATCGAGCGAGTCTTAGAGGGATTATCGCCATCACAAACGATCGCCGCCGATATAGGTGCGGGAACCGGAATTGCAGCGCGATTGCTAGCAGAAAAGGGGGTACGAGTCATAGCAATCGAACCCAATGCACCCATGAGACAAGCCGCTGCACCCCATGCTTTAGTAGAGTTTCGAGATGGGACAGCTGAAACAACAGGTTTGGCTGATGCTGCTGTAAATTTGGTAACGTGCTTTCAGTCTTTTCATTGGTTCGATCCAGAACCGACGCTGCTGGAGTTTCGCCGGATTTTATCAGAAAACGGAAGATTGGCTGTAGTGTGGAACGAACGCGATCGCCATGACGAGTTTACAGCAGAGTATACTCATCTAATTAAAGTTGCTTCTGGCTATCATCCCGCCGAACAGCGCCGGATGGCGATCGAACCTTTACTGAGGAGTAGCTTGTTTGCCGATCTCCAACAGTATAGATTTACCTATCAACAGCCACTCGATTTTGATGGGGTTGTCGGTCGAGCCATGAGTACATCGTATATCCCTCGCGCTGGTGCGGCTTACGAGCGATTGATTGCGGATTTACGGCAGTTGTATGCTAACAATCGTAACGATGATGGTTTCGTGACTTTAGTTTATACGACAAGCGTATTTCTAACGCAGACTAGATAATTTGCCATCTGTCATTAGGTAGATGATTGCAGACATGTTCGGCGATCGCATTTGAACGATTGAACCAAGAATGCGACTGCGATCGGCGGATAATAAGGAAATAGCTGTAATTGTACCGCTCTTAAAGTATGAATCAGATTGCCCTAAACTTAGTTGCTATTTCTATCTTCGTGATGACGCTTTCGACACTGCTAAGTCCTTTATTGCATTTTTCGCCAGTGATTCCAGCGCTTGCTACCTTCAGCGTTTTAGCAGTGGCTACGTTAGATAGTTTCAGCTTTCAGGGTAAAGGTGGTAACTTGATTTTAGACTGGCTGGCAAGTTTTTCACCCCAACACCGCGATCGCATTGTCCGCCACGAAGCGGGGCATTTTCTGGTAGCGCATTTATTAAACATCCCGATTACTGGTTATACTCTTAGCGCTTGGGAAGCTTTGAAGCAGAAACAACCAGGTTTAGGTGGTGTCAGTTTTGAAGATCGGGAGTTAGCAGCGCAGTTAGATCGGGGTACGCTGACAGCTCAAATGCTAGACCGCTATTGTACTGTTTGGATGGCAGGTTTAGCCGCAGAAGATTTAGTTTACAGTAACACCGAGGGGGGAGCAGACGATCGCCAAAAGTTCGGAATGATTTTGACTCCTTTAGGATATACCGCTAGAGCTGTGGAGCAAAAGCAACGCTGGGCGGTTTTGCAAGCCAAGACTTTGTTAGAGGCAAATTGGTCTGCTTATGAGGCTTTGGTTGGTATGATGCAGCAACGGGCTGGGGTTGATGAGTGTTGTCGGGCGATCGAGGAGAATAGCGGAATTCGGAATTCGGAATAACGCTTCGCTTCGCCTTCGGCTGACGGAATTCGGAATTAACTCAATCCCCTTGAAGCTCTCCAAGAACCACAGTGTTGTAAAAACCGGGCGGGAATGTCGGGGCGCGTACCAAAATGGAGGTGGACGTAAGAAGCGTGTAGGTGAGGGAGTCGCCAGCCTTCGCTAACTGGGGGAGTGCTGAGTCCTTGGGTTTGAAATAGGGGTGGGGTTGGCAATTCTGATAAAGAAGAACGATGAAATTCATGCCCCCACACTGTGTCCCCAGTTTGTAATATGGGACTATCTTGGAGAGCAATGCAGTGACGATATCCCAAGGTAAGGCGAGAACCCATGACGCTAGCAGTGGGGATGACTCCTACCATTGACCAAGAATTCTGCTCAAAATCGATAATTTTATCGCATAAATACATTAATCCCCCACACTCTGCATATGTGGGCATTCCAGCTAAAATGGCTGTTTTTACTGAGGCGATCGCTCCTGTATTTGCGGCTAATTGTTGGGCGAAAACTTCGGGAAAGCCACCACCAAAATACAAGCCGTGGATATTTTCTGGTAATTCAGAATCAGTTAAGGGACTCCAAAATACTAACTCCGCCCCTAATTGTTGCAATAAGTCTAAGTTATCTTGGTAATAGAAATTAAAAGCGCGATCGCGCGCAACGGCAAGTCGAATTCGGAATTCGGAATTCGGAATTCGGAATTGGTGGTTTGGTAGTTGGTAGTTGGTAGTTGGTAGTTGACAGTTGACGGTTGACGGTTGACGGTTGTTTTTTGCTCTCTCAGCTCCCTCAGCTCCCTCAGCTCCCCCAGTTCCCTCAGCTCTCTTCCCCCCGACTCCCGACTCCCGACTCCCGACTCCCGCTTTCAACAAAGGCATTAATTTGTCCCAATCAAAACAGGTTTGGGCTAAGGTTGCTAATTGCTCGATAACGAGATCCAGTTGGGGAAGTTCGGCGGTGGGGACTAGACCGAGATGGCGATCGGGAATAGTAATATTATCGTGGCGGCGTAAAACACCGAGAATTGGTAAGTCTAGAGGTGCAAGGGCATCTTGTAATAATTGTAAGTGGCGATCGCTTCCGACTCGATTCAGCACGAATCCGACTATTTTGACACGGGGATCGAAGGAACGATAACCGTGGGCGATCGCGGCTACCGAACCAGACAGACGACTGCAATCTATAACCAGTACTACAGGTAGATCGAGTATGCGGGCGATGTGAGCGGTACTGGCAAAATTAATTGGTAGTTGGTAGTTGGTAGTTGGTGGTTGGTAGTTGGTAGTTGGTAGTTGGTAATTTTGACTTTTGACTTTTGACTTTTGACTTTTGACTTCTCCACTACCTATTCCGTCAAAGAGTCCCATCACTCCCTCTACGAGTGCATACTCAGATTGTTGGGTATGATGGATAAAGCATTGTTGGACGTAAGTTTCGGAAGTCAGTACGGGGTCTAGGTTGCGGCAGGGAGATCCGGTCACGTACAGATGAAACATCGGGTCGATATAATCTGGTCCTACCTTAAAAGACTGGACAGATAATTTTTGCCACCGACATAAAAAAGATAGTAGGGCAAGCGTCACGGTTGTTTTGCCTACCCCACTGCGTTCTCCAGCAATAATTAAAGTCATAGTTTAGGGTTGACAGTTGACAGTTAACGGTTGACAGTCAACCGTCAACTGTCAACTATTACTTAATTTAAGCATCTGTACTGTCACTGCCAGACTTTCTTCAAATAGTACGTCTCGTCCCCAGCGTTGTAGTTGCTGCGAGAGCAACTCTTCAGCACTTTGATCGGCAAGGGATGTCACTTGGTTGACGATCCCAGCTTGAGCGCCGCCGTGTGCCTCCATCCGCATACAGCCGGAGGTTTCGGAACACAAAACCGTAGAACAGTTGGCAGCTGGATTCGTAGATGTGAGGCGTAAAGCAATCAAATCTCCAGCTACATCACCGTCGCTAGCAGTCGGAACGCCAGCAATTTCTGCTTCGACTTCGCGATCGCCTTCTGCGATGAAGTAAAAGCGTTTGATGTCGTAGTCTCCCGTTTCTGTAGTAAGTTTGGTCGGTCGCCAGTTCAATCGACTTGCCAACCAGCCTAAAAACATCAAGGCTTGGGCAGAATTGCCTTTTTCATAGTCTATGGTGACGCGATCGACTTCCCCTAATGCAGCACGGCGCTGGGGTGGATCGAAGGCTTCTGCCGTCAACTCTTGCCAAGCAGCTAGCCGACTCCAGTTGACATCGAAAATTGTCATGCCTGCATCGATCAATTCTTGCAGCCGGATGAGATTGGTTTCGACTTGTGTAAAACTGTTGGAGTCGAAGATGACAGAGTTGCAAGAGGCTGCCAAACGCTTGAAGATCGGGTGATCGGGTTCTGGAGTAGCTTTCCACCAGAGAAATTTAGGCAAGCCACCAATTAATAAATCTGGAACCATGCCTACTATTCTTTCCAGTGCTTCCACGGTTCCCGTCAGGGTGATGTATTCACAACAGATCAAAGTTGTGGCGGACTGCTTCTGGATCGGACAGTATGCAGAAACTTGTGCTTTTACGCCCTCGTCTTCTCCGGTAACTGGACATAAAGCAATAATTCGACAAGGATTACGACTGGCGATCGCATCAGCTACAGCAGGGCTGCGGGTATCCATTGCGTAAGCTGTCGCTGCTGTGTTGCTATCTGCTACACCACGGCGTTTGCTTTGTTCTTCTCTAAGTTTTATCAGTAACTCTGGGCTAGATTTCCCTGTTTTTTCCAGTCCAAATACTTTTTGGGCTTCGCGAATTGCGGAAGCGGTGCGTGGTCCTGGGATGCCGTCGATTGGACCGCTGTAATATCCCAAAGCTGCCAGCAATTGTTGAGTTTCTTCTGGTTCGTAAACGATCAAAGTAAAGGTTTTGGCGCGAGTGGCGGCGGGCAGTTCCCCATCCTCACCAGCCACGCCATAACTTTGCCAAATCTGATTGAGTTCGGCTTCAATCTCGCTAACTGAGATATCCTTGGGAGCCTGAAGTGAGAAAATTGGAGCAGATTGAGTCACCATAGGACAGGATGAAAGATGAAGGATGAAGGATGAAACTAGCTATTAGCAATAGAGCGATCGCCACCTTTACCATCATTCCCGTAAATTGGTATTTGTAACAGATAGTCTGTATACAGATTGAGTGCCGATCGGTTCATTGCTATTTACAACCTACGCCAGCGACGACCATCTTGATCGATCAGTAATTCCGCCTCGGTTGGTTCCCACGTCCCTGCTTCGTATTGCGGGATAGTCGCGGGATCGGTGGGCAAATCCCAAACTGAAAGGGCTGGAGTCACCAATTGCCAAGCAGCTTCTACTTCGTCGGCTCTCGTAAATAGAGTTTGATCGCCCATCATGCAATCGAGTAAGAGGCGATCGTATGCGTCGGAAGTTGCTTGCAAGCCAAAGGAACCATAGGTAAAGTCCATATCTACAGAACGAGTCCGTAGAGTTCCTCCTGGCATTTTTACCTCAAAACGCAGCGAAATCCCCTCGTTGGGTTGAATTCGCAGCGCCAAGATATTAGCATTCATCTGCTGTGCTGCCGACTGAAACAACAAATTCGGTACTTCACGGAAATGAATTGAAATCTCCGAAACTTTTTTGGGCAAGCGCTTACCCGTCCGCAGATAAAAAGGCACGCCTTTCCAACGCCAGTTGTCGATCAAAAACTTCATCGCGACAAACGTGGGAGTTGTAGACTGGGGATTCACGCCTGGTTCTTCTCGATAACCAGGGACGCGCTTGCCTTTCATCCATCCCGCACTATATTGTCCTCGTACTGCCGCACGTTCCAAATTTTGAATATCTGCTAGGCGAGTCGCTTGAATCGCCTTCATTTTCTCCGTGCGGATTGAATCGGCATCTAGGGAATTAGGTGCTTCCATTGCTGTGAAGGCAAATAGTTGCATCAAGTGGTTTTGCAACATATCTCGCAATGCCCCAGAGCTTTCATAATATCCCGCTCTGTCTTCTACCCCGACTGTCTCGGCAACGGTAATTTGGACGTGATCGACAAACTGGCGGTTCCACAATGGTTCAAAGATGGCATTCCCAAAGCGAAATACCAGCAAATTTTGGACTGTTTCTTTGCCCAAATAGTGGTCGATGCGATAAACTTGTTCTTCTTTACAAACTTGCTGCACGACGCGGTTGAGCGATCGCGCCGTTCCCAAATCCCGACCGAAGGGCTTTTCAATCATCAAGCGGGTTTTGAGCGGATCTTTGAGCATTTCTGCTTTGCCCAACTGCTGGATGGCTTCAGCAAAAAACTTGGGTGAGACAGACAGGTAAAATACGCGGTTGCCTCTAGTTCCCCGCTTTTCGTCCAACTCTGCCAAAAAGTTTTTTAGCTTTTGATAGCTTTCGGGATTGTCAATATCTCCAGGACAATAAAATATGCCCTGAGAAAACTCTTGCCATAGGTCTTCCGAACCAATACCGTCAGAAAACTGCTCGATCCCCTCCCGCATTTGTTCGCGGAAGTAATCGTGACTCCATTCTCTGCGTGCTACGCCTACAATTGTAAATTCGGGTGGCAGGCGGCGTTCCCGTCTGAGTTTGTAGAGTGCTGGAACGAGTTTGCGCTGAGTCAGATCTCCCGACGCACCAAAAATGACTAAGATTTGCGGTTCGGGAACTCTCTGTTGTTGCAGCCCCACTCGTAAGGGATTTTCTAGCAACGTGACCATAGTAGTGAGTAATCAGTAGTGAGTGGCTAAGGGTACGAGCAAGGGCCTTGCTCGTACGTTAATTAATTACACGGGTGACAGCTTAGCAACCTTCTCTTCCAGGGACTGCATCAGCGATTCAAAGGGTTTAATGAATTTGTCGATCCCTTCCACGAGTAATTCGTCCATCACTTGGTCGATATCGATCGCCACATCTGGATCTTTTAAGTTTTCAATTAACTTGTATGCTTCCTCGACATTTGACTCGACGCGATTTGCTACATCGCAGTGGTCGGCACACGCATCAATCGTATTGGGTGGTAATGTATTGACTGTTTCTGGACCGATCAATTCGTTAACGTACATGACATCGTTGTAGTTAGGGTCTTTAGTGCTGGTGCTAGCCCACAGCAATCTCTGAACGTTTGCGCCTTTGGCGGCTAATGCTTGCCAGCGATCGCTTTGAATAATTTTCTTGTATTCTTGATAAGCAATCTTAGCGTTGGCGATCGCCACTTTCCCTCTGACGGCTCTTAATTTTGCTTCTTTCTCAATCCGGTCTACGCCTGCTTTGAGGGCAGCATCAATTTTACCGTCAATATTAGAATCGATCCGCGACAGGAAGAAGCTAGCCACAGAAGAAATCTTGCTAATATCCTTTCCTTCTGCCGCACGTTTTTCTAAACCGCGAATGTATGCCCAAGCTGTTTCGATGTAACTTTGAACTGAGAACAACAGCGTTACGTTAACGTTGATCCCTTCTGAGATAACTTGCTCAACCGCTGGTAAACCTGCATTAGTGCCGGGGATCTTAATCATCACGTTATCCCGCCCAATTTCTTGATAGTAACGACGGGCTTCGTTAATTGTCGCCTGTGTATCATGGGCGATCGTGGGAGGAACTTCAATGCTGACATATCCATCGAGTCCTTCGGAAGCGTCATATACGGGACGCAAGATATCGCAGGCATCGCGGATATCTTTAAATACTAAGGATTCGTAAATTTTATAAGTCGGCAATCCCGCCCGAATCCCTGCTTCGATATCAGCATCGTAGATCGCATTACCCGCGATCGCTTTTTCAAAAATTGCTGGGTTAGAAGTGATCCCGCAAATCCCTTGATTCTCAACTAAATTCTTCAGCTCTCCAGACTGAACTAAGTCACGGGTCAAATTATCCATCCAAATGCTTTGACCGTATTCTTTGATCTCTAGTAAATGATTTGTTGCCATGATATTTGTATTTCTCAACTCTTCATTGGTTTACTAATTGGGGAGTGAGGAGCGAGGAGTGAGGGGATAAAGAATTAATTGAATTCGCAATTCATAATTAAATTCTTTCGACGCTCCCTCCGCTCCCTCAGCTTCCTCAGCAACCTTGCGCTCTCTTCTTCCCCTAACCCCTAACCCCTCTCATTGAGGTATGCGTGCTTGCGCCCGAATGTTCTTCTCTTCTTGGGCTTGGGCGTGTCGCTGAATAAAGGACTCAACTAATGCCACGTCATCTTTACTACCAATAATCAACGGAGTGCGTTGATGCAGTTTTTCAGGCACGACATCCATGATGTCTTGGGTTCCCGTACTTGCTCTGCCTCCTGCCTGCTCGACCAAAAATGCTAAGGGAGCAGATTCATACAGTAGGCGAATTTTACCTTCTGGTTTTTTCACCGTGCCAGGGTAAAGGAACACGCCACCTTGCACTAAAATCCGATGAATGTCACCTACCATAGCTCCACTGTAGCGTGCGGTATAGCCTTCTGTGCGGTGGACGTAACGAATGTATTCTCGGATCGATTCATCCCATTGCCAGAAGTTGCCTTCGTTGACACTATAAACCGAACCGTGTTGCGGCAGTTGAATATTTTCTTCCGAAAGTATGAATTCTCCAAGGCTGGGATCGAGAGTAAAAGAATGTACGCCCTTGCCGATGGAATACACCAAGATGGTGCTAGGACCGTAGAGGATATATCCTGCCGCAATTTGTTTGCTTCCCAATTGCAGTAAGTCTTTTGCCTCTCCATCTAGATCGTTGCCTTCCTGCTGTCGGATGGCGAAGATCGATCCCAGACTCATATTAATATCTGTATTGGATGAACCATCGATTGGGTCGTAAAGCAAGGTATAACGACCAATCGGACAGTTTTCAGGAATGTAATATGGCTGCTCCATTTCTTCGGAAGCCAAGCGACAGACTAAACCGCTCTGCTTGAAAACCGAGATAAAGACATCGTTGGCATAAACGTCCAACTTTTTGACTGATTCCCCTTGTACGTTCACATCTCCGGTAAATCCCAGTACGCCTTCCATCAATCCCGCACGACTGAGGTGACGCGAGATTAACTTGCCAGCGAGGGCAATGCGACTCATTAAGGCACTCAGATCTTGGGCATCAGCAGAAAAACTTTGCAACTGTTGTAGGACGTGTCGAGACAGTGTTGTACAATCCCGACCTAGTGCAGATTCGTAATCTATTGAGTGTTGGACAGCTTCAGCCATAACGATCGCTCTCTCTGTAGATGAGGGCATGTTGCAAGATTTACCAATAAGGCAGCACCCTGCACTACTATCTTAGGAACTGAATCTAATAGTGGAATCTGACTTTAGATAAACTATAGAAATCACTGCACCTTGCCACGCGCGATCGCCACAATCGTGTTACCAAACGATTGCGAAATCCGGCGATCGCGGATCGAGCTTCAGAGTCTTATTTTTCCAAGCAATGCCGTCAAGCCATCAGTCTAGTTCTTGCCAAGAGCGATTGACAACATGCATTGAACTGATGGCAAGCATTAGATCGATTTTGAGCGCGATCGACAAAACACCGACCAGCAATTATCAGTGTCAGATGCTTAACTGGTCAGTGAAAGGCTTGACCCAAATTCATCAGATTTCAAGTATTAATCTTGTTCCGAGTAGTTTCCTACAGAGCGGGGTGGTTGTAACTACTCCTGACCAAATCTTGCCCTCACTCCGGCTCCGTTACGCCGATATCCACCGCCGCCACCACCATTTTCTTCGCGGGGTTTAGCTTTATTGACTCGCAGCTGTCTTCCCATCCATTCTGCACCATCTAATTCAGCGATCGCTGATTCTTCTTGGGCATCTTCACCCATGTCAACGAAAGCAAATCCGCGCATTCTGCCAGTTTCCCGATCCATCGGTAGGACAATGCGCTTGATCGTGCCATATTCTGCGAATACAGTTCTCAGGTCTTCTTCCGTAGCGCGGTAAGAAAGGTTTCCAACGTAGATAGTCATAATCGGTCGCGTAAGTCTGAACAGAGAGTCAAGTTCAGTCGAGAAATCGAACCTAAAAATTTGCAGTTTTGGCAAACACCAGATTTCAAATTTATCAGTAATCTAGCTTTCAAGATAGACAACCCCAGTCGGTAGCAGCTTCTCAAATTTAACCAGTTACAGGACTGAACTTACACTTACGCATATCATATCGTATGGTTTGTTTATCAAAGGTCTTCTGTATTACAAATACTGCCTAAAAAATTTCCAATAGTTATCATTTAATCTGTTAACTGTTAACAGTTGACAATCATCACTGTAGAGGCGCGAAAGATCGCGTCTCTACGTAACTCTCTACCTCTACTCGATAGAAATGCTTTGGGGACCGCTAGTTTTGCCGTTGCGATCGCCAGATGTGGAAGAATTGTAGCTGGAAGAATCAAACTGGCGATCGAGCCAACTTTTGACTGGATCGTCAGCTAGGCTGAGGTGCAGTACCCCAGAGACAAATCCTCCTAAAAAAGAAACTGGGTGCTGTACCAATTCCTTAAAAATAGGTGCTAGTTCGTCTACAAACATATTTGAATTTCCTCTATGCGTGGCTGCATCTGTACTGTTTGAAATTCTAGCTTTTTAGTTGAGAGGTGTGAGGAGCGAGGAGCGAGGAGCGAGGAGCGAGGGAAAGAGAGTGATGCGTGGCTAGTGGCAGGTGACTAGTGCCTAGAATTGCTCCCTTGTCCCCCTTGTCCCCACTCCCTTGTCTCCCTTATCCCCTCACCCCTCACCCCTCACTCCTCGCCCCTTCCTGGTGAGGAAAGAGGCATTTATCTGAGTCGCACCCTGCTGGACCTGCTTCATCTAACTCTTGCGCATCATAGCGGCTGAGGGCAGTATAAAAATCATGCACTTGCCGTCGGGAATGCACTTGTTGCATTAATTCTTCGTACTTAGCTTTGGTTATCGGTTCAAATGGCAAGCGGGGGAAAGTTTGTAAGTCGTCAAATCTGGCTAATAAGGCAGCACTAATATAGCCTTCATCGTTTTGAATGGTTTCATAAATTCGCGTCCCTAATGCTTCTACCTCGTTTTCTCGCAACTCAATTGTTGCGGAAGTGTTGTGAGTTACATAGTATTTCTGCACTTGCATGTAGAAATCCATTTGGGCTAGAGCGCTAAATTTACTAATTTCAATTTCATCAGCACCAGGTAAATCTGCCCAAGGCACGGCGACAGGAATTTCTACCAACCATTCCATACAACGAGGATCGAAGGGGTCGTTCAACAAATTGCCATTTTCGTCTTTATCCGATTGGGAGGGAACGACACCATAACCGTAGTCAATGCAAGCTAGTGCCACTGGATCGTTTTTGCGGAAAGTAATCCGACGAATAAAACGTTGGGCTTTGGGAGGATGCCAGCCAGGAGACGCGCCAGTCAGTAGAGATTTAGTACCGCTAGGTTGGACGGTAGTACAGCGATTCGGGCGTTTAATGTTATGGCGATCGCAATATTCCCACACAACGCGAAACACGAGATCGCGCCAACGACTGAGATACTCCCTTTCTTCATTTCTAAAATACTCCGCCAAATTCTCATTTCCGAATTCCGAATTTTGAATTTTGAATTCTGCCGGTCTTCCTTGTTCCCACCAGCGCAACCAATCGACACCAAAAGCACGGACGAAGAAATCGAATAATCCCGTGAAAGAAACACCTACAATTGGGTCTAATTCGCGACTGAATTGATAGCGAGGTTCAAGGAATTTATGATTCAACAAAGAAGCAACAGATAATGCGCCTGCGGTGAAAGCTTCTTCTTGTTCTTTGTCATTTTTGGGATCGATTTGATTTAGATGAACCTCCGATAAGTTGCAGTGGAAATTACCACCCAAAATTTCGCCACATGGGTTCAAACCATATCTTGAAAGCCTATGTTCTAGTTCGGAATCTGTTATTTCTAGATGGCGCTCTTTCAGCCAGATGTGAGCTTTTTCTTTTGAAGTTACGTATGTTTTAACAAACTCTTGCTTTAGTGCTTGACTACTTAAAAAATCTGCATTGCTACGGGCGATCGCTTCTGGCGCATACTGGATTGCTCCTTCACCAGAATAATATTGACTGCGAACGGCATTGATACATTCTTCTAAAGTTGGCTTTTGATGAAATACGCGAGTATGATTCGCCATTCTCAACGCATCGCGTTCGGGATCGATCCGCCAATTCCCATTTTCATCTTGTTGCCAAAGGTTATTTTTAGCATTAGCAAATAATTCATCATTGCTAGTTCCTTGACGCATCCCTGCGCTTCTTCTAACATTTCCGGCAACTACAACAACGGCAGCTTCATCTATTAATAAACAACACTCAACCGAATTCAGTTTTCTGCCTACGGCTTTATTTAAAATTGCCGCGCAGCGTTGATACAATTCTGGCAATTTAATCGGGTTAGCAACGCCGCCAAAACCTTTTAATATTTCTCCTGCCGGACGGATATTGCCAAGATTGACGCTGACATGTACGATATCCGAAAAACTCTCGTTGGTTGATAGCTCCAACAGAGTTTGATAAGACTTGACCCAACCTCGACGGCTATCGCCCACGAGAATACTAACGATATTACCTTCGATTTGTACTTCTGTCTCGTCCTGCCGTTCTGAAGCGGGCGTTGTGCCGATTTCTCCTTCTACGGTGACGTGGAGGCGGTTGCGAATCACGGGAAGTTGGTTAATGTACTGGGGTTCGAGAATTGCACCCGTACCGCAGCCCATCATTGCCAAGTCCATCATCAAGCCAAAAGCCCGCCAGTCTACTACGTTGGTAGAAGTACAGTTATAAGCGCCGGAAAAGTTTTCTTGGCGAGAAATCCATTCCGTACCTCCTACCCACAGCCAGCGCCCGCTAGGGAGAGATTTCATCTCCTTTTGCATTTTTTCGAGAATCGCGGCTTCTGCTGGGGTGAGTTTACCCAATTCTACTAGCCCGCGCAGGGTGCGATCGCATACTTGTTCCCAAGTTTCGCGCCCACCTCCTATCCGCCGACTATACGTCCTGAAGAAGACTGGATTTGCAGCTGGGGCAGTTTCGGGAAACTGGCTGGTTGGGTTTAAGCGCTGTAGCTCTCGCACCATAGGTAAGATATTTAGGAAAAAGGTTTGACTGGAAAAAAAGCCTTAGCAGTTAAAGGCAATAGATTAAGACTATACGCGATTTACATATAGTGGTAAAGATTGAAAAATTAGGAAATATGCGCTAGTCGTAGAGACAGTGACCAGCGATCGGTGACCAGTGACCAGTTATCAGCGTCGATTAATTCCGAATTCCGAATTCCTCCTACACGCTACACCTTTCTTGCTTCACTACTCACTTTTATAGCGGTTTTCAATTGGGTAAAATACACGTTCGTAGGGGCGCACAGCCGTGCGCCCCTACCTGTGTCACGCATACAATCAAAAATTGCTATCAAAAGTTAAGTTTTTACATGCACGGGCATTAACCCAAAGACAATGAACCGCGCTAGCAAGTCGCGCAGAATTGACGGCTAAGCCCAATTCCGCCATAATCTCCATCACAGACGGGTGAATGGTATCACCTCGAAAGTCGCGATCCAAGTCTTTGTGCGCTTCTAGCAGCATCACGGGTATACCTTGACGCGCCAGCAGCGCCAATACTGCCCCTGCGGAACCATAGCCTACGACACAGCAATCTGTCGTTTGCCTATCTAAAATTTCATGCTGCGGGGATACAGCATCAGTTGGCGATATGGGAGTTGTATTGTTAGTCATACCAAAAACTCCTTTAAATGAGTATTTACAGAGCTTCAGCCACACAAATTAACAGTTAAGTAGATTGGAATTGAGCAAGACAATATGTTAAAAATTATGCTAGTTATACAAAAAATTAAGTTTGGCTGTCACGCAATTAAGACGATATCAATATTGTGCTTGCTGCTTCTAGTATCGTGCGGCGATCGCGAACCTGACGCATCTATTTCTAGTCAGCCGCCTCAGCAAGAATCGGCTATGAGTCAATCTTCCGAGCAAAAAGCACAGACTCCGATATTTATCACAGACTATCCTCCATCGTATCCGCTCGATCTTTTGACAACAGGTAGTTATTTTCATGGGAACGAAGTTCAAGCACAATCGGGAGAACAATGGTTAGGACTGTTCTCTACAGCACAAGGTTTTGAATTATTACCAACAAAAATTACTGTTAATACTGTTCGTGACTACGTACTCGATATAGATGAGACAAAGAAAACCGGGAAAGAAATTCTTGTGGACGGAAAAAACACACCTATTTTCTTAGTTAAAGGTTCAATTCCTCTGAAGCCTGGGATAGTTAAAACTGTGTTTTCAGGAAATGCAAAGTTTTCTCCCAATAGCCCGCCCTTAAGTGTCGCTCTCAATCTTGAATCTGGAAATATCTACCAAATATCGGTTAAAGAACGGCAAAACCCTGAAACTATATATCACGCTCTTTTAGTTTATTCTGGGAAAGATAGTATATTCCAAGAAATTTCGTCTTGTTGTGACGATGGCTCTACCACATTACTTTGGGCTGGCGATCTAGATCGAGATGGAAAACTCGATCTGCTTATAGATATATCAAATCATTATCATGTTTCTCTTCTCACACTGTTTTTATCATCAACCAATCAGAATAAATTATTAGAACCAGTAGGTCAATTTAAAACTACGGGATGTTAATAGCTAGCAGTCTGATTGGTTCGGCAGCGATTGATAAGATTGATAAGTTGAGCGATCGTCCCAGCAGACATTAAAATTTAGTACAAGGCTAAGAATCAGCTTCGATTTCCTCTTTTAGTAATGGCGTTGCAGTTAAATTACCTGACTTTTCTCGAACTTGAAATAACTGTCGCACTAAGGATAATGCTTCTTGTCTTTCTTCATCAGTTAAATAATCTTGTCCTTTCAGACCAGCGCGATAACCCTTATGAGTTCCCTTGGCTTCGATGTAGCGTTGCTTGCCAGTATTCAAAATTTCTGTAAATCTTTCATATTGCTGTTTTTGTAATTCAGATGGTTCTCTCATAAATCTGACCGCCAGTTAGTTGGAACTACTTCACCGTCATGCTGAATAACAGAAATTGGTAAAACAGGGCTAGGAGTTTGGATATACCAGTCGCCTGTACTTTCATCATAAAAGCCATTTTGTAGTAAATCTAGCGTATCGAGGGCATTAACAATTAAATATTGTTCCTCTGTAGGTTCCATTCAGATTTGTCTTGTACGTTGACTTTGGCAATTCTACAGGAATCAGAAACCGTTCTACCTCCACCCTGCCCTATGGCAAAATATTAAATAATTCACTGCATCTTTCGTCTTCCCGACATGACAGCAACCATTCCTAACCTGCCCAGCCTCTACGACCCCTTCACCACTGAAGCCAAGTGGCAAAAATTCTGGGAAGACAACCAAGTGTATAAAGCAGACCCCCAGCGCGGCGGGGAACCCTACTGTATCGTCATTCCTCCTCCAAACGTGACTGGTAGCCTTCATATGGGTCACGCCTTTGATAACACGCTGATAGATTCCCTAATCCGCTACCATCGCATGAAGGGATATAACGCCCTATATCTCCCTGGAACCGACCACGCCAGTATTGCAGTCCACACAATATTAGAAAAGCAACTGCAAGCAGAAGGCAAGACCCGCTACGAACTGGGACGAGAGAAATTTCTCGAACGCGCTTGGCAGTGGAAAGAATCATCTAAGGGTACAATTGTCGGTCAACTGCGCCGCTTGGGAGTTTCCGTAGATTGGTCGCGGGAACGCTTCACGATGGATGAAGGCTTAAACAAAGCCGTTGTCGAAGAGTTTGTCCGATTTCACGAAGAAGGACTGATTTATCGCAGCAAATATTTAGTGAATTGGTGTCCCGCAACTCAGTCAGCAGTATCCGATTTAGAAGTAGAAAATAAAGAAGTCAACGGGCATTTATGGCACTTCCGCTATCCATTAACTGATGGATCTGGGTCTGTAGAAGTAGCAACAACACGACCAGAGACAATGTTAGGTGATACGGCTGTCGCGGTAAATCCAAATGACGATCGCTACAAACATTTAATTGGTCAAACCCTAACTTTGCCAATTATGCAGCGAGAAATTCCCGTGATTGGCGATGAATTTGTCGATCCTGAATTTGGGACGGGTTGCGTTAAAGTGACTCCTGCCCACGACCCGAACGATTTTGAGATGGGTCAGCGTCACGATCTGCCGTTTATTAATATTATGAATAAAGACGGCACGCTGAATGAAAATGCAGGAGATTTTCAAGGACAAGATCGATTTGTTGCCCGTAAAAATGTCGTCCAACGTTTAGAAACTGAAGGATTTCTCGTCAAAGTAGAAGAATACAAACACGCCGTACCGTATAGCGATCGCGGAAAGGTTCCAATTGAGCCACTACTTTCAACTCAGTGGTTCGTCAAAATTCGTCCTTTAGCCGATCGCACTCTATCATTTTTGGACGAAAAAAATTCACCTCAGTTCGTCCCTCAACGCTGGACAAAAGTTTATCGCGACTGGCTAGTTAAACTCAGAGATTGGTGTATTTCGCGTCAACTGTGGTGGGGACACCAAATTCCGGCTTGGTATGCTGTCAGCGAGACAGGCGGAGAAATCTGCGATAACACGCCGTTTGTTGTGGCGCGAAGTGAGGCAGAAGCGCGGGAAAAAGCTGCTTCACAATTTGGCACAGATGTCAAGCTAGAACAAGATCCAGACGTATTAGATACGTGGTTTTCTTCAGGACTGTGGCCCTTTTCCACTTTAGGCTGGCCCGATCGCACCGAAGATTTAGAATTTTACTATCCTACCGCTACCTTAGTCACGGGATTTGACATCATCTTCTTCTGGGTAGCAAGAATGACGATGTTAGGGGGACATTTTACCGGACAGATGCCGTTCAAGGATGTCTACATTCACGGGTTGGTATTGGATGAAAACGGCAAGAAGATGTCCAAGTCAGCGGGAAATGGTATCGATCCGCTGTTACTCATGGATAAATATGGAACAGATGCCTTGCGCTATACCCTAGTGAAAGAAGTTGTCGGCGCGGGACAAGATATTCGACTGGATTACAATCGCGAAAAAGATGAATCGGCTTCTGTGGAAGCATCCCGCAACTTCGCGAATAAATTGTGGAACGCCGCCCGTTTCGTGATGATGAATTTGGATGGCAAAACTCCGCAACAATTGAGATCCCCCCTCAATCCCCCCTTGATAAGGGGGGAAGAAACAGATTCTCTTGCGACTCCCGTACGGGCGGGTTTTGAACGAGAATCTATTGGCTTAACTGACGATCTTTCGCTAAACCCGCTCCTACAATTATCGGATCGCTGGATTCTCTCTCGTTATCATCAGGTTGTCAAACAATCAACAGATTACATCGATAACTACGGATTAGGAGAAGCGGCAAAAGGTTTGTATGACTTCATCTGGGGCGATTTCTGCGACTGGTATATCGAATTAGTCAAATCTCGGCTATTTCAGAAAGATGCTGAAGGCGCAGCGTCACGGCTGGTAGCACAGCAAACTCTAGCCTACGTTTTAGAAGGTATTCTCAAACTCCTGCATCCCTTCATGCCTCATATTACTGAGGAAATTTGGCACACGCTGACGCAAGCAGAAGAGGGGCAAAGCATATCCGTACAGGCTTATCCAGAATCGGATGCGACTCTAATCGATCCAGAATTGGAACAGCAATTTGAGTTGTTAATTGAGGCAATTCGTACCCTGCGCAACCTACGGGCGGAAGCAGGAATTAAGCCAGGAGTCAAGGTAAAAGCGGTAATGCAAAGTGAAAGCGATCGCGAACGCCAAATTTTGACTAATAGTGAAGCTTACATTCAAGATCTTGCCAAAGTCGAGTCACTCACGATAACTTCAGCTTTAGATACGGCATTAGAACCCGCGATCGCCGATGTTGTCGGTACGGTACAAGTCTTAATTCCCTTAGCGGGAGTCGTTGATATTGCCGTACTCAAAGCTAAGCTAGAAAAAAGCCTTAGTAAAGCCCAAGCTGAAGCCAAATCTCTTTCGGCGCGACTATCTAACCCTACCTTTGTTGATAAAGCCCCTGCTGATGTCGTCCAAGGCGCTAAGGATGCTTTAGCCGAAGCCGAAAAACAAATTGAAATTCTCCAAGCCCGATTGCGACTGCTCAATTAAACTAAAAGTCAAAAGTCAAAAGTCAAAACTGAACGCACTTGGCACTGATAACTGACAACTGATAACTGATAACTGATAACTGATAAATGTTCTACCTCGCTCAAATTATCAAGTACGGGATTTCTGGTAAGTTAGGCTTAAAATTGCTTGCCAGTCAGGAAGCAGAGCATACTTGGATATTGGTAAGCGATCGCAGTGCTATTCTCGATGTGGAAACTACGATCGGCGATCGCTGTCCTTTTACTCTTGCTGAGGGTTTGTTGGTACTAGCAGAACTCTCACCAGATTGCTGTCAGGTTTACAGCCTTCATAATGCTGCGGATTGGGTGATGGAATTAGTTCAAACCTATCTCACTAGTGGCATTACTCCATTATTTTTGCAGCAGGAAATGGAACGCGCCGAGAAGTGGCGACAAACCCTCACTTTACAAACGCAAGAGTTATCTCGACGGGCGCTAGAAGTGGAGGCTAGACGAGAACAAATTCAGGCTTTGGAAACAAATGTGAGACGAGAACAAGAGGAAGATGAAACGAGTTAGGTAATGGGTAGTTGGTAGTTGGTAGTAGGGTGGGCAATGCTACCCTACTACTGTTTTTAGACTCTTGCGGGTGGTAAGACTAGCCGATCGCGTGCATCTGGTTTATAACCGTTGCTGTAATTATCTTCTGGTGTAATTAATAATTCCCGCAACAGACGGGCGATCGCTTTTTGAGTTAGCTGACTGGCGAGTTGCTGCCCGATCTTTTGAGTCTCTGGTTTTGTTAACACCTGTGCCAATTGCGGAATTAATTGTGCAGGGTCGAAACCACGGGTTTCTTGTAAAATTCCCCAAATCCGCTTAATATGCTCCAAGGTTTGCTGTTGCTCGGTAGAAGCCCCAGGAGTTTCGTGAATTGCCATTGCGAGGCGATTTCCCAAGGGAACGCGATCGAATGTGTCTCGCAGTCTAGATGTGACGGCGTGTAAGGTATTTCGACTCACAGCATCTACACTTTTAGCAATTTCATCCACTAGGCGATCGCGAATAAAAGCCCCGCGTTCGGATGAGAGAAAATCAATCATTTGATTCAGGACGATGTTAAAGTCGTAGTCCTGATTTCCACGGGCATTGCGTAACAAGTTTTCTAAACGATTCCAGCGAAATGTCCCTTCTTTAAACAGCAAATCTTTTAATGATGCCCGCAATTCTGGCGCTGGATCGATCAATAATCGCTTTGCAACGTAAGGATAAGCGGCGCTGAGAACTTTAAAATCAGGTTCGATCCGAATGGCAATTCCTTCTAACGTCACCAGAGAGCGAATAATCAAAGCGTAGTATGCTGGGACGCGGAAAGGATATTCATACATTAAATTCGACAGTTCGTCAGTAATGCTTTTAATATTTAATTCCGATACGCTAGCACCCAAAGCAGCATTAAACACCTTCGCAAAAGCAGGGACGATGGGTGTTAAATCTGTATCTGGAGTCAAAAACTCCAATTTCACATAGTCCTGTGCTAAAGAGTCAAAATCACGATTTACCAAGTGGACGATCGCTTCAATCAATCCGTACCTTTGGGCTGGCTTGATCTCGCTCATCATGCCAAAGTCTAAATATGCCAACTTGCCATCGGGCGTGGCAAGTAAATTCCCTGGGTGAGGATCGGCGTGGAAAAATCCATTTTCCAATAGCTGACGTAGCGAACACTGTACCCCAACTTCAATAATGTGCTGGGCATCTATTCCTTGGGCGCGAATCGCTTCTACCTGTGTCAGCTTCGTTCCCGTAATCCACTCCATCGTCAAGACTCGGCGCTGGGTATATTGCCAGTAGATTTTGGGGACGTAAATATCTGGTAAATAGCCGTAGTATTCGGTAAAACGTTCGGCGTTTTCGCCCTCCTGAACGTAGTCCATTTCTTCAAAAATGCGATATCCAAACTCATCGAGAATATCGACTAAGTTACTGCGGATGCGCATAAAAGTTTTGTTTGCCCAAGCTGCCAAACGACGAATGATGTATAAGTCGATAGTAATGCGATCGCGCAGGTCGGGACGCTGCACTTTCACCGCCACTTCTTCCCCAGTCTTCAGCCTACCCTTATACACCTGCCCTAAAGAAGCAGCAGCAATCGGATTGGGAGACAATTCGGCGTAAATTTCCTCTGGAGTTTGCCCCAATTCCTCTTGAATGAAACGGTAGGCGATCGCATTATCAAAAGGTGGTAGCTGATCTTGCAGTTGTGTTAGTTCCTCTAAATATCCAGGTGGAACTAAATCGGGGCGAGTAGAAAGAGCCTGACCGATTTTGATATAAGCTGGACCCAGTTGCGTTAACAATTCCCTCAGTTGAACTGCCCTGCGCTGCTGCATTTTTAAGCTGCGTCCCCATTGCTTATCCCACCACAAACCAAAAGCAAAGGAAAAACAAGGCAGCAGAACCGCAAAAATTCTACCAACAACCTGAAAAGGACGACGACTGTAATATGCAGCGATCGCTTCCGGTTCGTATCTCAACGCCAATTCCGGCTCGATCGAGCTGTGTCCGATTTCCGTAGCGTGTCTTGGCACAATAGCCGTGCTATTAGGGCTATCTGCCGTTACTTCCACGTAACTGCCTTGTAGATCAGTATCTAACTGCTGAGGATTGGGGGGAACCTGCTTCACATTCATGAATTTGGTGACGCTTGGGCGTGAGTTTGCTAACTATTGTAACAATTTGTTACCTAAAAAAGTTGTCGCAATACCCAAACGCCGCTGGACTTAAGACAGAAATCTGCTAATCCAAAGCGCGATCGCACTGCACCAACGTCATCATTATCGCTTTTTAGCCCGGTAAAGCAATCCTGCTAAATGAGGGAGTCGGGATTAGGGAGACAAGGGGACAAGGGAGACAAGGAAGCAGAGGGGCAGAGGGGCAGAGGGAGCATTTTTAGACACTAGCCACTAGCTACTAGTCACTTGATAACTGATAACTGATAACTGTCAACCAATTACCTATGAACTTGAATAAAATTCCCCATTAAGCTATCTGCCAAAGGTGCTACAGCGGGAGAGTGCAATTTTGCTAATTCAATCATTTGCTCTACAGTTGTATCGGAGATTTTACTATCGATTAATTCCTGTTCGATAACATCGGCGCAGTCCAGTAGCACGTTTTCATCTATTTCAGGGTGAAACTGAATTGCCCAAACAAAATCGCGGTAGCGAAAGGCTTGATTGGGGTATATATCACTTTTAGCTAAATGGATGCAATCGGCAGGAATATCGAATGTATCTTGATGAGATTGAAAGACGCGAAATCGATTTGGGAAGTCATGTAACAAAGGATCGTTTGTCCCATCACATGTTAATTGTAGTTCGCACCATCCTGCTTCCCTACCCGATTTTCCTCGATAGACTTTAGCTCCTAGTATCTTTGCTAAAATTTGCGAACCGAGACAGATACCGAGAATAGGAATTTCTTGCGCGATCGCCTTTTCGATTAATTGAAATTCATAACGCAGAAAAGGATATTCTTCGTCTTCATAAGCACTTACTGCTCCACCTAAAACCACAATATGAGAATAATTTTCAATGGGTTCGTCAAGAGTTTCTCCGGCGTATGTATCTAAATAGCGAAAGGGGATTTCTGCTTGTTTAACGGCAGTTTTCAGCATTCCC
This sequence comes from Scytonema millei VB511283, assembly GCF_000817735.3. NCBI lineage: Bacteria > Bacillati > Cyanobacteriota > Cyanophyceae > Nostocales > Scytonemataceae > Scytonema > Scytonema millei. The sequence continues at coordinate 945,103 of NZ_JTJC03000001.1, read as the reverse complement.
AAACTCGAACACTCTTCATGTCTAATTACTAAAATGTGTGGTTGTACTACCATTTTCTTGTTATTTGAGTGGTAAATCTAAAGAAAGAGAAGCCAGAACTCAGAAGTACTAACAAATGACGACTGACAAATGACAAATGACCAATTTTAGATATCGGAGATGCGATCGCAGAAAATCTGTATTTTAAGTAACAGATATTAGCTATGTCACCAATTTTCAACGATAGTTAATAAAAATGTCGTTGAGTATACAGCTAGATTTCAGTATGCATTAGATATTAATTTACTATCTCAAACTTGTTATACCAACTAAAAATCGGCTAGTTTCACAGCTTGCTTTAAAAAAACCGCCTCATACAACTACCGACTTCTGAATTCATCATGGTATTAACTGACAAACAAATTAAATCATTTCATGAAGATGGATTTTTAATTGTCAAAAATCTGTTGGATGAAGAATTAGTCAATCGCTTGGTCAAAAGAATCGATCCTTTATTTGCTGGAGAATTTGAAACGGGAGTTTATCCCGATGAATGGCATTGGAACCCATATTTAGGATTACCAGGTGCATCGGGACAAATGACTAGCGTGTGGAAAAGCGATCGCGTTATGGCATCGGTGATTCTTTCTGCCAAAATTGGCGAAATTGCTGCCGATCTGGGTAACTGGAATGGTACGCGGATCTTGGGTGATAGCTTGTGGACAAAACCCTTTGGGGCAACAGAAACAACCCTACATCAAGATTCGATGTATTCGTTCTACTACACCCCAGCCCAAAAAGAAGTTGTCTGCTGGATTGCCCTCAGCCATGCTATGCCAGGGGGCAGTACGATTGAATACGTGCGCGGGTCGCACTGCTGGGCGCTGTCAGATACCGTACCAGAGTTTCACGGACCAAAAAAAAGCTATCGCTGGGAAATGGAACAAGCCGCGAAACGGGTAGGCATAGACGAACCCGATGTCGTGCAATTAGAACTAGAACCAGGAGATTGCGCCTTCCATCACGGGCATATGTGGCACGGTTCGGGCAAAAATCTCATGCCTGACTTAGTGCGGCAAAGTTTAGTCATTGCTTACATACCTGCCGAGTCGAAGTTTATGCCAGCAGGGGCATACGTCCCAGGCGGTTATATTGCGGGACGCTACAAGCGATATGGCGATGACACGATGGACGAAAGCTTTTTCCCGATTGTTTGGCAACAAGACGGCAAGCGATCGCAGTTTTTAGCTGAATACTGCGAAGATCCTTTGGTAAGCGTAGGGGCGGGTTTGTCAGATATATTTACGGTTAAACAGACGAGCTGTACGTAAACCCGCCCGTACAAAAGTCAAAAGTCAAAAGTTGAAATGCTGATGAGTTAAGTCGCAAATCGTACAAAAACAAGTTCATTTCTTCTGCCCTCTGCCTTCTGCTTTATTCTCAAAAGAGATCTGGTAATGATATACAAACCAGTAGAATTGACAGCAGCGCAAATCGACCAATTTCAAGATCGGGGTTATTTGATAATAGAAAAGTTTCTCGATCTAGAATTAGTCAATCGCCTCATCGAACGCTTCGATCCTCTATTTGCCACACAGTTTGAAACAGGGATTTATCCCGATGAGTGGTTTGGCAGACCAGGATTGAGTCAGTCAAACGCCACAAGACAGATGGGGGGAATGTGGAGATGCGATCGCACCGTAGCGAGTTTTTCTCTCTCGGCGGAAATTGCCCGTCTCAACGCTACTTTAGCTGCTTGGTCTGGGGGCAGATTAGCAACCGATAGCTGTTGGATCAAGCCCCCTGGTGCGCCAGAAGTCTATTTCCATCGCAACAATACTTACGTCAGTTGCATCGACCCCTCTACAGTCATTACCTGTTGGATTGCTTTAAGCGATGCGACACCAGAAGCAGGAACTTTAGAATTCGTCCCTGGTTCCCACAAATGGGAATGTCCTGACAAAGTACGGTTTCTCCACGCCCCCAAAGAAGACTATCGCCAACCTTTATGGGATGCAGCCACAGAAGTAGGAATCGCATCCCCAGAAATTGTCTTAGCTGAAATTCCCCCTGGTGGCTGTATCTTTCTCCACGGCAACTTGTGGCATGGTTCGGGCAGAAATACCACCAGCGATAAAACTCGCCGTAGTTTCGCCATCAGCACCTTTCCAGCCGAGACAAAATTTCAGCCTCCTGGCATTGGTTACGGTTACATCTACAGCCGCTACCGCAGCATCGGCGAAACTCAAATGGACGAAAGTTTCTTCCCCATCCTCTGGACGCAAGACGGCTACCAAACCCCCTTCGTCAAAGAATACCGCGAAGATGCCTTGGTCAGTTATCAGTTAACAGTTAACAGTTATCAGTGACCAAAACAATTCGTAATTCGTAATTCGCAATTAATTAATTGCTCACCCCTAGCCCCTAGCCCCTAGCCCCTAGCCCCTAGCCCCTAGCCCCTCTCTTATGACAATCGCCCTGAATCGCGTTGAAGATCGCATCTCTGAAGTTGTAGCCACTTTGAAGGCACAAGGTATCAAGCAAGTTCGGTTTGAATTCTCTGACTTACATGGAGTATCGCGATCGAAATTAGTTCCCATTGATGCAGTCGAAGGCTTTTCCCGTCAGGGATTGAACTTCTATGGTGGCATGATGGGACTGGATACTGGTTCTCAGATCGTTGCCGAAACCAAGTTGCATGAAGAGATGAACTATCGGGACGGGGTACTGATACCTGATTTCGATACTCTGATGCCGATTCCCTGGTTGGACGGTCACGCCAGAGTTATCTGCGATTACGAGTGGAAGCAAGGGGACGTGATGGCATCCTACCCGCGCTACGTCTACAAGCGAGTGCTGCAAAAAGCCGCCGAGATGGGCTTTGACGTGATGATGGGGATAGAGTTGGAATTTTATCTATTAGATGGGAAAACTCGCCAACCCGTATTTAGCGGAGTCCATTGCTTCAACACGCTGCGAAATCAATATGTACCAATTATTGACGAGTTATTAAATCATTTACTTGAGTGTGGCATCGACTTGATCGATCACGGTTGCGAGTACGGACCAGGACAAATGGAAATTAATTATGGTCCTGCCGTGGGTATGAAAGCTGCTGATAAAGCCTTCATGTTCAAACAGATTGTCAAAGAAGTTTGTCAGCGGGCGGGATATTTGGCAACGTTTATGTCTCGACCGTTCAGCGACCAGACAGGGTGTGGCAGTCACGTTCATGTTTGTTTGCTAGATAAAGATAGCGATCGCAATATATTTTTAGATTTAGACGATACCAACGGACTCTCTGCTACTGCAAAATCTTTTATTCAGGGAATTTTGCACTACGGAGATAGCATTATGCCGCTAATTGCCCCCACACCAAATTGCTATCGTCGCTATCTTCCCCCTACATTCGTTTCAATTTATCGCGGTTGGGGCATTCAAGACCGCACGGGGATGGTACGGGTGAAAGCCTCCCATGACGAAAATACTCATATTGAAATGCGGGCAGCTTCCAGTATCAGCAATCCCTACCTCAGTGCTGCGGCTACCGTAGCGGCGGGATTGTTGGGCATTCAACATGACATGGAGTTACAGCCACCAATCGAAGGCAAAGGACTGTATGGCGATCGCAATTTACCTCAATTACCCCAAACCCTAGATGCAGCCTTAACCGCAATGGGAACCAATACAGAACTTACAGAATTACTTGGAGAAGAATTCGTGCGCGTCTTTACCGCCGTCAAACAAGCCGAACTCAACCGCTGCAAAGCCCACGTTACAGACTGGGAAAAGAACGAGTATATGGAAATTTATTGATTGGTTGTTGGTTGTTGGTTGACGGTTGACGGTTGACAGTTGTTTTTTCTCCCTTTTCCCCTCATTCTTCCCCTTACCCCCTACCCCTTATCCCTTACCCCTCTTCATGACTACAGAACGGATTTCTAACAGTAATAGCGATCGCCTGTCGTTGGCGGAGTTGATTCCACCGCGCATTCTACCCCGCGTTTTGGGGCGGTGGGATTTAATTGTCGTTTATATTTCGATTATCTATGCCAGCTATGGTTCTGGACAGATGGCGGGTGCGGGCTGGCAGGCAATTAGTATTTGGCTGTTGGCGTACCTGATTTTTCTTTTGCCTGCGGGAATGTGTTCTTTGGAACTGGGACATCTGTTTCCAGAGGAAGGCGGTGTTTACGTCTGGGCAAGCAAGACAATGGGTAAGTTTTGGGGTTTTATGGGCGGTTGGCTGTCGTGGATGCCCGTATTTGGCGCAATTACCCCTTGGACGGCGATCGCCACTTCTTATCTATCTACTGCTTTCGGTTGGAAACTGCAACTGTGGCAGCAGGTAGGAGTGCAAATTGCGATCGTCTGGGCAGCGGTGTTTATTTCTTTATTTAGCTTGCGACAGGCACAAAAGATCGTTAATCGACTGTTTTATGTCTATGCTGGTTTATCAATCTTAAGTATTGTCGCCGCGATCGCTTATGTTATCAACAACGGGAATTTCGCTACTCCGATTCCTTCGTTTGGGGAATTGATGCCCAACTTGCAAGAAAATGGGGCAATTTTTGCTTTGGCAGTCTTGCTGTTGTTAGGAGTGGAAACGCCTTTCAATATGGGAGTCGAGTTTAAATCTGTCAACAAAGCTGCTCCCTGGATGGTGTTTGGTGGATCGTTGATTTTGGGGTTGTTTTATTTAATTACGACAGCCAGCGTTTTAATTACAACACCCTTGGGTAAAGCCGATCCTTATGTATCTCAATCTTTGATTTACGGTCAAGTGGGTTGGGGTTCTCTAGTAGTGGTAAGCGGCTTTTTATATGGCTTTACGACAATCGCCCAACACGCTTGCTATCAGTATGCATACTCCCGTCTGCTATTTATTTCGGGCATAGAAAAGCACCTACCGAAAATTTTTGCCTATGTCGATCCTCGCACTCGCACCCCCGTAGCCGCAATATTGTTGCAAGGGGCGATTATCACTGCGATCGTGTTAATCATGTATTCCAACGCCAATCTGACAGTAGCAACGCAAGTTTTGCTAGCATCGATCACCGTAGTTTGGTGCATTTCTAATTATTTCTTTATCTTTCCAGTCGCGATCGCCCGTCGTAAATATCCCCACCTTTACAGCGAACCAGGGCGCGTCAGTTGGCAAATTCCAGGCGGGACGGTTGGCACTTGGCTGACGCTGATTGTCGCCACCATAGGCAATACAATCGCGATCTACTATTGTTTTGCTTCCCCGTGGGTATCGGAACTGAGTGTAGGTGAGTGGGCACCTAAAGTAGCGATTGTCTCAGGAGTGGCGATCGCGCTAGGTGTGGCAATTTATTTTATCAGCCTCAAGCGTTCCGCGCACGTCAACACCGAAGACGAACTAGCGCAATATGCCTTTTTAGAATCCGATGGGGAGAAATAAATTGTGGTAGGCAAGTTTTTCAGAATGGCGCTGGCAAATTTGGGACGCTACGCCATGCGAACCGGACTGACGGCGGCTGGTTTAGCACTGGCGATCGCAGCAGTATTATTTGTCAATGCCGTGGCTTTGAGTTTTGAATCGGGAACTACCAACGTCTACGACTTCATTCGCCAAACTCCCCAAGGTATAGCTAACGTCTGGATTACTCCACCTACAGGATTTCAACTCGACAAGCAGACGGGGTTTTTTACAACTAAAGAGACATTACCCGAAAGCGCGATCGCACCGATATTGCAACAAAATGGCGATCGAGGTTTGAAGGTACTCACGGCAAAGTTTCCATCCGTCACGACTACGTCGCAGAAGATCCCCCCTAGCCCCCCTTCACAAGGGGGGAAGAAATCAGAAAGCCCCCCTTTTCAAGGGGGGTTGGGGGGATCTCAAAGCCCTCCTTCACAAGGGGGGAAGAAATCAGAAAGCCCCCCTTTTCAAGGGGGGTTGGGGGGATCTCAAAGCCCTCCTTCACAACCGAAATTAGGGGGATCGCCCGCCCTCTACGGCTGTTCCACCTGTAGAACAGTCATTTTGAGCCGCAAAGCCGCCCAAACCCTACAACTCAAACCAGGAGACACTTTAAAAGTCAAACAAATCTCCTTACCAGTCGATGCAGTCGGAACCATACCCGATTTAGGTGCGGTAGGGATCGTGCAAATGCCCCTCAGCGCAGCCCAACAGATTTTAGAACAACCAGGAAGAATCAGTTGGGTCATGTTACCAACCAAAGATGCCTTTACCCTCCGCCAATTTCTTACCCAAAGGAATATTCAAGTCACAACCGATCCTACCGTCACCGCCACCGACAAAAACGCCACTGCCTACTTTTTGGAAGAACGCTTCAGTCGCGCCGATATGGTAGGTTTCAACGTCAAATTAGCTGCAATTTACTTCAACCAAGCAGGTGCTTCCCTTTTAGGCTGGCTGGCTAAAATTACCCTCGGCTTGGGATTCGTACTCATGCTGACAGCCGCTTTACTCAGTATCGAAGAACGCAAACGAGAATTTGGCATTTTTGCGGCTGTAGGAGTCAGTAGCGATGTATTTTATCTATTTTTACTAGAGTCTTTGCTACTCTTTTTCAGTGCAACCGCGATCGGTCTAATTTTAGGCACGGGGTTATTAGGCTGGCTTGTACCAACTCTATTTAATTGGGGAACTGTACTCAAATCAGCAGCATTAGTTATCTGTTACCTACCACCGATGGTAATTTTTGGTTCTCTTGTCCCCGCCCAAAAATTATTACAAAAATCTCCCCTCGAACTGATTAGGAGTGCTTGATGACAGCAACCATGCGATCGCCCCTGTCTCTAATTCCCCGTCTCGTACAATACACCAACCGTCACATCCAAGCCAACCGCAATCGATCGCTGTTACCAATTGCCACGATCGCCACTGGCACGTTATTAATGTACGTCGTCCTTACGTTAACAGAAATTGTCCAAGCACAGATGGCAGCAATGAGCGGTACTCTCAGCCCAGAAACCGCCGCCGCCTTATCGCGGGCAACCGTATTAATAGCCGTCATTGCCTTAGCAGTAGGGGCGCTAGAAACCGCTGTTATCATGACACGCAGCGTCCTCTCGCGGGTGCAAGAAATTGGCGTGCTAAAAGCCACGGGAGTCAAAGATGAGGTTGTTTTTGGTCTATTTGTGGTCGAAGCCATCCTCTACGGCTTTGCAGGAGGCATTGTAGGAGCATTTTTAGGCTGGTTGGTAGCCGCGATCGTGTTGGTAACTGATGGGAGGGCGATCGCATTAGCAATTCAACCCGCATGGTTAAACTTAGTCATTGCCGCAGGCTTAGCAGTATTAGTATCAGTCATCACCGCCTGGATACCAATTTGGCGCATCGTCAGATTATCGGCAATTCAAGCCCTCTATTACAGATTTTAATCAGTTATCAGTTATCAGTTATCAGTTATCAGTTATCAGTTATCAGTTATCAGTTATCAGTTATCAGTCAACCAACAACAACCATGCTAGATACACAATTACACAGCCAAAAACAACAGATCGCTAATATTCCAGTCGTACAAGTACAAGACTGCTGGAAGATTTATAAATTAGGTGGCGAAATTGTTCGCGCTCTTAAAGGGGTGAATTTGACAATCCAGCCAGGAGAATTTATTTGTTTAATGGGTCCATCGGGTTCGGGTAAATCAACATTGTTACATTTAAGTGCGGGATTGGATCGGATGACAAAAGGAGATATCTTAATTGATGGAGTTTCCTTGCGTCAATTGCCAGAAGCGCATTTGTCGGCACTAAGACATGAAAAAATCGGGTTTATTTTTCAGTCTTATAATTTAATTCCCGCGTTGAGTGCGGTAGAAAATGTAGAATTACCCTTGATGTTTTCAGCCGTCAATTCCAAAAAATTGAGACAGCGGGCAATGCAACTACTCGAAAGAGTAGGATTAGGCGATCGCCTGCATCACAAACCAGCCCAATTATCGGGAGGACAACAGCAGCGAGTTAGTATTGCGCGATCGCTCGTTAGCAATCCTAGCCTTGTTGTTGCAGATGAACCAACCGCAAATTTAGATCGACAAACGGGACAAGAAATTCTGGAACTCTTACGAGAATTAAATACCAATTTTGGTGTAACAATTTTAGTTTCTACCCACGATCCTAATGTAGCAAAGTATGCCAACAGAATTATTCATTTATCTGACGGGCAAATCGTTCAAGAAGTCAAAAGTTAAAAGTCAAAAGTTAAAAGTCAAAAAATGACAAATTAAGCTATAGCCGAGATTTCTGCTAGCCTAGAAATTGAAACATTGAACTGAGAAGCAATGTACATACTCATTGGCGGTGCGGGCTTAGTTGGGCTAAATTTGGCACAAAAGCTTGTAGAGTTAGGTCATACTGTTGCAATTATCGATTGCGATCCTCATGCCTGTCGTTATGCCCGCGAACAAGTGGGGGTGATGGCGTTTGAAGGGAGTGCAGTCAGTACAGAAGTCTTATTAGAAGCAGGGATTCGCAAAGCTGACTCTGTGGCTGCTGTCCTCCGTCAGGATGCTTTAAATTTAGCAATGGTAACTCTTGCCAAGCACTACGGAGTCTCTCACATTTTGGCGCGGATGCGACATCGTGATTTTGCCGAACCGCTACGTCTTGCCGGAGCTAATCATATTATTAGTACTGTAGAGCTGGCAGTCTCTACAATGGTAAATGCGATCGAGTATCCCCAAGTAGAATCGATGATGCATTTCGAGCAGGGACAAATTGAAGTATTGAAACTCGCTCTTCCTAATAATTGCTACGTTGTCGGTCGTAGCGTTGCCGAAATTGCTCAAGATAAAAGATTTCCTACTGGCTCTTTAATTATTGGTTATCAAGCCCATCCTCATGAAGATTTAGTCATACCTAATGGTAGTACAATACTAGAACCAGATTCAACTGTATTAATCGTGACGAAACCAGGCTCGCTGCATCAAGTCATCGATTTTATCGAAGGTTGTCGGTAACTAATTTTCATGAGAATATATCCATTATTTTGCTTGCTTGTATCTGTTGTTTTTCTGACTTCCTGTACGTCACCAAGTCCATCGCGACAAGCCAATTCTCCGCAGGAAACTCCATCTCAACAAGTCGTAGTAGATAAAAACTTTAAAAGAGTAGCAGGTCAAACTATCTACGTTCCTGTCTACTCGCATATCTATCACGATGATGGAAAAAAAACTTTTAATTTAGCAGCTACCCTCAGTATTCGTAATACCGATTTAGCAAATCCTATTATCATTACCTTTGTTCGCTACTATGATACAAATGGAAAGTTAGTCAGGCAATATTTAGAGCAGCCAATTCAAATTGATGCTCTAGTTTCTACAGATTTTGTCATTGATACAACCGATACTAGTGGAGGATCGGGAGCTAAATTTCTGGTGGAATGGATAGCTCAAACAGAAGTTTCCGAACCTATTATTGAAGCAGTTATGATTGGTAGCGGCTACCATCAAGGCATTTCTTTTATTAGTCCAGGTAAAGTCATTAAAAATAAGTCGTAAGTCGTAAGTCGTAAGTCGTAAGTCGGAACTAACTGCTCGTGCGCTCCCTGATAACTGATAACTGATAACTGATAACTGTCAATCATCTTCTAATTTTAAGAGCTGCTCGTCAAGCTTTTGCAAACGCGATCGCACAATTTCTTCTGAAAGAATTTGCTTGCGAATTGCCTCATTCAGCGCTCCTTTTTCTGCTAATAATAAGCGACGACGGATAGCATCGAGTTTTGTACGATCGCCTATACTAACATCTAAATCATTTGGGCGGCGATTGTAGATTTCCCGCAGTGCTTTTTCTGCCCCTGCTACTCTTACCTGATACGCCGATCTCATTTCTTCGTAGACGGCTTTTGGTAATACTCCCGACCTTAACAAACTATCTAATTCATCTTGTGCTGCCTTGGCAGTCATTAATTGTGCTTGTAATTCTTCAATCTGTTGCCGAAATTGGGAAAATTCAGACAGATGCAAACGTTTAATAAACCAAGGTAAGCTCAATCCTTGCCCAACTAAGGATAGCAACACTGTACCAAACACTATCGCAATTAGCTGCTCTCGCCCTGCCACTGAGGTTGGAATACTCAGCGCCAGTGCCATAGATAACGAGCCTTTGATGTTACCAATAAATAAAACGTGCTGCCAACGCCACGGAATCGGACGGTCGAACCAACGTACTAAAACTAATAGCCCGTAAACAGAGACAACTCGTGCCACCTGACAAGCCAAAAATGTTAATAGTACTGCAGGCAGGGTTTGCCAGAGAGTTATGAGGTTAATTTCTATACCAATAAGCAGAAAAATAAAACTATTAACACCAAAACTGGCACATTCCCAAAAACTCAACAAAGTCAACTTACTAGAAGCTGATATCTGTCTAACAAGCCCAATCGTACCAAAAATTAGCCCGGCAACAACCACCGCTACCCCACCAGAAACTCCCAAAGCCTGTCCGATTTGAAAAGTTCCTAGTGCTACTGCTACTGTTAGCAAGATACTACTGAGCGGATCGTCCATTCGAGCCAATAAACCCGTGCTACCCGTACTCAAATAGCCCAAGGCTAGCCCTACTAAAATACTGCCTGCGATCGCTATAAAAAGTTGTTGTAACCCACCCAAAATTGAGAACGAACCAGTCACGCTGACATTTAAAACTAGATTAAATAAAACTAGAGTGAAAATATCATTGAATAACGTTTCTCCCTCGACAATCGTGGATAATCGCGAAGGCACAAGCACTTCTTTAAAAACAGCAATCACGGAAACGGTATCTGTATTTGCTAAAATCACCCCAACTAGCAACGCTGGTATCCAACTTAAACCCAGCCCAAATTTCAGTACTACCGTTATCACCCCAGAGGCGATAACAACTCCTGGTCCCGCTAGCAAGGTAATTGGTTTAATAGTGCTACGCAGGCGACTAGTATCAGTATTGATAGCTGCTTCAAATAGGAGAATTGGCAAAAACAAATTCAAAATCAGAGAGTCATCCAAACCAATACGTTGAGGTAGAAGTTCGGTAATGGCTAAACCAGCTAAGACTAAACCTGCAACATAAGGCATTCGCAACCAACGGGACAGTAAAGCTACGCCAGTTGCTACGAGTAATAGAATAATTAAGACAGTAACTAACTGAGCGACTTCCATTGAAATTAAAGTCAAAAGTTAAAAGTGAAAAGTCAAAAGGGTAAACCTGCTATTTATCCACTTACTCGTTTGCGTTGGCTTACGCCTACAGCCATATTTATCATTGGCTTGTACAAGGCGATCTCTAGGTGGCATCCTAGACTCCTGAGCTGAAAGTCCAACTTGCGACCTATCGTAACAGAAGTCAGCAACCAACTTTCAACTACCAACTACCAACTACCAATTACCAGCGAGACTATTAATCCCCTACCAATGTTGGCTAAAATTCATGAGGTGGCAAGTATGCGATCGCCCTCACGATATAGCCCTTCATGTTAATCTCTCTCCAGATTGAAAATTTTGCTTTAATTGACCAGCTGGAGTTAGAATTCGGCTCAGGTCTGAATGTCCTCACAGGCGAAACTGGTGCTGGTAAATCGATTATTTTAGATGCGATCGATGCAGCTTTGGGTGGTAAAGCCAATAGTCGCGCCATTCGCACGGGAACAAATCGCGCCTTGATTGAAGCGACGTTTCGATTGGATAAAGATGTGGCTGACTGGCTAATTACAGAAGAAATCGAACTACTTGACGATAATTCCTTAATATGCAGTCGCGAATTAACTTTAGCTCAAAATAGCCTCCGCAGCCGATCGCGAGTCAATGGAGTACTCGTCAATCGCCAGCAAATGGCACAACTACGCGATCGCTTAGTAGAAATTACTGCCCAAGGGCAAGCCGTACAGGTAGGACAAGCAGCCCAAGTACGAGAATGGTTAGATCTCTATGGCGGTACAAGTCATTTTCAACAGCGAGAAGTTGTCGCAACTGCTTACACTGAATATCAACAGATCAAAAATAATTTAGAAAAACGGCGACAGTCCGATCGCCAACGGTTACAACAAATTGACTTATTAACTTATCAAGTCAAAGAACTAGAAACAGCCAATTTAACCGAACCAGACGAACTAGAACAGCTAGAACAGGAACGTCAACGCCTCAGCCATGTCGTAGAACTGCAACAGTCGAGTTATAAAGTCTACCAAGTCCTCTATCAAAATGAGAATGACGGGCAAGCCAGCGCCGACTTGCTAGCAGAAGCAGAAGTGACGCTCACAGATATGGTGCAATATGATACCCAGCTACAACCAATCCTCGATTTAGTTGGTGAAGCACTAGCAGCAGTTACGGAAGCAGGACGGCAGATCGGCGCTTATGGAGAAAGTTTAGAATCCGATCCGCAACGGCTAGAAATCGTTGAATCCCGCATTCGCGAATTGAAACTGGTGTGTCGCAAATACGGTACTCTCCCAGAAGCGATCGCCTACTACCAAAAAATCCAGGCAGAACTCGCCGAACTCAACGACAGCGAACAATCGATTGAAGCCTTGGAACAGCAGGAACGAAAATATCTAGACCGACTATTGCAGGAATGCGATCGACTCACCCAACTCCGCCAACAAGCCGCCGCCAAACTCGAAGCACAGATTCTCGCAGAACTCAAACCCTTGGCGATGGAAAAAGTCCAATTTCAAGTAGAAATAGCCTCTACAGTTCCTACAGCCACCGGAAACGACCAAATTTCTTTTCTGTTTAGTCCCAATCCTGGCGAACCATTACAACCCTTAATTGCGATCGCCTCTGGGGGTGAAATGAGTCGATTTCTACTCGCCCTGAAAGCTTGTTTTTCCCAAGCCGAAGCATCTGGAACGCTGATATTTGATGAAATTGATGTTGGCGTATCGGGAAGAGTCGCCCAAGCGATCGCCGATAAACTCCACCACCTGAGCCATCGCCACCAAGTTTTGTGCGTCACCCACCAACCCTTAGTTGCAGCTATGGCAGATCGTCATTTTCGGGTAGATAAGCAAGTTATCGTAGGGGCGGGTTTATCAGACACACCCGGAGACGCACAAACAATCCCAACAAACCCGCCCGTACCCCAATCGGGAGTCGTAGGGGCGGGTTTATCAGACACGTCTGGAAATCAACCAACAATCCCGACAAACCCGCCCGTACCGGGAGCCGAGAGAGAAATCAGAACAGTCGTCAGAGTCACAGCCCTAGATAATTTTGATACGCGGCGGGAGGAATTAGCAAATCTTGCTGGTGGTAAATCTGCCCAAGATGCGATCGCCTTTGCTGAATCTCTCCTCACCCAAGCCGCCAATCAGCGCCAAACTCCACAAAACGGTGCAGCAACAAAATCGCGATCGGTTAAATCGGCAAAAAAACGATAATCGGTTATCAGTTATCAGTTATCAGTTATCAGTTATCAGTCAACTGCCTTCACGGAGTGTAGCGTAGCGTTTACTGTCAACCACCCATTACCAATGACTAATGACCAATGACCAATAACACAAAAATTGAAGTCACCCGCACCTATTTAAAAATGACAACGGCAGATGAGCTAAACCCTGCCAAAATGGAAAGCGATCGCCTGCAAATTCATCAGGTCGTTGAATGTCCGGCTTCTTTTTATCGCTATCTCTACACGGAAGTTGGACGTAAATACCATTGGGGCGATCGCCTCACATGGACAGATGAAGAAATTCGGACTCACCTCAATCGAGCCAATGTTTCTGTGTGGGTTCTCTACTCAATTGGTGCGCCAGCCGGATTTTTTGAATTAAAACAACACGAAGATAAATCGGTAGAAATTGCTTATTTTGGTATTCTCGACGAATTTTTAGGGCGGGGATTCGGCAAACACCTACTCACGGTAGCGATCGAACGAGCTTGGGATTTAACCGAAAATTATATTTGGTTGCATACCTGCACTTTAGACCATCCAGCCGCCATACCCAACTACCTCAATCGCGGCTTTAGACCTTTTAAGCAAGAAACTTATTATATTTAGAGACAATACGTGTAGAGACGTTACATGTAACGTCTCTACACGTAGACATTTGTATAAAAACTATGCTACCAGACCAGCTCTGAGGGCGCGTACAGCCGCCTGCGTCCGATCGTTGACGCATAACTTATTGAGAATATTACGGACGTGAGTTTTGACAGTGCCAACTGTAATGTAGAGTTTATCGGCAATGTCATAATTACTATGCCCTGCCACAATTAGCGCTAATACATCAAGTTCGCGATCGGTTAGGGGAGTCGCTGCCAGCATTTGAGTGTATTCTGGCTCTATGGCATCGATCGCCACCGTTGGCTTAGCACCAACCGGACGAACTTCTTTCAACACAATCCGGGCAATTGACGAATCAATCCAGTTTTCACCTGCGTAGGTCGCTTCTATTGCTTCGACTAATTGATCTATACTGGTATCTTTCATACAGTAAGAGTCTGCTCCAGCCGTAAAAGCAGCTAAAACAGTATCTTCGCGATCGTTTAAAGTCAGAATCAAAACTCTAGTCTTGCAGTCTGGTGTTTGGGTTTGAAACTCGCGGAATCTGCGAGTTAATTCAATCCCATCCATATCTGGTAAACCTACATCGACGATCGCCACGTCTGGCTTAGTCATTTGTAGCAATTGCAAACCATCATGGGCATTAGCAGCATCGCCAACCACTTTCACTTTCTGAGTCTGTTCTAGAGCAGTCCGCATTCCTAAGCGGGTAAGAGTGTGGTCTTCAACCAATGCAACTTGAATTAGACTCATATTCAACCTCAATCAATTCGCTCTCAACAGTTTAGACAATAGTTTAGACAATTACCTGAAAAACAGTTTTTATTGTTGCAGTCAATTCAATTTCAATCAGAAAGTCTATTGAACATTTACTGAAATCGGGTGAGACGCAATGAGTCAATTACCCGCCCTTCGGTAGATACACTGATATTCGCATCAGTCATACAATTCTTCTATCCCTCTAAGGGATGAAGTTGTCCCTAAAAGGGAGCAATTCAGTGACCAGTGACCAGTGACCAGTGACCAGTGACCAGTGGCTAGCTATTGAAACGGTTTCTGGGCAACAAAAGCATTGCTGCTTGGAGATGGTCTAGTTGTAAATACTAACTGATAACTGATAACTGATAACTGATGAGAGGCAAGAGGTGAGAGGATTCTAGACTTCTCACTAGCGCTCGCTGATAATTGACAACTTTGTACAGACACTACATGTAATGTCTCTACACTGATAACTGATAACTGATAACTGATAACTGATAACTAGAGCAAGTGAATCAAAAAAGTGTAGAAAAAATTCAAACAGCAACAAAATTTATTCTGTGGTTTCGCCACTGTTTACCTCAACCATTTCAACAGGTTGTGCGACCATATTTAGCTCAACCTTATCAATTAGCTTTAGAAATACTTGACTGTTGTAGCGGTGAAGAACCGATGACGGTAGAAACTATCGCTCAGAAAGTTGCCATTAACAAAAATACAGCGCGGCAAGTCCTCAGTGCTTTGAGAGAGGGAGGTTTAACATTTACTATCAGTGCAAATAGAGGGTGGAAGTGTTTACAGGTCAATCAGCAATCTTTACAAGCGATCGAGCAAACTTTGGAACGAGAATTAATTTCTTAAGTATTTCAAACTTGGGTGACAAATGCTGATAGAGATTGTCATTAGTCATTTGTCATTAGTCATTTGTCAGCGATCGCGTTCCAGTCAGAAATTCTTCAGGGCGCACAGATGTACGCCCCTGTCTGAGATTTTGTGCAGTTGAGAACGGCTAGCAGGCGAAATTCTATTCTACCGTGACCGATTTAGCTAAATTACGGGGCTGATCCACATCCAAGCCGCGTCTTGCAGCGATGTGATAGGCAAGTAGCTGTAACGGAATCACGGACAGAATGGGGGACAGAATTTCATCCACAACTGGGACGGGGAGCGTATCGTCAAATATTTCCTTGGCGTGTTCGTCGTGCATGGGAGCAACACCAATTAAGCGAGAGTCGCGGGCTTTCGCTTCCTGTACGTTAGAAAGAACTTTTTCATAAACGCTACCAGGCATAGCGATCGCCACAACAGGGACTTTGGCATCCAACAAAGCGATCGGTCCGTGTTTCATCTCTCCCGCAGGATAGCCTTCTGCATGAATATAACTAATTTCCTTCAATTTCAGCGCCCCTTCCAGCGCGATCGGATAATTAATTCCCCGTCCGATGAAAATAAAATCTTGCGTCTCAGTAAACTCATGGGCGAGTTCTTCGATTTGTTGCTCTTGCTGTTCTAAAATTGACTCGATCTGGGCTGGGAGTTGCCGCAGTTGCCCGATAATTTGCTCTAGTTGAGTCGCCGATAGAGTTTGTCGGCGATACGCCAGATCGAGAGTCAGACAGTAAAAAGCAACCAGTTGGGCAATAAAGGTTTTTGTGGCAGCTACGCCAATTTCAATTCCAGCCTGAATGTCAATTGTGTAGTCTACTAGTCGAGCCAACGAACTTTGCATTCGGTTGGTAATTCCCAGCAGGCGAGGACGAAATTGTGGCGTTTTTTCGGCACGGCGCTGCTTATCCATCGCGATCGCCGATAGTGTATCAGCCGTTTCACCAGATTGCGTCACGCCCACAATCAATGTATTCGGCATCAGAGGTGGCGGCGCGTAACGAAACTCTGAGGCATAGTGTACCTGTGTGGGAATTTGTGCTAACTGCTCCAGCAAATACTTACCCACTAAGCTAGCGTGCCAACTCGTGCCGCACGCTACAATCTGAACTTGCTCCAAGTCGGTGTAGAACTCTGCTGGTAAGCTCAGATTAATCGGACTGGTGGTAGATGCAGCAGTCCAATCATTGCTAATGTATGTTTCTAAAGCCATCCGCACGACACTCGACTGCTCGTAAATTTCTTTGAGCATGAAGTGACGGAAGCCTTGTTTCTCCATCGTGACGGCAGTACCGCTGAGCAAATGGGGATGTTTTTTCAGGCGATCGCCCGCAAAATTGTAAATTTCAATTCCCAGGGGTGTAAGAGTCGCCATTTCTCCGTTTTCCAACGGGACGATCGCGTGAGTGTAAGGCAAGATCGCCGGGATATCTGAAGCACAGAAAAACTCCCCTTGTCCAAAACCAAGCACCAACGGAGCTTGTTGTCGCGCCACCACAATTTCATCGGGATAATCGGCACACAAAAGCACGATCGCAAAGGCTCCTTCCAACCGATTCACGACTCGCCGCACTGCTTCGGTCAAAGGGGAGTAGAATTTTTCAGTCTCGCCACTCTGCCGCATTTGGTTCAGACATTCCGCTACCAAATTGGGAATAACTTCAGTATCGGTTTCAGTTACAAACTCATAGTTCAGCTGTTTTAATTCTTCTCGTAACTCTCGATAATTTTCGATAATACCGTTTTGCACTACAGCTACCCGTTTTGAAGCATCTAGGTGTGGGTGAGCGTTGTGTTCCTCCGGTTTTCCGTGGGTTGCCCAGCGTGTATGTCCGATTCCGACTAAACCAGGAATTTCTTGTCCGTTAAGTTTCGATTGGAGGTTGCGTAACTTCCCTTTAGCACGGACGCGGTGAACCTCGCCTTCCCACACCGTAGCGATTCCAGCAGAATCGTAGCCCCGATACTCTAGTTTTTCTAAACCCGCCAGCAAAATTCCGGTTGCTGCTTGAGTGCCGATATAGCCTACAATTCCGCACATATATGACTCCTTATATTCTTTAAAGTTTATGAGTTAATCAATCGGGTTTATTTAAAATTCACAAATAATTTCTCTATATTTATGCCATATGAATGTCGCTTCTGTACGAATTAAGCAGTAACAACTGGTTGACAGTTATCAGTTATCGGTGAAGAAAGGGTGTGGGGTGTGGGGGAATTTTGAATGCGTGAATGCGTGAATGCGTGAATTTTGAGTTGCTCCCTCAGCTCCCTCAGCTCCCTCAGCTCCCTCAGCTCCCTCAGCTCTCTTCTCCCCCTTGTCCCCCTACTCCCTGCTCCCTACTCCCTCATCAAAAAAAGAGGGTGGCTTGTGTTCTCCCCCCTCTGTATGCAGCTGGATTGTTACACGCAGCTAAAAAAGGCAATCGTCTAATGCTACTGGCTATCAAAATGTTGTTTTTTTATTTCTAGCTTCTAGAGGATTTAATTCAAACTCTAGTAAGCTAGACCCATGCTGCGAGTGGTTTCCGCACCGAGATAGACGCGAATGCTTAAAAAGTCGGTGGGACAAGCTGTTTCACAGCGCTTGCAGCCTACACAGTCTTCCGTGCGGGGAGAGGAAGCAATTTGAGCGGCTTTGCAGCCATCCCAAGGAACCATCTCCAACACGTCTGTCGGGCAAGCCCGCACGCACTGGGTGCAGCCGATACAGGTATCGTAGATTTTAACGGTATGAGACATGGAAATTAAGACTCCAACGAGCGTTTTATGTTGGCATAGACTCATAATCAAGGCTTAGTTTACCGTAGAGTCTGAATCCACTTCAGTAAAAGGCTACATAACTTTAAATTCTGTAATAGTAGGGAGCAGGGAGCAGGGAGCAGGGAGTAGGGAGACAAGGGGGAGAAGAGAGCTGCTCTTGAGCTGAGGAGGATGGGGGAGATAAAATAACTAACTGGTCACTGGTCACTGTCACCCTACACCCCCCACACATCCTATTTACTACTAGCCACTAGCCACCAGCCACTAGCCACTCTCTACTGACAACTGATTACATCTATCTATAGTTATAAAAGTAATAAATTGTGTGTTGAAACTAGTCAATAAAATTTTGGGAAAATATTTGGCGATCGCTCCTCAATTTTATGTAAACTCTTGTAAATAACTGCTGAGTTTGATAGAATTTATGAATAGGGTTGTATAGATAATTATGGTAATTATCGTCAATTTTCTGACAGTAAATACAACTCCTACTTTGGACTGAGGACAGAAATTTCGGCTTCAGTTTATTTTTGTGATGTAACGTGAATAGACTCACGCGCGCGAGTGCCTTGGCATAGCTGCGATCGCGTTAAGTGTGGCAAAGTCCATAAGGGAGCAAAACTTGCAATACAAGCCCAATGTTGAACTGAATCGATCTCCTCTAAATCCAGAGCAGGGAGTTAATTACGGTTGCAATCTCAAATGGAAACCTGGAGATCGAAGAGGTGGTTTGATAGCCATAGCCGCTATTCTTATTAGTAAAACTACTTCAAAACCAAGCATTTAGGCTTGCCAAAGCTCGGGGATTTCAGTATTTTGTACAGATTGTCAACCGCGATCGCAGATTCGGCAAAAAATAGGGTAACAGCAGTAAAATAAGCAATTCCAATCGGCAGTTTAAGCAATGTTTAATCGCCACATTGCAGCAAATTTTTTGTCTTCTATAAAGATTTGTTTTTGTCAAGGATTGCAAATAATCTTTACTTGCTGCTAATGTATTGTCAGAGTCATTTGACTCTCAAAGCGCAATAAAAATCTGCCGATGTTAGTCTTTCTCCTCCTTTTCTGCCCTCTGTATTCAGAGTGGGAAACATAATAGGGGATAGTTAACCTGGCTTTAGTAATGTATTTTTTGACCTAATAAGAGTAGTACCAGCTATGAAAGTGTAGCTGAGAGTAAAGGGGCGAACAGAAATTGCGTTAGCGTTCACGTAGCTTGCTTCTCCGAAGGAGTAGTGTAGCGTAGCGTTTAACTTAATGGAGTTATCGCCATCATCATTGACGCGAACTTATTAGGCTTTCTGTCATCGCATCCCCAAACACGGTGGCGAGTGGCTAGAGGCAACAGAAAAAAGTGAAGTCAAAAATTGGGTAAGTATTTACTACTGTATCCGATGTACTTTTGCTGAATTTCTTTTGCATCTACTTGGTCTTGCGGCGCTACATGCAAGTCGCTAATTTTTGTTGGACTAATTCACACAGGTAAAATTCATGAGCGAAGTACAAGCAAAGTTCACGGCGACTGAAACAGCTTTTCACGTTGAGGGTTACGAAAAGATTGAATTCAGCCTCCTCTGTATTAATGGTGCTTTTGACATTAGCAACCGTGAAATTGCCGACCAATATCAAAAATACGGACGCTGTTTGACCGTTATCGATGCCAATGTATATCGATTGTATGGCGAACAAATTGAAGCTTACTTTCAGCATTACAACATCGATCTGACCGTATTTCCTATCACCATCACCGAACCAAATAAGACGATCGCGACCTTCGAAACAATTATCGATGCATTTGCCGAGTTCGGCTTAGTCCGCAAAGAACCAGTCTTAGTGGTTGGTGGGGGATTAGTCACAGACGTAGCTGGTTTTGCCTGTGCTGCTTATCGTCGTAACTCTAACTTCATCCGCGTCCCGACGACCTTGATCGGTCTGATCGATGCTGGGGTTGCAATTAAGGTTGCAGTGAACCATAAGAAACTGAAAAATCGCTTAGGCGCTTACCACGCACCCAAACAGGTCATCCTTGATTTTTCTTTCTTGCGCACCCTACCTACAGCCCAAGTGCGTAACGGTATGGCAGAACTCGTAAAAATTGCCGTAGTTGCCAACGCTGAAGTCTTCAATTTACTGGAGAAGTATGGCGAACAACTTCTGCAAACTCACTTCGGTTATGTAGATGCAACTCCCGAACTTCAGGAAATTGCCTACAAAGTCAATTACGAATCGATTAAGACGATGATCGAGTTGGAAACTCCCAACTTGCATGAAATTGACCTCGATCGCGTCATTGCCTACGGTCATACCTGGAGTCCGACTTTAGAACTCGCCCCCAACGTACCGATCTTCCACGGTCACGCTGTGAATATTGACATGGCATTCTCA
The DNA here is from genome assembly GCF_000817735.3 of Scytonema millei VB511283. Taxonomy (NCBI): domain Bacteria; kingdom Bacillati; phylum Cyanobacteriota; class Cyanophyceae; order Nostocales; family Scytonemataceae; genus Scytonema; species Scytonema millei. The sequence goes on along the minus strand of NZ_JTJC03000001.1, from coordinate 924,352 downwards.
GCCACTCTCGCAGCAAGACGCGGCTACATCTCTACCCAAGACCGCGATCGCATCCTTGGCTTAATGAGTCGGATCGGCTTAGCCCTCGACCATCCTTTACTAGAAGGCGATTTACTCTGGCAGGCAACTGAGTCGATTATGCAAACCAGAGACAGCAAACTACGCGCCGCAATGCCCAAACCTATCGGTACTTGCTTCTTCGTCAACGACCTGACGCGGGAAGAACTGAACGCCGCTTTAGCCGAACACAAGCAACTGTGCGCGACCTATCCTCGCGGTGGTGACGGTGTTGATGCTTACATGGTACAAGAACCCGAACTTGTAGGGAGCGTATAACCATGACGATCGCACCTCAGAAAGAAAACACGGCAAGACCAGTTACGCCCTTGGGGATTCTGGTGCAGCAATTGCAACAAATCCTAGAGTTAGTGGCGCAAGAACAAAACATTTCTTTAGAGGTAGCTGCCAAAATTCAGCAAGTATGGCAACTCGCCGCAGGCATCGACCCGTATATCGAAGCCGTTTCCACCGAAGAGTCTGCTGCCCTCGCCGCACTAGCAAAAAAGACCTGTGCTGAACCTTGGGAAAAACGATTTTCTGACCAGGAAACAGTCCGCCAGTTAGAACAAGAGATGCTGTCTGGACATTTGGAAGGACAAACATTAAAAATGTTCGTCCACATGACCAAAGCCAAAAATGTTTTGGAAGTTGGGATGTTCACGGGTTACTCTGCCTTAGCAATGGCAGAGGCTTTACCAGAAGAGGGACGCTTAGTGGCTTGCGAAGTGGATCGATACGTGGCAGATTTTGCAATTGACTGCTTTCATGCATCTCCCCACGGAAGTAAAATTTTTGTGGAAGTTGCCCCAGCTTTGGAAACATTGCAGAAATTGGCAGCAGCCAAAGAGTCTTTTGACTTGGTATTTATCGATGCCGATAAGAAGGAGTACGTAGATTATTTCCACCTCTTGCTAGATGCAGATTTAGTACCTTCTGGAGGATTTATCTGCGTTGATAATACCTTGTTGCAAGGACAACCATACCTACCACCCGACCAGCGCACCCCGAACGGAGAAGCGATCGCCCAATTTAACCGCATCGTAGCTGCTGACCCCCGCGTGGAACAGGTTTTGCTACCGCTACGCGATGGTTTGACCGTTATCCGGCGTATATAAATCGGTAAAAGCAAGGCGTTGCCTTGCTTCTACCACAATCTATTACCCCTACCATGCAGATATTTGCAGTATTCCAAAATCTGGGAACGTTACTTCTACTCGCGATCGCCTTTCCTTTCAACTGTATCGTTGTCTTGACAGCGTTATTGTGGAATCTCGTCAGCCAGCCGTTTCGTGACAGGGGCATCTTGCCTGTATCGCAACCCAAAAACATTATGCTGACGGGGGGGAAGATGACCAAAGCCCTGCAACTCGCCCGTTCGTTTCATCTGGTCGGGCATCGGGTGGTATTGGTAGAAACGCATAAATATTGGTTAACCGGACATCGGTTTTCTAACGCCGTCGATCGCTTTTATACCGTTCCCGCACCGGAAAAAGACCCGGAAGGCTATTCACAAGCATTGCTGGCGATCGCCAAACAAGAAAATATCGATGTCTACGTTCCCGTCTGTAGTCCCGTCGCTAGCTACTATGACTCTTTGGCTAAATCAGTCCTATCTGGCTGCTGCGAGGTGTTTCACTTCGATGCAGAGGTGACGCAGATGTTAGACGATAAGTATGATTTTGCCGAGAAAGCGCGATCGCTCGGTCTATCCGTCCCCAAATCTTTCAAGATTACCAATCCAGAACAAGTTGTTAATTTCGACTTTTCCGATGCAGAACGTCCGTATATCCTCAAAAGCATTCCCTACGACTCGGTACGTCGTTTAAACTTAACTAAGCTACCCTGCGCTACACCATCACAAACAGCAGCTTTTGTCAACAGCCTGCCGATTAGTCCTGAAAAGCCCTGGATTATGCAGGAATTTATCCCAGGACAGGAATATTGCACTCACAGCACCGTCCGCAATGGGGAATTAAGAATGCACTGCTGTTGCGAGTCTTCGGCTTTTCAAGTCAATTACGAAAACGTTGACAAGCCAGAGATACTTGCATGGGTGCGTCATTTTGTCAAAGAATTAGGAATTACCGGACAAGCTTCTTTTGACTTTATTCAAGCTGAGGATGGAAACATTTACGCGATCGAGTGCAACCCCCGCACCCACTCAGCAATTACAATGTTTTATAATCATCCAGGCGTAGCCGATGCTTTTTTATCTGAAGACGCTACATGTAATACCTCTACGTCTAGGGCGGGTTTATTGAATTCTTCGTCGATCGACAATATTTCGGGTAAACCCGCCTCTACAATATATCCGTTGCAACCCCTACCAACCAGCAAGCCTACATATTGGACTTATCACGAACTCTGGCGGCTAACTGGAATTCGCTCTTTTCAACAATTACAGACCTGGTTTCAAAACATCTGGCGTGGGCAGGATGCAATTTTTGCGATGGACGATCCTTTGCCATTTTTAATGGTACACCACTGGCAAATTCCCCTCTTGCTTTTAGACAATCTCCGCCGACTCAAAGGCTGGATCAGGATAGATTTCAATATTGGCAAGATTGTCGAATTAGGTGGAGATTAAACCAGTGAATAGTGGCTAGTGGCTAGTGGCTAGTGACCAATCTACTACACCTGCACTCCACACCCTTTCTTCACGCACCACTCACTACACCCTTTCTTTACTGATAACTGATAACTGATATATGATTGCTAATCAAACTGAAACAGGTTGGGAAGTTATTTACCATCGCGCTCATGCGCTACTGGCAGCACAAATCGCCGGACACTGGCGACGTAAAGATTTTCCGCCACGGATCTACGAAACTATAGCGGCAATTTCCCACCACGACGATTTAGAAAAGGAATGGGAAGAAAATAGCCTCACACCAGCTGGTGCGCCGTTAGACTTTACTCTCGACACTAGTACCCATCTACCCAAGCTGAAACAGCATATCTCCAACGCACGCTATCGGGGACGGTGGGTGACAATGCTAACTTCTATGCATACTAGCTTTTTGAATGAAGGAAAACGGGGAGAGTCATCGGAGCTGGATGAGTTTCTCGACGAACAATTAGAGCTACAAAAGCAATATAGGAAAGAACTTAAAATTAGCCAGAAAGATGCTGAAGAAGCTTATGCATTTTTTCAGTGGTGCGATCGCCTCTCGTTGATTCTCTGTAATCGTCAATTACCAGTAGACGAACGCGCCTTAGAAATTGGTAAAGGACCAGATGGCGATCGCTACGATATTATTCAGTTGAAGGATGGCAAAGTTACTGTTACCCCTTGGTGCTTTGAAGAGAAGGAGTTTACTGTCAACGTAGAAGCCTCATACCTTTCCCAACTACAATTTGGTAGTAATGCCGAACTGACAGAGCAATTACAAACTGCGCCGATGAAAAGTTTGGAGTGGACATTTGTTAAAGTATGATTGCATATGGTAATTGGTCGTCGGTAGTTGGTAGTTGGTAGCTGCCATCAACTGCTAACTACGCACATTACCCATTACCTATTACCTATTACCCATTACTGCACAGTGAGTCAAGCACGAGAACAGTCCCCAACCAACCTACCTAATGTAGCCTTTACAGATTGGTTTGAATATCCAGTCCGAGTCCAACCCCATCATACAGATTATGCTGGTGTTGTTTGGCATGGTTCGTACATAGCCTGGATGGAAGAAGCGCGGGTAGAATGCTTGCGATCGATTGGGATTAATTTTGCTGACTTAGTCGCTTTGGGTTGCGACCTACCCGTGGTAGAACTCGCAGTACGCTACCATCGTCCGATCAAAATGGGAATGGATGCCATAGTCAGAACCCGTATGGCGGATATGGAAGGCGTGCGGATCAATTGGGACTATCAAATCCAATCTCCCGACAGCCAAGAATTGTATGTAACGGCAAGAGTCATATTAGTAGCAGTCGATCGCGAAAAGGGTAAAATTATGCGTCAATTACCCCCAGATGTCGAGAATGCTTTCACTCGGCTAGCTGGTACGCCAAATCGCTAAGCTCAATGTTCCCACGCCGTCAATTTTTCAGTCAAGTTCTCAAAACTGCGATCGCTACTGCTGGTATTGGTACTATAGTTGGTTCACCTGTATTCGGACAAGGGAACAATTCAAAAGTCAAAAGTCAAAAGTCAAAAGTCAAAAATTCCGAATTCCGAATTCCGAATTCTCCCATCAAGCCAGCCAGACTCAAACCCGGCTCCGTAGTCGGAATTATTAGCCCTGCTGGGGCGACATTTGTGCGGGAAAATTTAGATATTGTCCGCGATGCTGTGAGAGGATTGGGGTTAGAACCGAAACTTGCACCTCATGTCTTGGATCGCTACGGTTACTTAGCTGGACAAGACCGCGATCGCGCTGCTGATGTAAATCAGTTTTTTGCCGACCCTAAAGTTGCTGCTCTTTTGCCGATTACAGGTGGGTGGGGTTCTAGCAGAATTTTACCATATTTAGATTACGAATTAATTCGGAAAAATCCCAAAATTATTGTTGGATTTAGCGATATTACTGCTCTAATTTTAGGGATTACAGCTCGAACTAATTTAGTCACTTTTCATGGACCAA
>NZ_JTJC03000001.1:318717-319509 GCF_000817735.3 Scytonema millei VB511283 | reverse complement strand
AGAGGATGTTTGAAAAGTTTTGAAGGGTGAGATTTTATGCCAGCCGCCTAACCATGATACGGATCATGGCAAGGTAGATAAAAGTCTCGGAGGTTTGGGGCAATAATTCATAGTCTCTGACTAATCGCCGACACCCCATTAGCCAGCCGAAAGTGCGCTCCACCACCCAACGTTTTTTGAGCAACACGAAACCCTTAGTTTGTTCTGGTCGCAGCACCACTTGCACAATCCAACGGCAGAAGTCCATCACCCACATCATGAACGATGTACCGTCAAAGCCGCCATCGACCCAAATGGTTGTCAAACGGGACACCTTTTTACCCATCTGTTTTACCTTCTGGAGTACTTGTTTACCTCCCTCTCGTTCTCCAACACTGGCGGCTGTGACCAATACCCGCAATACTAACCCCAAAGTATCGACACTCATAAACCGCTTGCGTCCTTTGATTTGTTTGCCCGCATCATAGCCCACCGCTTCATGTACCATCGCGGTGCTTTTCACACTTTGGCTATCGATAATCGCTTCTGATGGACTGGGATGACGCTGCTGCTCGATTCTGAACCACTCTCGCAGGCTGTCGTGAAGCTTCAACCATGTCCCATCAATGCGCCAGTTACGGAAATAAGTGTATACAGTCTGCCATGCTGGAAAGTCACTCGGTAGTGCTCGCCATTGTACCCCTTCGCACAACACATAGAAAATTGCGTTGAAAATCTCCCACATATTGACTGTACGGGGACGACCACCTAGTTTAGGCTCTGGAATCATGTCACTCAGAAATTCATATTGGG